>CAMNIU010000001.1 GCA_946540605.1 uncultured Treponema sp.
CCTTTTTCAGCATCAAGCTTATCTACTGTAAGGACAACATCTTTTTCAGCCTTGTACTGCTTGCCCTTAAATTCAATAGTTGCGTACATAAAATACCTCTATTAAAATAATTCGTTATAAATCGCCCGATGCAGTGGAACAAGGAAACAGAATCCGATCTGCAAAAGACTCGTGATTCAGACCGCTTGGTCAGCGTAAAACGGGGATTAGACGCCACCTCACCTAAAGTCTAAATACGTATCAAAGAATATAGCAGAAATCAATTTTTTATTCAATAGATTCACTGATTTGAACCTGATTTTTATGTTATTTTGAATAAAAATAGAAAATCAAAACCAGAATAAATGACAGTGTCTACGCAATACTGATTCTTATCATCTGAAGCTGGTCAGTGCCGTTTTCACAAACTACATGCAGAATATTAACCAGAGTATTATTTATAAAATGGTCACCCATAGCCGGCCAGCTTATGAAAAAGTGCCTCGCCTATTACCGGCAAAATGTAGATTGCTTCGCCTGTGGCTCGCAATGACGATAATTGTCATTGCGAGGAGCGAAGCGACGTGGCAATCTATTTAATCCTTACTTTATTTGCCTCAATTGCAAAGGTTCCTGGAATCAAATGATAACTCACTACCTTCCCATCCTTCCACTCAAAATCAATTGTGTATCCGCCTTTTATTGCCACTCCGCGAATACATCCTGATTGCCAGGCAGGTTCTTTTGGTAATGCCGGCAGCAACTTGACATGAACATTCCCCTCTTCATCAAATTCACTTTGAACAAGCAGTCTGATAATTCCTGCAAGGGTTCCAAAGTTTCCGTCAATCTGGAATGGCGGATGATTATCCAAAAGATTTGGCAGCGTTGAATGCTGAAAGAGCTTAATAATAGAAGAAAGAGCTTCGTCTCCCATTCCAAGCTGGGCGTAGAAGTTTATAATCCAGGCCTGACTCCAGCCGGTATGACCGCCACCGTTACTCAGACGTTTTTGCAAAGTTTTTTTGCAGGCTTCTGCCAGTTCTGGAGTTCGTTCTATCGTGATTGTATGTCCCGGGAAAAGTCCATAAAGATGGCTGATGTGACGATGCCCCGGTTCCACTTCTTCTACTTCCCTGTTCCATTCCATAAGAGAGCCGTCAGAATTGAGCGATGGCTTTTTTAAGTGAGCAAGCACATAATCAAAAGAAGCAAAATCTTCATCCTTATATGTTTTTCCTTTTTGATTGCAGGCAGCACTTCCAAGCGCACTTCTTGCCTTCTGGATTCCCACAAAAAGATGTTCGAGAATCATATTGTCCATTTCGCAGCCTTCTGAAAATGCACCTGTTTCACCGGCTTTAGTTACGTAAGAATTTTCCGGCGAAAGGCTCGGGTTAATAACAAGATAAGGCTTTCCATCAGGCGCATTCAAATCACAAGGAACAAGAAAATCTACAAAGAAAAGTGCTGCCTCATGCATCAGATAGTAGTAACGCGCAAGGAAAGTCTTATCCATTGTATATTCAAAATGTTCAATAATATGAGTTGCAAGCCAGGCAGCCCCAAGGACCCAGTAAGTGCCAGGAATCCATGAATCCTGAGGAGCCGCATCACCCCAAAAGTCTGTATTGTGATGAAGAACATAACCGCGGCAACCATATAATTCGCGGGCCGCAAGAACACCACGGTCGTATGCACGTTCAAGCAGTGTAAAAAGCGGCAGTTCACAATCAGAAAGCCCCGCCATATTTGCAGGCCAGTAATTCATCTGCGCATTAATGTTGATTGTATACTTACTTCCCCATGGCGGATCCATGTAGCAGTTCCAAAGCCCCTGCAAGGTAAGCGGCAAAACTCCAGGCTTTCGGCTTCCGCTAATCATAAGGTAACGGGAAAATGCCGCATACAGATTCACAAGCTCAGCATTTGAAGGGGCGGCTTTTTGCAAGAGCTCAGGTGTTGAAAGCGCAGCCACACTCTGTGTATTTCCGTCAGCCACAGCCTTCTCACCAATTTCCAGCCCGAATCTCTCCCAGTAATTTTTCCATTCCACAATATGCCAGCCAAGATAATCTTCTGCAGCTACCCCAACTCCGCGCGCCTTCACATATTCGCGCACCTTCATTAGCCGTGCCTTACACATTCCGCTCCAGGTGTTTTTACGAATCAATTTTTCGTAAGCCTTTTTATCAACAGCACTTTTATCCCACTGCCAGGCTCTTACATCAATAAAAAATAAAGCTTCATCGCAGCCCTCACCATAAAGGCAATGCCCCCTCACACCACACTCCCCGCCGCTCGCCATTACACCAGCACCAGCACAAAAGGGAATACCGTGCGAGTCCTCAAGAAAAATAAAGCCGTCATCAGCCCTGATACTGTCACTCCATATTCCTCTGTCCAGATATCCGGAAAAATTAAGGGCACCAGGCTTGTCGCAGGTAACATGCATAAAAATCACATCATCAACTGCACTAGCCCATAGGCGACGCGTAAAAGTAACTCCCTCATCATCTTTATAAGAAATAACTGCACAGGCATTATCGAGGTCCAGCTCACTTTTATATGAGTTCAGACATTCCGGTGCAAACTTATGAGCCAAAGGCCAGCCCACAGCAATACCACTGTTGGCCTTTGAATAAAAATCAATCTTAAAATCACCGGCAGTCTGATAAACCCGTTCATTAAAGCCCATACCGCTCATTGTTTCAAAACCAAGGGCCTGAGCCTCAAGTACCCGTCCCTCTTTTACAAGCTGACGAACTTTTGCAAGATTTTTTTGAGCATCAGGATTTAATCTATTTTGAGGTCCACCAGACCATATGCCTTCTTCATTAAGCTGAATGACTTCATTACAAGGGTGAGCCTTAACCATACACCCCAGACGCCCATTTCCCAAAGGAAGATAATGCTCCCATTTTTCTGCAGGAGCTGAAAACACAAGCTTTTTACTCATAATACTGATATTATAGAAGAATTGTAAAAATATTACTATTGAGAAGAACAAAATAAACAGTTATAATAAAGAAATTTATTATTCTTTAAAAATGAGGTACGTACATGTCTTCACAATTAATTGCCAAGATTATTGCTTTTGTAATTTATCTTGGATTTATGATTTACATCGGACTCAGAAATGCTAACAAAAACACTACATCTTCTGATTTCTTCCTTGGCGGTCGTAAAGCAGGTCCTTGGGTAACAGCACTTTCGGCTGAAGCATCAGACTCTTCTGCATGGCTCCTTATGGGACTTCCTGGTCTTTGCTACCTTGGTGGTGTAAAAGAAACCTTCTGGACAGCTTTAGGTTTAATTTTAGGAACTTATTTAAGCTGGCTCTTTATTGCAAAGCCTTTACGCAAGTGTTCAATCACTTTTGGTGACTCAATCACAATTCCAGAATTCCTTTCTAACCGTTTCAAAGACAAGTCACATGTACTTTCAATTGTATCAGTAATCTTCATTGTTTTGTTCTTCACAATTTACACAGCCTCAGGTTTTGTTGCCTGCGCTAAACTTTTCAATTCAGTATTCGGACTTCCTTACCACGCAGGTCTTGCAATCGGTCTTGTAGTAATTCTCNTGCTATACAATTACAGGAGGATACACAGCCGTATGTTCAACTGACTTTGTACAGGGAATGTTGATTTTCATTGCTTTTGTAATTTCAGCAATCGTAGCAGTATTTGCACTTGGAGGAGTTGGTAACGCAGTTTCAAGCGTACAGAATTTCCAGGCAGAAGCAATTACAGGAAAATTTGGGGAAGCAATGAAAAATGCCTTCACCGCTAATCAGACATATAAGGGAATGAGCATTGTTTCAGCTCTTGCCTGGGGTCTTGGTTATTTTGGTATGCCACACATTATCGTTCGCTTCATGGGAATCCGTTCAAATACAGAAATTAAAAAGGCTCGCCGCATCGGTATTTCATGGATGATTATTTCTTACGTTGGAACTTTCATCATTGGTACATTGGGAACGGTATATCTTTTTAAGCACGGAACAATTCTTGGAACAGGCGCAGATATCGCAATTCCAGGCATTACAAACTTTGGAGATGCAGAAACAGTATTCTCAGCAACAATGCAGAATATGTACCCTGCATTTATCGCAGGACTTTTCCTTTGTGC
>CAMNIU010000002.1 GCA_946540605.1 uncultured Treponema sp.
TTGATTGTTGGAAAATCGTTTGTTGTTTTCATGTTCTTACTCCTTTAGAATATTTTATGCACGTTCCCTGATAGAAACGTTTACTTCAATTTTACCACAATCAGAAATAAGAGGAACGATAAGTGCCTCTACACTGTCTGTAGTTCCACCAAGCGCTGCAATCTCCATTTTCTGACCAACAAAAAGTGCTGGTGGTGTAAGGTCGAATCTGAAGCCAAGCTCATGAAGCTTTGTTACAGCCTGAGCTGTAATAAGGTTTGCAAGCTCGCTGATAGTAGCTTTAGCCAAATCATCAAATTCCGGCAGAGTCTCACCGTTCATTGCAGATGCAATATTCAATGCAGTTTCCATAGTCATGTCAAAAAGAACACGGCCTTCTACATCTCCAGCAAGACCAACCAATGCAGCAACACCCATTACAGGCATAGCAGTTGATTTCAAATACAAATCACCGCGTTTTACCTCTGCACCTCCGAGTACCTCCTGAAGTACACGGAATGAAGTTTCANACAAACGGGTTAATATACTCTACTCGCATCTTAATCTCCTATTTAATTTGCTTATTTAATCCTTTGTATACGCCACAAGCGTACCAACAGCATTCTCACCAAAACTAAAGGAATCTGGCATCGCTTCGTTTTCACCGATAATTGCAATTGCATTACCCTTCATCTTTTCAATAAAGTCTGCAACTACAGATTCCTGAGCCTTTTCATCCAGCAGAGAAAGAATATCGCGCGCAAAAATAATGTCTACCATAGGCAGTGCATTTGTGTTCTTGCAGTCGTGGTACTCAAACATTATGCTGTCTTTAATATCCTGATTAAAAGTATACTCGCCATTTGCTTTTTTTGTCAAATAAGAAGCATACCAATCTGAAGCAAGATTTGCTGGAACAGACATAAGCCCTGCATTTGAAACACTCAGAAGATCTATATCCTGTGCATAAATTCTGATTTTTGCATCTGGATAACGCTTCTTGAGAACACATGCCAGAGAATATGTTTCCGTGCCTTTTCCACAGCCAGGATTCCATACAACAATCTGCTTTGCTGCATTATCAGGAAGAATCTTAAACAAAGCATCAGCATATTCTTTTGACCACCAGCTGCCAGTGAACTGTGACCAGAAAGTTTTAAGGAATGAATCTGCATCTTCAGAATTTTGAAGCTGATTCTTTTTAGTCTCCTTAGACCATTCTGAATATCTGTGCTTTACCCAAGATGAATTCACTGAAGACACAGTGAAATTCTTATAGGTAAGAAGGCTTTCGCTAATAAATTTAATGTCTACAGAAGATTCTTCTTCTGTATCGGAGTTACCACCAGAAATGCTCTTTGCAATATCAGCAGGAGATTTTACCATTTCTCCCTGAACTATTGCTGCTGCCTGTGCCTTCGGTACAGGTGCACTCTGCTGTGGCTGTTTTACGATTTTCTGAGGTTTTTCAAAAGGAGTTCCTGGCACAGTTGCTTCGGCAGCTTCTTTTGACGAGAAGATACGGGTTATATCAAGCAAAACGTAGAGGCGATTATTGCTTTCAACTACACCGTCAATATACTTAATATTGATGTCGCCAAACAAAGGATGAGGTGGTTGAATTGTACTCTTTTGAACACCAATTACCTTGTCAATTTTGTCAACGACAACGCCAAATTTCTGATCTTCTACCTGAAGAATAAGCATATTCTCAAGTTTATTTTCATCACGAGGCGGAACCTCAATGTTGAAGAAGATTCTCAAATCAAGAATAGGAATGATCTCACCGCGAAGATTATAAACACCAAGCACAAAAGGAAGTGTATTCGGAACGTAAGTAAAACGTCCAGCCTTTGCAATTTCCTTTACATGCATAATGTCAATAGAATAATCTTTATCCGCAAGAGAGAAAGTTACCATCTTAAAATCAACTATAGCGGCATTTTCTTTTTTTTCTTCAAGTTGAGCGGCAATTTCTGTCGCAACTAAAGTCTCATTTTCTGCACTCATATAAAAACACCTCTATTACTGCATGTACTGAGCCTGCTCCTGAGCCTGTGCAAGAAGTTCCTGCTTTACACCGAGCTCAAGAAGCTGACTAACATCGATAATCAGCGAAACAGAACCATCACCAAGAATAGATGCACCGGCAATTCCAGGAGAATTAGTGAACTGGTCTTTCAGAGGCTTAATTACAACATCCTCTTCACCAATAAGTGCATCTACCATTACACCAATTTTCTTTTCCTGTGAACCAACAATTACAATATAGCATTCATCAGTCTGAACAGATTCTTTAATTCCGAACAAACGAGAGAGACGCAATACACTGATTACTTCATTACGTACATTCATAATTTCGTAGTTATCAATATGGTTGATTTCCGAAATATTAATGCACTGACTTTCAATTACGTTTGCAATTGGAATTGAGTAAACTTCTTTTCCAACGCGAACGAGCAAGCCCTGAATAATTGCAAGAGTAAGCGGCAATTTGATGATAAAGGAAGTTCCCTTACCCTTTGCAGAGTTAATGGAAATTGTTCCTTTAAGGTTGTTAATCATAGTTTTTACAACATCAAGACCTACTCCACGACCAGAAATATTTGAAATCTTATCTGCAGTAGAGAAGCCTGGCTGCATAATAAGATTATAGGCATCCTGCTCTGTAACAGCCTTATCCGGATGAATAAGACCGCGTTCTACAGCCTTTTTACGAACCTTTTCTACGTCGATACCAGCACCATCATCTTTTATTTCAATAACAATCTGGTTACCTTCGTTTGAAGCTTTAAGAAGAATTGTACCTGTTTCAGGCTTTCCTGCAGCAGCACGAACTTCCGGAGTTTCAATACCATGGTCTACAGAATTACGTACACAGTGCATGATTGGATCGAGCAAATCTTCTACTACAGACTTATCAAGTTCTGTTTCTTCACCTTCAATTACAAGGTCAATTTTTTTATTAAGGTCACGCTGAAGGTCGCGGACTACGCGTGGGAAGCGGCTGAAAATCTGATTGATAGGAACCATTCGGATTTTCATTACGCCTTCCTGAAGATCGCTGGCAATTGTTCCAAGGTTCTGTGTATAAGAACGGAACTTACCTGAAATTCCCTTTGCTTCTGATTCATACTCATCAAACATATTGCTGAGTGAGCCATATTCTTTCATAATATTCTTTCTGATTTCTACAGAAGAAGCACCCTCTTTAATCTGTTCCATATAATCTGGTAACTTATCAAAGAGACTATGTAAGCGTTCCTTATACTCTGCTTCGATTGACTGGAAGTGAGAAAGCTCAGCAGCATTCTGCATTGCAAGCTGGTTGAAAGATGCTTTATTGATAACAGCCTCTGAAACGAGATTCAAAAGATTATCAATGCGGCGTGAGTCTACGCGAAGGATTGAGCCCTGCTGTGCGTGAGCTGCACCAGCTTCTTTCTTTGGTTCCGGCTTCTTTTCTTCTTTCTTAGGCTCTGGCTTAAGTACATTGTCATTGAGAATGTCACCAAGAAGTTCTTCCTGTGCAGAAGACATTTTTCCTGCAGGCACATCGTCTGATGGAGTAATTGGAGCTGAAGCAGCAGGAGCACTTGGGGCTGTTTTAGGAGCCGAAGCCTTTGGTGCAGCTGCTTCTACTGCCTTTGCAACAGAAGGATCTGCTTCTGTTCCTGTAGTATAGTCTTCGAGAAGATGAGCATCTGTAATAAGAGTAACATCACTCAAAAAGGCACAGTCTTCGATTTCGGGACCTTCAGCATCTGTAGCCAAATAATAGAAAACATTCTCGTAAAACTGATCTTCGTAAAGAGCATCAAAGTCTGGAACGGTTTTAAGCACATTTCCTACATTTTTGAGGGCGGCAAATACCTGAATGCCACCAACCGTATTCATAGGATTGCTTTCATCGAATTTAACTGCAATACACCAGAGTTTCTGATTTCCTTCACAAGTCTGCTTTAACTCTGCAAAATCTTCTTCTGTGATTGAAGGAAGTATAATTGAAGAAGAGGCAGCGGGTGCTGCAGCAACAGGCTGTTGAACCGGTGCCGGTTTTGGTGCAGCAGGAGCCGGTTTTGAAGCGGCCTTTGCAGGTGCCTTTCCACCACTCTGAGGAATATAACCATGAAGTTTATCTACAATAGAGTCAATGTTTTCTTCGTAAACACTTCCGTTCTGGCGGGCTTCAAGCATTGCCTTGATTACATCAATGGAAGTAAGAAGAAGGTCTACAACATCTTCATCAACCTTTAGCCTGTCCGAACGAATCTCATCAAGCACATCTTCTACAATATGCGTAAAGTGAGAAAGCTCCATCATTTCTACTGTTGCAGAACCGCCTTTTAGTGTATGTGCGGCACGGAATATCTCATCAATCGCTTCGTGATTTGAAGGATCATTTTCAATAACGAGAATATTACTCTCCAGCTGTTCTACCTGCTGTTCTGCTTCTGCGAAGAAGTCTTTCAACAGTTCTTCGTTATTCGGGTCAAGATAATCACTCATATAGAACTATTATAACTCGAAAATCANGAGATTTCAAGCGAAAACTTATTTTTATGATAAATTTCTTTTTATCTTGATTTTTGCGTTTTTTCTAATGTAACATATATTTTATGCCGATAAAGAAGCAGGAGTTTTATATTATGAAGACAATCATGAAAGCAAAGCATTTTATTTCTATATTAGCAGCCTTTTTTATTACCTCTGGACTGTTTGCTGCAACCTCCTTTTCCGGATATGCTGGCGGAAAATTAAACTATGCGGCTAATCCGGAAGAAACAGAATCTTTTGACCCAGACCTCAAACTCCAGGCATTTTTTGCAGGACAGTTTAACTTTTCACAAAATCTCTGGAGCCATCTGGAATTTTCCATTAATACAGGTGATTTATTAAGCGAGTCTATTTTTCATGCTACAGATGCAAAATTCCAGATTGATGAACTTTCTTTGATTATGCGCGGAAATATGTACACGAGCGCAAACTACTTCAGTGCCTTTATGGGAACTTATGACCCTATTGGTTCTGATGTATTCCTTCAGAGATATTTTAACATTAAACCTATAGGCTCAAAAATTACAGAAAGCTACCTTGGTCTTGCAGGGTCAATTCTTTACCCTCATTTTGGTGTAGGTGTTTCTGATATCATCAAACTGTACAATGAACCGATTGCCTTTGGCGGATACCTCTATATGAATCATGAAGATGAAGACTATTATGTTTTCAATACAGACCTGCGTTTTGCCACTGTACTCCGCTATCTGACTCTTGACTTTGCAGGTGGCATTGGCGTTCCTCTTGCAGATAAATATCGTGGAGAAGATGTAATTATTGCCGTAGAAAAAATTTACTGGCATGCTGGTACTACCCTTCTGCTTGGAAACAACTTTACAAATTCGCTTTTTATTCAGGCGGGTATTTATAATGCAAGCTTTACAAAAAAACAGGACAGCTCAATTATTGATCCTAAAGAAGTCTACCTTCTGGTTGAACCTAGACTTCGTTTAGGAAACGGACATCTTAACATCAGTGTTTTCAGTTTGCCTCAGGCAACTGTAGACAAACTTCTTTTTGTTGATGACACACTTGGAGCTGATGTAAACATTTACGGAGAAGCATCAACTATGGGATCCAACCAGATAACTTACGGAACCCATATCTGTGCTTCTTTTACGGGAAAGTATTTTACTGATATTAAAGATTTTATGAATCTGACAGAAAACGGCTACAATATAAATATTACACCTTACTTCACAACAACTTTCCTTTCGGGTGAATTACACATGCAGGCAACAGCACGCATTAAAGAATTTATGAATGGTCACTCTGAACGTGGTTTTTCACTTGATATAGGATATAGAACAAAGTTCTAAAGATTGATAAAATAGTATTCAATACTTTTAGTCCTAAGGAATTATAAAAAAATGAAAAACATTCAGAACAAATGGATCCGTGGTGCAATCCCGGCTCTTCTTCTCCATTGCAGTATCGGTACTGTATACTGCTGGTCTATCTTCAGTCAGGAAATTGCAAACTACATCGGCTTTTCTAAAGGCGCTGTAGAATGGGCATTCAGCTTTGCAATCTTCTTCCTTGGTATGTCAGCTGCCTTCCTTGGTGGTCTTGTAGAAAAAAACATCCACAAGTCTTCTTTAATTGCATCTATCACTTTTGCACTTGGTATGGCTGGAACAGGTTTTTTCATCTGGTATGGTGGAAATCATCAGCACAGCGTTCTTTCTCTTGTAGGAATCTACATCAGTTATGGTTTTATTATGGGTGTAGGTCTTGGTACCGGATATCTTTCTCCAGTAAAAACACTTATGCTCTGGTTCAAAGACAAAAAAGGTCTTGCAACAGGTCTTGCTGTAGCAGGCTTTGGAGCAGCAAAAGCTATTGCTTCTCCTATCATGCAGGGAATGCTCGATAACATGGGCGAAACTGGCATTTACAAAATGTTCTATATTCTTGCTGCTGTTTACTTTGTAATGATGTTCATTGGTCACCTTATTCTTGCTAAACCAGAAGGCTGGGTTGAACCACAGACAAAATCAAAAGATGAAGGAATTATTGCAACTCTTAAGACAGAACCTATTGCTTCTTACATTGGAATCTGGCTTATGTTCTATATCAACATCACTTGTGGTCTTGCAATCATTTCTCAGGAAAAGATGATTGTAAAGTGCGTAGGACTCGGAGCTTTTGCCGGAATCATTTCTACAATTTCAGCTTTGTTCAACGCAGGCGGACGTCTTGGTTTCTCTGCATGGGCAGATAAACTTAAAGACCGCAACACAATCTATAAGTTGATTTTCACACTTTCAATTGTTTCAACTGTAATTGTTCTTCTTACAAAGGGAATTGCAAACGGAGCTGGAAATACACTTCTTATCGTATTCGTTCTTGCATTGATTTTCATTGTAAACGCAGGCTACGGTGGAGGATTCTCTAACGTTCCTACCCTCCTTTCTGACCACTACGGAATGGGTAATATTTCTGCTATTCACGGAATTACACTTTCTGCATGGGCATTTGCTGGTCTTACAGGTAACCAGATGGCTTCATTCATTGTAAAGCACACAGGTGCATTTATTGATGTTCACGGAGTACAGGCTAATCCTGTTGGATACCAGAACGTACTTATTGTTACAACAATTTTGTATGCAGTAGCTATGTGTTTGAGCTGCTTCCTTGTTCGTCCAATGAGCAAGAAGAATGCTTAATGGATTGCTTCGTCGCTGCGCTCCTCGCAATGACGGGGCTATTCAATTCTCGCAATGACGAGACTAATCCAGTAAGATATAATTGGTAATCAGCATAAAGGATTTATCCGGTTGCTGAATACCAGTTACAAGAATTCTTACTTTTCTATAAGAGCCGTCTTTCTTTATGGCACGATAGTCATAAGAATACGGCTTTTTAAATTTACCAAGGAATGCCTTTACCATAGCAACCTTAAAGCCTGTACGGTCTCTCGGATGAATTACATTCATGGCTTCTTTTTCTGTCCAGGCAAGAACTTCTTCTTCTGAATAACCTGATATATCAAGGAAAGTCTGGTTTACCCTAAGAACACGGGTTCTTATACCAGTTATAATATGTTTAAAATCAACTTCGGTATGCATAAGACATAAACCAACCTGCGAATTATCCATGAGCATTGCAAGCTGATTATTTGAAAGTTCCAGAGTACTTTCTGATATTTTTTCGTTTGTGATATCTTCTGCAAGCAGATATAGCGAATGTTTCTGGCCGTTATGACTTATTTCCCAAATATGAGTCTTTATCCACAATGGATTCTGCTTTATAAAGGTTCTCACCTCTGAATCACAGGTAGTTTCAATATTCTTACTGAGTGATTCTTTTATTGCATTAATAAGCAGCTCGCTGGAAGTTTTCCCTACTAGATTCCTGAGCTGTCTTTTAACATCTGCAAAAGACAGCTCTTCGAGTTCAAAAAGTTTTAAATATTTATGATTTGCCCGTATAAGCATAATAGCATTGGTTTTATCATCATATTCAATAATTGCAGCAGGGCCTGTAAAATCTTCAAACATAAGACTTTCTGAAGAATCTGGTGTAAGGAATTTTCGAATATCAATCTGTCCAAAAGTGCGTGGACGTATAACAGAAGCCTGTCGTTTTCCAGATTTTAATAATTCAAGAAACTCTTCTTCCGGCATAGGCTTTGCATAAAAGAAGCCCTGAAAAACATTTACACCTATACTTCGTAAAAAATCTGCCTGCTCCTGTGTTTCAACGCCTTCGGCAACCGTAATATATTCAAGCCCCTGTGCCATACGAACTACATAATTAATTATTGTGCCACCACGATTCAAGCTGTCATCGCCACATACAAAGCCCATATCAAGTTTTAAAATATCAATAGGCATATCTTTTAGCGAATTTAAGGAAGAATAACCGCTTCCAAAATCATCCATGGCAATTAAGAAGCCAAGATCCCGCAGTTTCTGGATTCGTAGATTCAACATAAACTGCGAATTAATTGATGCACTTTCAGTTATTTCAAAATGAACAAGTCTTTCCGGAATATCGTATTTTTCTTTAAGACGTTTAATTATATAGTAAAGTTTATCTGACTCAAGACTTACACGGGAAATATTGATGGATACCGGTACTGGTTCTATACCTTCATCCAGCCATTTTCGAACTATGGCAAATGCTTTTGTCCAGATTTCTTCATCCAGTTGTCTAATAAAACCATTTTTTTCTGCAACCGGAATAAAAACAGAAGGAGGAATAATTTGTCCATCTTCCTTTACCCAGCGACATAAAATCTCTACGCCAACCAGGTCTCCTGATGCAGCTGAATATTGTGGTTGGAACCAGAGTTTAAACTGTCCGTCATCCAGTGCCTGCTGCATTTCTGACGTTACCTTAGCTTCAAGGTGAGTTTTCTCTATATTTTTTTCTGTAAAGGCAGAGAAAGTATTACGCACAGAAGAAATGCTGTAATCCATACAAAGCGATGCCTGATCCATAGCGGTAGTAATTCCAACAGAAGCATTTGCAATACGAATTCCAAAATGCATGGTAATTGGGAATGTAATATGCAGAGGCCCGTTATCAAAAACCTTGCAGGCTTGAAGCCTCTGTAGATTATCCACGGAGTTTTCCATGCACAGCCCGAATGAACCTCCCCCTAGCCTGGCTACAAGTCCATGCTCACCTGCAATCTGTCTTAAGGTAGCAGCAATCTGTTTAAGAGCATCTGTACCTGTAGAAAAACCATAAAGATCATTTATAACCTTGAGCTTATTTACATCTCCAACTGCAACTATAAAATTCTTTTCTGGATTTTCTGAAAAGAGTTTTCCACCCGCCTGAACAAAGGCATTTCGATTCATTAGTCCAGTTTCTGTATCTGTATAATAACGCTTTTCCAGCAGATCATTCATATAATGAATACAATTTTCTTTACGGCTGTATCCATAAGCAATTGCGCGGGCCATATCTTTGCAGGAGCTGTATCCACAGGAACCACAGTTGATACTCTGCTTTTGTGGAGTATCTTTAAGCATATCTGAAAAAATCTCATCAAAAGCATTCTGAGGAATCTTAAACTTTTGTCGAGAAAGATCTGTATAAGAGCGTTTAAAATCTTCCGGCCGTATATACTTAAACTGAGAGCTTACATGTTTCCAGAATTTATCTGGATTTTCAATTTCTTTATAAACCTCGTACGCATGCTGACGGATTTTTATTGCATTTGCATACACTGCAGAACCATCATAATCTTTGGCAGAAGCCCCAGGACCATTTATACAGCCATTTTTACAAGCCGTAATTTCCATAAATAGAGGCTGATATTCTTTATAGTGGTCATCAAGTGACATATAAAGAGATTTTAAATTATCACCAGAAAAGCCCTTGAGAGCCAGAATTGTTTCGGTATGAGGAAAGAAATATGAAACTATATCAGAAAATTCGCCACCAACAGAAATAATTGAACCAAAACCGTTTCCTTTTAAATCTACCTCTCCTGATTCAACATAATCATCAAAATTATAATCCGAAAGGTATTTCATAAGATGAGAAAAAGTAACGTTATAGGAAATTGCACCTCGTATATTTTCACTGTCTACTTCGTCTTTATGTGCAACACAGGTTCCAAGACAAGCAATTTTATTATCATCGCCAAGATATTTATGAGCATAAATGGCAGTGCAGACGGCGGGCGGCTGAATTGGAATCATCTTTTTTAAAAGAAAAGGATGATATTTTTGTACAACCGTTACCATCGCAGGACACGCATTGCTGATAAAGCACCTTTCATCAACAGGTAGATCTTTTGATTCCTTAAGATATTTTACAGTGAGATAAGCACAAAGCTCGCGTCCAAAAGCCCCTTCGTAGATTTTCTGTACGCCAAGTTTACGCAGGCATCCTATAATTCCTGCTACCCTCTCACCGTAAATAGCATAGAAAGAAGGTTCAAGAATGATTGAGATTTTTTCCCCTTTTTTAAGATCTGCAATAAACCGTTCAGTATCATCACGAAACTCGCGGGCATGATGAACACAGATATTAATACAACGTCCGCAGTCATTACATTTTCGAGAATCAATTTCCATGCGAACCTTTCCGTTTTTTACTACAGAAACGTTTGCCCCCATGAGAGAACAGTTTGTAATGCACTTATTACAGCCGATGCAGTTTTCGTTTGTAAAAATTATTCCATTGTTGTATCTGCTCATACGTGCCTCACTCAAAGACCAGCAGAATCATTGTTTGATTCAAATGGATAAAATTCAACTGCTCTCCATACCCCGAAAGACCAATAAATTTGCCATAACTTCGAAGCATATTTACAAATTCACCAAAAGAATTTTGTTTCTCAAAAAGTTTAGAACGGGAAAGACAATTTATTGCAATTGTAAATGACGGTTTTTCAAAATCATTTTTTACCCGCTGAACAGTTTCGTACCATACACGCTTAATATTATCTGTTTCCAGAAGAAGCATTTTTGTATGATTATAAATTGTTGCAAAATAAGAAATAGACCCGTCCGGATAAACTTCATCAGCTTCTGTAATGTAGATTTCACCGTCTGTGATACGCCCCATAGGATGAAGTTCAAGAGTTTCCTTGAGTTTTGCAACAGGAACATTTAATGCTCGTGAAAGAATTTCTGCTGCCGGCTCTTCGTTATATTCCATTACAATGCGGTCTTCACAATCTGCATGGGTTGCTGTAAATCGAAGGGATGTAGGTTTAAAAATATTTTCACGATAAAAACCGATTTTCCCTTCAAGATTATGAATGAACACAAAAGCACAGGTCTGCTTATAAATATCTTTACCCAAGGCAACAAAAGTTTCCTTACGGTCAAGAGCACAACCAGCAGAGCCTCCGGCTACCATTACGCCGGTGCCGTCTAAAGCTTCTTCAAAAGTATCTAAAACAAGCTCCTCACCTTTGCCATAAGCTGTCATAAATTCGAGACAACAGGTGTTTTCATAAGATGAAAGCTTATCTAATGCAGCTTTTATATGAGCCTTATACATTGCAGGATGGCGGTCTATATCAAATAAGAGTCCGGCTGAAACTTCTATACCAGAATTAACTGCCATAACAGAAGCCCCACAATGACTGTAGCCTTCGGAATTATAATTTACATAGGTAGAGGAACCGATGATAACAGCATCTGGATAACGCAGCTGCAGTTTCTGTGCAAAGAACCAGAGCATATCGGTTTCTGAAAAGACAATAATTAATTTTGGAGTTGCGTCCTGAACATCGAGTTGAGTCTGTATCTCTGAGTAAGCTTCTTCGTTTACGGAACTTGATGTAAGGGCAACTACGCATCTTTCCACAAAGCAACTCCTCTTTATGAACGTTTATTCTCACGGAAAAACAACATGAGAACTTTCAGCATTTCCGGCATATCAACCGGCTTTACAAGATAAGCATTTACACCACAATTAAATGCATGACTCTTTTCTTCGGACAAGGCATCTGCAGTAAGTGCAACAATAGGGATTTTGGCAACCCGCGAATCCTTAAAGTTTCTGATAATTCTTGTTGTTTCGTATCCATCCATAACAGGCATCTCTAAGTCAAGAATAACAAGTTCGTAAGTTCCCGGTTCATTATCGCGCAGTTTTTCAATTGCAAAAGAACCGTCAATTGCTTCATCAACAATGAAGCCTTCTTCGCGTAATGCTTCAACAAGGATTTCACGATTAAGTTCATCATCATCAACAACAAGTACACGACGACCTTTAAAGTCGTAAATAACGATATCCTGTTCTTCTTCGATTTCTGTAAGAGATGGAATTGAAAGCGGTATTGTAACGGTAAATTCCGTTCCTTCACCAAGTTCGCTTATAACTTCAATTGTTCCACCCATTATTTCAGTAAGAGATTTTGCAATTGTAAGGCCAAGACCTGTACCATCTGCTACAACAGGAGATGTTTTATCACGGGCAAAAGGCTCAAATACATGTTCCAGGAATTCTGGGGTCATACCGCAACCTTCGTCGCGAATATGAAATTCATTCATAATCTTACTTTCATCATCTGTAGAAAGCTGAATTACAGAAATGGAAATTGTTCCACCCTCGTAGGAATATTTTACGGCATTACTTACCAGATTCAAGAGGATCTGATTCAGGCGGATATTGTCACACGAAAGTACATCTTCATCAAGCATACTGTAATCAAGATTAATCTTGAGTTTTTTCTGATCAATTTCATGCTGCATGATTTGACATACATTTTCTATTATAGAATGAATACTGCAAAGTTCTTCTTCTACAACAGATTTTCCACTGTCTATTTTTGAAATATCCAGAACTTCATTTATAAGATTCATAAGATGATTGGAAGCTCTGGTAATTTTTTCCAGACTGTCTGCAAGTTTTTGTGGATTATCTATATTCTTTTTGGCAAGCTCTGTAAAACCAATGATTGAATCCATAGGAGTACGAATATCGTGAGAAACATTCGAAATAAAGTCCTGCTTCTGCTTTATAGCATCGTTTGCATTACGAATTGCAGTTGTAATTGTATTTCTCTGTTTCTCGTAAACATGTGTCTGATATCTGAAGATTGATGCAAAGATGACAACTGCAGCTATCATGGCAACTACCATGTCTGTAAGTATCACTTTCATGCTGGACATCTTCATAATCAGTTCTGGATGATAATAGGAATAAACAACAACCAGAATAAATTCTGTTATGCTTATTATAAAAACTACGACACAGCTTCTACCCTTTATCAACAGAAACGGAAAAACAAAGCCTATAAGACACCATATAGGCATACCGCTTTCTATTCCACCTGACGTAACAAAGAGAAGCGGGAGCAAGATATTATCAAAAAGAATTGCAAAACTTATAATTGCTATTTGTGATCTTTTGAGTTTGTTAGCAACATAATAAATAATTATAAAAAGTACGAGACATGTAAAAGAAAGAATCTGAGTAAAAACATTCTGATGCATTACAACAGAAACCAGGCTGGCAAATGCAACTCCTAAAATTCCAACAACGAGAATAATATTGAGAAGCCGGTGCTGAATATCATACTGTTCACCGAAAAGCCGTCTGAATACCTTATTATCTTTTAGCATATCATTTTATTATATCACTACTTTAATAGTTTTTCAAAATAATTCGGATACAGGATTATACAGGTTCATAGAGAATCACTTGTCGTGAAGCTAAGTTTGCCATATACTATAAATATGCAGAATTCCTTTTATAACGAACGTATATGCCCTGAAAACAAAAAATGGGAGCAGGCAAACAAGCGTGAAATCCAATTATATGGAAGAAATAATGAAATTCGCTCTGATTTTGAGCGTGATTACACAAGAATTCTGCACTCACAAGCCTATCGCCGCTTAAAACATAAAACTCAGGTATTTTTTGCACCTCATAATGACCATATCTGTACCAGAATGGAGCACGTTATGCATGTTGCTTCTGTGGCCACTACTATTGCAAAATATCTTGGCTTGAATGAACAACTTGCAGGTGCAATTGCCATGGGCCACGATATAGGACATGCTCCATTCGGTCATCATGGAGAAGACTGCTTAAATAAACTTCTTGAACAGAAAGAAGGTACAAACGCACCTAAAAAATTCTGGCATGAACGTAACAGTCTTTTTTTTGCTGATTATATAGAAACTTTACAGGATCCGAACGGAATAGAACAACCGTTAAATCTTACTTATGCAGTTCGAGACGGCTTAATCTGCCATTGTGGAGAAATTGACCAGCAGGGAATAAAACCCCGCGAAGAAGCAATTGATTTATATTCCATTAAAAGACCGGGCTTTATTCAGCCTTATACCTGGGAAGGCTGTGTAGTAAAAATTGCAGATAAAATTGCTTATCTTGGACGAGATATTGAAGATGCCCGCGCTTACCACATAATTGATATGGCCGCTTACCGTGAACTTAGGGAAATAGTGGGTTCTACCTTAGGCTTTGAGAGAAAAGGCGCGCGGGCATTACGCAGCGGTAAAGCAGTAAACACAACAGTTTTAATTAACGACCTTATAGTTGATTTATGCGAACAGAGCAGCCCTGAAAAAGGCTTGTGTTTTTCTGATGAATATTTTCGCTTTATTCTTGAGCTTAAGAAATTTAACTTTGCACGAATTTACAAACACTGGAGACTCGGAGAGTTTGCAATTTATGCAGAAAACATTATTGGAACACTTTTCCGCACATTACAGAAAACTAAGGTTTATGCAGAAACAGGCCGCGTTGCCCAGGCACTGCGTTTTTACCCGAAACTCTGCGCTACCTTTGAAGACTGGCTTATAAAATACACAACCTATCAGCCTTTTGTAAGTGAAAGACACAGTTTTGTAGACCGTAAGGCAATTTTAAAATACAATACGCAGCCGGTTTTTGATTTGCACGACAACGATTCTTTTACAAAATGTGTAATAGAATTTATTTCCGGTATGACAGATCAGTTTGCAATTCAGGTTTATGAAGAAGTAATTACATTCTAATTTTCAGAACGTCGCAGCAGTTCTACACACTCAACTGGTGGCAGCGGGCGGCTATATAAAAAGCCCTGAATATAATCTACGCCAGCACGTTCTACAAGATAATTCTGATTATTTGTTTCTACACCTTCAACAAGAATCTTAAAGCCCACACCCTTAAAAGTACTGACCAAATCAAAGAACAAGCTTATACCTTTCTGACCTTCCTCCATTGCAAGCACAAGAGAACGATCCATTTTAATAGTAGTAAATGGAAGTGAAATCACATTTGTAAGGTTTGAATAACCTGTGCCAAAATCATCCAGATAAAATTTTACCCCAGCCCGCGCAAGTTCCATCATATGTTTCATTACAAGTTCATAATTATCTATAAAAATACTTTCGGTAATTTCCATAATAATATTCGAAGGTGAAAGTGAGAACCGCTCTATTGTAGAAAGAACATTTTTTACTACATTTGGATTCATCATCTGATAAACAGAAAAATTTATGGAAACAGCATTTACCGTATCGCGATTATCAGAAATAAACTTGCAGACTTTTTCAAAGGCCACAAAGCCAAGCATTTCTATAAGGCCACGATTTTCTGCAACCTGAACAAATTCCTGAGGCGGAATATCACCAAGCTCCGTATTCTTAAGACGAGAAAGAGCTTCCATATATTCAAACTTTTTACCATTTATAGAATAAATTGGCTGGAACCATACCTGAAACTGCTCACTTTCCAAAGAAAGTTCCCGTTTTAATATTTTATAAATGCAGCGTTTTCTTTCTCTGTCTGCAAAAACTGATTCATCGCAAACCTGCATACTCTTTAGTTGAGAAGATTTAGCACGCACGAGCATATTGTTAATCAAATCCATCATAGAATCATAATCATTATCTTCTTTTTTGAATTCTATTGCGGCTGAATATGTTTCTATAGGAATTGGAATTATAGAGTTAATGTCTGAACTGAGTTTTTTGATATCATTCAAAATACTGGCACTTTTTAATCTTACATCATCAACACTGCGCCCTATAGCAGCCAGTCTGTTTATACTAAGAACATAGGCGTTGCGGGGAAAGTGAGTCATGAATATTTCGCCTAAATGCAAAAACATCTGATTAATTTCTGATACATCCAGACTCGACTGAATCATATTAATGTTATCTATTGTCATTACATAAAGAACACCATTTCTTCTTTGTACAGAAAGTTTTTTTCTAAGCCTGCTCTCCGTCATAAGTCCAGTCTGTATATTTACTTCCATTGTATAAGACTGAATTGTCATATAGGCAAACAAAATTGAAGTGAAGGAAGCAACTCCTGTAAGAAGAATCTTCGGGAAGAAAAACTGGATTCCAACAAAACAAATTGAAATAAACGGATAAATTAAGAAAACATAAAATATGCGTCGGGCTAGATACCTGCGGTTTATCAATGCTGTAACAATAATTATGATTCCATAAAATGAAGATAATATATAAGTTATATTTTTTGCAGGCCCTCTTATATAACCTTCCAGCGGATCAAATCTAAAAATCCAGCCGGTCTTTATGTTTATAATTACAAAGAGAAAATAAAAGTTTTGCACTATTACCAATATGATATTCAGCACCCTCTTTCTCTTTTTATTCTGAATTGCCAAATCACAAACATAAGTTGTCATTACAAAGGGACAAACAAGAAGAAGGAAGAAATAAATTGAAGTTATAAAGACACAGAGAAAAACTGGTCTTTCTGAAAAATGAGATATATTGTTAACAGAAATTATATTAAATAAAGATGTAAAAAAAGTTGAACTTGCGGCATATAGAAAAAAACGCTGCTGTTTGTCATATAAGGCATAAGACATGAGGGTGTTTAAACAAATTAAAAAAGCACCCCAGCAGGTAATAACTTCGCCAATGATGTAATAATCTGAATAGCCGAATTCCATTAATATATGATACCACAGAAATTCGGCTAGCGCAAAAGAATTATAAACAGAGTTCTATTTTACTACTACACACGATGCATAGCAGAAAATACTTTTTCGTTCATAATATTGATTTCAACGCCCATTTCTTCGGCAAGAGAATTCATATTTGAACGGAGAATTTCTATATCAATATCAGCGGCAGAAAGGTCAACCATCATCATCATAACAAAATTACCAGAAAGAATTGTCTGTGTAATATCTGCGATGTTGATTTTATGCTCTGAAAGGAACTGACTTACCTTTGCAATGATTCCAACTTTATCTGATCCTACTACTGTGATTATTGCGTTCATATTTCCTCCATAAGGTAGACCTAAAAATTGCTTTCGCAATTTTTTTAACGGTCTGCTATATAACAACGGCCGCCAGCGGCCTTACACACCTTAAAAATTATTACCGAGTGTAGCAGCAATAACTGCCTTTATTGTATGCATTCGGTTTTCTGCTTCATCAAATACTACAGACTGTTTGCTTTCAAAAACTTCATCTGTAACTTCCATAGCTGTAAGGCCAAACTTTTCGCCAATTTCCTTACCGATTTTTGTATTAAGATCGTGGAACGAAGGAAGGTCGTGCATAAAAATTGCACCAGGCTTTGCCTTTTTCATAACCTCTGCATTTACCTGATATGGCTTAAGGTCTGCAATACGTTCGGCCCAAACATCGTCAGGCTCGCCCATGCTAACCCAAACATCAGTATAAATAATATCTGCATCTTTTGCTGCTGTTTCAACATTACTATCGAGAAGGATTGAGCCACCGCTTTCCTTATTCCATTTTTCACACTCTTCTATCAGAGCCTTATTCGGAAAATATTTTTCCGGTGCACAAAGAGTAAGGTTGAGTCCAAGCTTTGAACAAACGATACAAAGAGAGTTTCCTATGTTGTAGCGTGCATCGCCAAAATATACAAGTTTAAGTCCTTTAAGCTTTCCGAAATGTTCACGAATTGTAAGCATATCAGCAAGCATCTGAGTCGGGTGGTATTCATTTGTAAGACCATTCCAAACTACTTTTCCAGAATATTTTGCAAGGTCTTCTACAATTGTCTGCTCGAAGCCACGGTATTCAATTCCATCAAACATACGGCCAAGAACACGGGCTGTATCTGCAATACTTTCTTTTTTGCCAATCTGACTTCCCTCTGCAAGATAAGTTGTACAGATACCAAGATCATGAGCGGCTACTTCAAAAGCACAACGGGTACGGGTACTTGTTTTTTCAAAAATAAGTGCAATGTTTTTTCCACGATGAATATCAACTGGAATACCTTTCTGTTTCTTTTCCTTTAAGTCTGCAGCAAGGTCAAGAAGTCCTGTAATTTCTTCAGGAGAAAAATCTTTTAATGTTAAAAAATTGCGTCCTTTCAAGTCCATAAAGCACCTCGAACAATTTTGTTAATGAAAGCATAATTATAACAAAAATGTTTTTTTTAGACTATATGTAAATTCAGTTTTACTAATTAAATTCAATCTTATTAAATTCTATAAAAAAGTAAAAAATAACACCTTGTTTACTTTATATTATACTTAAATTAAGCTATAATTTTTTTCATGGCACAGAAAAAGAAGGTTAGATTATCTGACATTGCAGAAAAACTTGGTATAAGTACCGTAACAGTTTCAAAGGCTCTTTCGGACAAAGATGGAGTTGGAGACGAACTCAGACAGCAGATAAAAGAAATTGCAGTCCAGATGGACTATCAGGTTAAAAGAACAAATAATTCTGGAGCAGATGGTTCTACAACTGGTAATATTGGAATTCTCATTCCTTCTCGATTTTTCTCTCCTGATGTCTCTTATTACTGGCATATCTTTAATGCATTATCTTCTGAACTTTTAAATCACGGGTACTACAGTATTATGGAACTGCTTTCAGATGATGATGAAAACACCTTCAATCTTCCAAGAATGATTAAAGATAAAAAAATTGATGGTCTTATTGTTCTTGGTCAGACAAAAGACAGCTATCTTGAAGCCCTTAATGACAAGTTTTCTAACTTTATTCTTTACGATTTTTATTCAGCAAAACTACCGTTCGATAGTGTATCAAATGATAATTATTTCTGTTCTTATCTTGTAACTGATTATGTAATTTCTCAGGGCCACAAAAAAATCCTCTTTGTAGGAAATTTTGGAGCAACCACTTCTATTTCTGACAGATTTATGGGCTTTCAAAAAGCTATGCTCGAAAATAATTTAAGTTGTAATGCAGAAGAAATAATTGATGACCGTAATTCCGCAGGTGTACTGATTCCAATAAAGCTCCCGTCTGCAAAAAACATGCCGACCGCTTTTATCTGTAACTGTGATGAAACTGCAGCGAATGTAATTCAAGCCTTACAGGAAAATGGATACAAAGTACCGGAAGACATTTCTGTAACAGGTTTTGATAATTACCTTCCAAAGAATCAAACTTCTGTCGGACTCACAACTGTTTATATCCGGCCGGAAGATTCAACAAAGGTTGCTGCGGAACTTATTATAAACAAGATTACCGGACAGCCATATATAAAAGGCCGCCACCTTGTTAGTGGCAGCCTCGTTATCAGAGATTCTGTAAAGAAGATATAAAATCAAAAATACGCTCTGAAGCTTTTTTATGTGTAAGTGGTCCCGGATGTCCCCGTGAACCTTTATCTTCATCAGATTTTTCAAGAACTTCCATACTTTCAAGCTCAAGAGTATAAACATTCTTATCGCCAGATTCTTTTTTATACTCCTCAATTCCTTTTTGAATGAGAGGTGGAATAATATCGAGTGAAATCATTCCCCAGGTCCAGATAATTTTTGCCCCAGGATTATATTTTCTTATTAAACCGAGGAATCGTTTAGCTCCTGTTATTACAGTCTGCCCTGCTGCTCCATCTGCACCTTTTCCATCATCATGATTTTTAAAACCAGAATTATCATTTGTTCCAAGATTCAAAATAACATAATCTGCACCACCATTCTGAGGCAAGGCATCGCAAGAGCCCATTTTCTTCTGCTGTTCTCCGTTTAATACGCTGCAAACCTTTTCATAATGAAGAGGAATTGAAGAATTAACATCTCCATCCCAGCCCCAGCACAGCCCCCAGCCACATTGACTCATTATTGTCCAGTCTGCATTCATTTTTTTTGCCAGCTGAACTGCATAAGATTTACTGCCACAGAACCATTGTGTTATCCATTCCATTTCATCTGGCTTTCCGGCTAAACCTTCTCCAGAAGTTATACTGTCACCAATAAATTCCATTTTATAACTACGGGGTTTTAATTCACAGAACTCACCTTCATCATCCAGACAAATACCTGTAATTTTCAGTTCATGCAAAATATCTCCTGACATCGGCTGAGTATCTTTTATAATGGAAATAAGATTTTCTTTTTCCGGATTCAGATTACGGGCAAGACACACCCATTCAGATTTCTTTGGAACAATGAATCTTGAAATCTGAAATCCATTAACTTCAATTGCAAGCCATATTTCGTGAAAATCATAGTTACAGGATATTTCTGCCCAGACTTCACGAGCTTTTACATTAACTTCGAGAGCAGCTCCAGCCCAATAAAGTCGAACTGCACCATCTGATGCTATTCCACCGGCAACATTGCGGCCGAGCAGACGCATATTTTTGATTTCATTCATTTTATAGTTTTTCATATGAAAAGATTATATCATAGATTATTCTGATTTTTATAATAGATTACTCTGATTTTTAAGAAGTCTTATTGTCTTATTAATTTTTTCAATATACAATTCATATTAATATTTTATAAAGAGATTTTTCTCGAGGTTTATATGATTTCATTTAATCAAAAAAATAATACGTTCCGTCTGGATACACCTAACTCAACCTACTGTATTTTTATAAACGAACGTGGCTACATTGGTCATTCTTATTATGGAAGTAAGATTGGAGAGGATGATGTTTCATATCTTACTCGCAATAAGGAATACGGTTTTTCTGATAATAAAATATTCCGCGAGAAAGGTTCATTCTTAGATTTCTTTCCACAGGAACTTCCAACCGACGGACTTGGAGACTACCGCGAATCCGCTCTCGCCGTTTGTGATGCAGATGGTCATAACGCAATTGAATTAAAATATAAATGCCATAAAATTTCTGACGGAGCTCAGTCATTGCCAGGGCTGCCTGCTGTTTTTGGTAATGAAAAAGAATGTTCTGTGCTTGAACTCACTGCAACAGATGATGTAATTGGTGCAGAAGTTACTATTATATATACTGTTTTTGAAAAGATTGATGCAATTGTACGTTCTGTAAAAATCAAAAATAATGGCGCAAAAACTCTCTTCATCAAAAAAGCACTTTCTCTTGCCCTTGATATTGATGATGATAATTTTGATATGATTACCCTGCACGGTTCCTGGGCCCGCGAACGTCATATAGACCGCAGACCTGTTCACCTGGGAAAGCAGGGAGTATATTCAAACCGTGGCGAATCAAGCCATCAGGAACATCCTTTTATTGCCCTGCTTGACCATAACGCTTCTTATGACACTGGACGTGTTTATGGCATGAACTTTATTTACAGCGGAAACTTTATAGCTGATGTTCAAAAAAACCAGTTTAATAACATACGTGCAGTAATGGGTATTAATCCGGAAAACTTCTGCTGGAAACTTGAAGCTGGAACTGAGTTTTACACACCACAGGCAGTTCTCGTTTATTCTGACAGTGGCTTAAACGGAATGAGCAGAGCATTCCACGACTTGTACCGGGAGCACCTTATCCGCTCGCCATACAAAAAGTCTCCACGCCCTATTTTGATAAACAATTGGGAAGCGACATATTTTAATTTTGACACAGAAAAACTGATAGATATTGCGCGTGAAGCTTCGAAAGATGGAATTGAAATGCTGGTTATGGATGACGGCTGGTTTGGACACCGCTCTTTTGATGACAGTTCACTTGGAGACTGGATTGTAAATGAAAACAAAATCAAAGGTGGACTCAAACATTTAGTTGATGAAGTAAACAAGCTTGGGCTGAAGTTTGGAATCTGGTTTGAGCCGGAAATGATTTCCCCGGATTCTGATTTATACCGTGCTCACCCGGATTGGGCTATTCAGATTCCTGGTCGGGAACCTGGTATGAGCCGACAGCAGCTGGTACTTGATATTACCCGTAAGGACGTTGAAGATTACACCTACGAAAGCATCGCAAAAATTTTAAGAAGTGCAAACATTGAATATGTAAAATGGGACATGAACAGACAATTAACAGATATTGGTTCAGCATGTCTGCCTTCAGATCAGATTGGAGAATTCTATCACCGTTATGTACTTGCAGTTTACCATTTGCAGGAACGCCTGATTACCGAGTTCCCAAAACTTCTGCTTGAAAACTGCTCTGGCGGAGGAGCAAGATTTGACCCTGGTATGTTCTTTTACAGTCCACAGATCTGGTGCAGCGATGATACTGATGCAATTGAACGTCTTTCAATTCAGGAAGGAACAGCACTTGTATACCCTCTTTCTACAATGGGAGCACATGTTTCTGTGTGCCCTAACCATGCCTGTGGCCGCATAACTCCATTTAAGACCCGAGGTTATGTTGCCCTCTCCGGCACGTTTGGCTATGAACTTGATATCACAAAATTACCACCGGAAGAACGTGCAATGATTCCAGGACAGGTTGCTTTGTATAAAAAGTTTAGTGATTTAGTTCGAAATGGAGATTACAGCCGCATTGCAAGCTACAGTGAAAATAATGAATATGACTGCTGGGCAAGTATTGCAAAGGATAAGTCAAAGGCCCTTGTTACTTTTGTACAGGTTTTAAATCATCCGAATTATAAAACCCGTTTTATCAAGATTAACGGCTTAAAGGATGACGTAAAGTACAGAATCAGCTGGCCAGATGAAGACAAGGCAAAGTTCCAGCCTATGGAATTGT
The DNA here is from genome assembly GCA_946540605.1 of uncultured Treponema sp. Lineage (GTDB taxonomy): Bacteria > Spirochaetota > Spirochaetia > Treponematales > Treponemataceae > Treponema_D. Next base: position 22,848 of record CAMNIU010000002.1, read on the forward strand.
CGGGCCTCACACTTGCAAAGGCCGGCATTCCGGTTAGACGTGACTGGGGAGACTTCCAGGGACAATTAATTTATATAGAAGAAATTTAATCAAAAATCCCTCACAGAGCTAAAGAGAACACAGAGGATAATATAAATATAAAATAAACTCTGTGTCCTCCTTAGCTCTGTGAGGAATTTATATTTTAAAGATTTCGTATCTGTTTTTGTGTAAAGCCCTGTCTTAACATTGCAGCCATCAGTTTTTCGCCGGATTTAGATTTCGACAATTTCTCATAAGCCTTGCGGCAGATTTCTTCTTCATCATTTTCTAAAAAAAACTCTTCTAGAGCTTTGTTTGCAACATCTCGTGCAATGCCTCTAGCCGCAAGTTCAGCAGACAGCCGGCTTTTACCTTCATAGTGATTTATTTTACGTGTATTAAGCCAGGCTGTTGCAAAACGGAGATCGCTCAAATACCCGCGCCCCTCAAGATAACTCAAAGCAGCTTCGACATATTTTTTATCATATTTCTTTTCTATTAATTTTCGTGTGAGCCCAAAACGACTTTGTTCTGCCCTGGCAAGATACCCTACTGCCTTAAGTTCAACGGCGCAGGTAAGCCCAGCATCCAGCAGAGAATCAGTCTCATCATCATTAAATTCAGCACCAATATCAAGTCGCTCAAACAAACATTCCGGCAAATATTCTTTTCGTATATAAAAAGCACTGCCCTCTTCTGGAGCTACTTTGAACATTCCGCTATATGAGGTTTCTGCAATTGATTTAACGATCATATATTAATTCTGAATTATTTTAATATTATGGTCAATAGAAAAGGGAAGTCCTCACAGAGCTATAGAGAACACAGAGAAAAATTTTAATATAAAAAACTCCGTGCCCTCCAAAGCTCTGTGAGGAATTTAAAACAAAAAAAACCGGCCAACTGACCGAGTTTCTGCAGATCTTCGGGTCGAGCCCGAAGATGACATATATGCCATGCCGGAAGACACAGCAATTGTAAACTAACGTTTTGAGAACTGGAAGCGGCGACGAGCACCCTTCTGTCCGTACTTCTTACGCTCAACCATACGAGAATCGCGTGTGAGGTATCCATTAGATTTGAGAGATGTACGAGCATCTGGATCAATCTGAACGAGAGCGCGTGAAATACCGTGCAAGCAAGCTGCTGCCTGACCGTTCATACCGCCACCCTGTACGTTGATAAGGATGTCATACTTTGAACCCATAGAAGTTACGAGCAATGGCTGCTGAACAACCTGAATCTGCTCTGCTGTTGCAAAGTATTCTTTTACATCTTTTCCGTTTACTACGATTTTACCAGAGCCATCGCGAACAAAAACGCGGGCTACAGCAGTCTTTCTTCTTCCTGTACCAATAGCAATATTCTTTACCATTTTTTAACCCCTTATTAAAGTTCGATAGGCTGCGGATTCTGTGCAGCGTGCGGATGCTCAGCACCAGCATAAATCTTTACGTTGTCCATCATCTTGCGGCCAAGTCTTCCGTGTGGAAGCATACCAGCAACTGCAATAGCCATTGGGTCTGTAGGATGCTTTTCAAGAAGCTTCTCATAAGTATGAGCACGAAGACCACCAACAAATCCTGTGTGATGATAATAGATTTTCTTCTGCTCTTTTCCACCAGTTACAACTGCTTTTTCTGCATTGATGATTACAACGAAATCACCCATCAACTGATTCTTTGTGTAAGAAGCCTTGTTCTTACCGCGTGCGATGTAAGCTGCCTTTGCAGCAACACGTCCAAGAGGTTTTCCAGCAGCGTCAATAACATACCATTTGCGTGGCTGGTCGTATTCTTTAACGAAAATAGTTTCCATGATATACCTTACTATAAAATAAAAGTTTATCTGCGGTTTCAAAACCTTGCATCTTGTCTTGAAACTGCATTGGATTTAAGATGAGCAGTCAAAAATCCAATAACGGGTAAAGTATATTATCAGATTTCAAAGGTTTGTGTCAATGACATTACTGCTCGTTTTTAGCAGCATCTTCTTTTTTTGCTTCTTTTTTATCTTTAATATCAGCTGCTCCAATGAACAGACAAATCAATCCTACAAAAGCTGCAAGTACAGGAGCTCCACCTTTTAAGAAGGCAATTACTTCTGGTCCCCAGGCAAGTGGTCCCATAGGAAGTACAGCAAATACGGTGAATGCTATAAAAATAATACCTAGAATAATCGAAATCATATATAAAACCTCTATATTTAAGAATAATCTAATTATAGAAATCTTTCAATTATTTTTTTAATTGAGATATTAAATTACATCTATATTTTATGTACTCCCGTGGAAAATGGTATCAAGCTGCTGGCGAGCTAGTTTTTGGTGTTAAAAATCCTGCGGTTTTTCTTCAAAAAATCCTCGGATTTTTTTCGATGGCTAAGCGCCAAAACTCCTCGATGCAGCCTGATATCATTTTCCACTCCGTACATAAAATACACAGAATTTATTATTATTTTCATTTCTTTATTGACATAATCAAATATATGTTGCATTTTATGGTTTAGACATTATTAATTGAGAAAACGACCCAGGCTTGCTAAGTTTTTGAATTGATGTTAAGCCCTGCGTTTGCAGGATGTCCGCAAGGACAATCATTATTAGATTGAGGTTACTTGAGTGAAAGGAAGTCAGGTTACCATTGATCATGTATCCAAAAGATTCGGCGACTTTGTTGCCTTGGATGACATCAACTTTACTATTAAGCCGGGAGAGTTCTTTTCTCTTCTTGGTCCTTCTGGCTGCGGAAAAACTACCCTTCTCCGCATTATTGCAGGTTTTGAATCTCCAGATGATGGAGTTGTTCTTTTTGATGATAAAAATGTAATTCCGCTTCCGCCAGATAAGCGTGAATCAAATACGGTTTTTCAGACATACGCACTTTTTCCTCATATGACCGTATATGAAAATGTTGCATTCTCATTGCGTCTGAAAAAACTTCCAAAGGATGAAATTGATAAAAAGGTTCGCGAATATGTTCACCTTGTTCAGCTGGACCAGCACATCAATAAAAAGCCTAATCAGCTCTCTGGTGGTCAGAAGCAGCGTGTAGCTATTGCCCGCGCCCTCATCAACGAGCCAAAGGTTCTTTTGCTTGATGAGCCTCTTTCTGCCTTGGATGCAAAGCTCCGTGCTAATCTTCTTATTGATTTGGATCGCTTGCACGACCAGATTGGTATTACATTTATCTATGTAACTCATGACCAGAGCGAAGCCCTTTCTGTTTCTGACCGCATTGCCGTTATGAATGCCGGCCATGTTCTTCAGATTGGAACTCCATACGAAATTTACGAGAGCCCTGCAACTCAGTTTGTAGCTCAGTTTATTGGTGAAACAAACCTTTTTAATGCAGAAGTTGTAGACTGCGTTCCTCACAAGGATGCTAACGGTAACGATGATTTTATGGCAACTTTGAGCGTTCCAGAGCTCGGAAAACAGGCACCTCTTGCAACTGATACAGCTGCAGAAGCTGCTCTCGACCGCTTTATGCAGGTTACAGACTACGAACACACAGACAAGGGCCAGAAGGTTGCCTTTACAATCCGCCCGGAAAAAATCAGAATTACTCTTGAACCTCCTTCAACTGGTGGACGTACTGACATCAACGTTTTCAGCGGTGTTGTTGAAGAGCCGATTTATTCCGGATTCCAGTCTAAGTTCTATGTAAAACTTGATACAGGCAAAGTCATTAAGGTTTTCAAGCAGCATACTGACTATATGGATGATGGTCCTGTTATCCAGTGGAAAGACAAGGTTTACGTTTCCTGGTCTGCTGAAGATGCATATATTGTTGAAGATATTGAGAAATAGGTTTGCGTATGAAAGAAAAGAAACTTTCTAAAGAACTGCACGATTCTCGTGTCGGCTCTTTTTACGGCTGGCCTATGGGTCTCTGGTTTATAATCTTCTTTGTTGCGCCTCTTGTAATCATCTTTGTTTACAGCTTTCTCAAAAAAGGTATTTACGGCGGCGTAGAATGGAACTTCTCACTTAAGGCCTACAAGCAGATGTGCAAGCCTGAATACGGGCTGATTGTACTGAGAACCCTTAAAATCACTATTATTTCTACTATAATAACGATTTTAGTTTCGATTCCTAGTGCATACGCAATGGCCAGAAGCCGTCATCAAACTTTGTTCCTCTTCCTTGTAATAATACCTTTCTGGACAAACTCTTTGATTCGTATTTTTGCCTGGATGAGTATTTTGAACAACGATGGTATTTTGAATCAGATTTTGATGAAACTGCATGTAATTAAAGATTATGTTCCTTTCCTATATAATACAAAGGCTGTAATTCTTGTAAGTGTTTACATGTACATTCCATATGCGATTCTTCCGATTTTTACCGCAGTAGACCGCTTTGACTTTTCTCTACTCGAAGCTGCACGTGACCTTGGAGCAACAAAGCCACAGTCTATGTTTAAGGTTTTGATTCCAGGAATTCGCAGCGGTATTATTTCTGCATTGATTTTTACTTTTATTCCGATTTTTGGTGCCTATACGGTTCCTCTCCTTGTAGGTGGAAAAGACTCTTACATGCTTGGTAACATTATTGTTGACCAGGTTCAGAAGACTCGTAACTGGCCGCTTGCTGCTGCATTCTCAATGGTAATTACTTTGATTTCTGTAATTGGAATTATGATGATTACCAGAACAAACAGCAAAGATGCTCAGCTTAAAAAGAAGAGTACAAAAGAAGAAAACTACGTTGGAGGTGTACAGTAATGGCAAGAAATCTTTTAATGCTCGCTCACGACGCCTTCACCACAAAAAACAGACCGCGTTCAGAAAACGCCCGTCATGCAAAACGTGCCTGGCGCCGCCATGATCATAAATTTTCTTTCTCAAAGTGCGTACTATGGCTTACTATTGTATTCCTCTTTCTGCCGCTCTTTGTAATTGTTATTTATTCGTTCAACGAAAGTAAGGGTGCTGAATTTACAAAGGTTAGCCTTACCTGGTATAAGGAACTTTTCTTTAATTCAAAAGCACTCTGGCAGGCCCTGCTCAACAGTATTCTGGTTGCTTTTTCATCGGCACTGGTTTCGACTGTACTTGGAACGATGGCCTCTATCGGCGTAAACTGGTATAAGTTCCGCGGCAAGAAGTTTATTCAGACTCTCACCTACCTGCCTATGGTTTTACCGGAAGTTATTATTGGTATTTCTATGGTAATTTTCTTCAGCGGTATTCATTTACCTCTGGGGCTCTTTACCGTATTTGCCGCTCATACAACCTTCTGTCTGCCATTCGTATTTTTGATGGTAAATGCCCGCCTCGATGAATTTGATTTTTCGATTGTTGAAGCGGCTCACGATCTGGGCGCTACAGAAAAACAGACAATGTTTAAGGTTGTAGTTCCTGCGATTATGCCAGGTATTCTTTCGGGCTTTTTGATGGCTGTTACAATGTCTCTCGAAGACTTTGTAATTACATTCTTTGTTTCTGGACCGGGCTCTACTACCCTGCCGCTTTACGTTTATTCTATGATCCGCTTTGGCGTTTCACCGGTAATAAACTCACTTTCTGTTATTATGATTATTTTTACCTGTAGTATTGCCTTTATATGCCGTAAGGGACTTAAAGGCTTTGCCGCAGGACATTAATTAATGCAACGTCATTGCGAGGAGCGCAGCGACGTGGCAATCTGGTCAATGGATTGCTTCGCTGCGCTCGCAATGACGTAATATAAGGAGATTTTGGAATGAAAAAAATCATTCTTGCTGCACTGGCACTTGCAGCTGTAGTTTTCGGATTCACCTCATGCGGTGACGAAAAAGACGACGGTACTCTTTACCTCTACAACTGGACTTACTATACTCCAGATTCTGTTTTGCGTGCTTTTGAAAAAGAATTCAACTGCACTGTAAAAGTTGACACCTTCGATTCAAACGAAGTTATGTATGCAAAACTCAAAGCTGGAGCAAAGGGCTACGACATTACATTCCCTTCTCAGGACTACACTTCTATTATGATTAAGCAGGGAATGCTCCAGAAGATTGATCCGTTGAAGTTCACAAACAAGAAGAACATCAACATTGAATGCAAAAAGCTTATGACCTTTGACCCTGAAATGACCTGGCAGGTTCCTTACTATCTTGGTATGGCTGGTATTGCTGTAAACAAGCAGAAGGTTAAGGATTACGAAAAATCATGGAACATTTTTGCACGCACAGACCTTAAAGGCCATATGTCTATGATGGACGATATGCGTGAAGTAATTGGTGATGCCCTTGCTTACCAGGGACTTTCTGTAAACACTGTAAATGATGCAAAGCTTCAGGCTGCTGCAGATCTTATTAATACACAGTGGAAACCTAACCTTGTTAAATTTGATGCAGAAGGCTTTGGAAAGTCTTTTGCTGCCGGAGACTTCTGGGTTTGTCAGGGTTATGCAGAAGTTGTATTTGGTGAAGTTCCAGAAGATAAACAGGAAGATATGATTGACTTCTTTATTCCAAAAGAAGGCGGTCCTATGTATCTTGACTCAATGGTTATCTTGAAGGGTGCAAAGCATTATGACAGAGCAAATGAATTCATTAACTTCATTCATCGTCCGGAAATCTATGCAATGTTCCTTGATGACTTCCGTTTCCCAGGTTTTGTAAACCTCGAAGCTGAAAAACGCCGCACAACAGTTCCTATGTACAAGGCAGAAGAAATGGCTGGCGGAGAACTTAAGCTTGACGTAGGTGAAGACCTCGAAAAGTTTAATGAAAAATGGGAAACAATCCGTTTTACTGCTGAATAAAAAGCAGGTTTTAGGGCGGCAGCCCTAGGAGAAGGGGTAGCCCGCAACAAAGTGCGGGCGCAGGGGAAGGCTTTCCCCTCCCCTAAATTTAAATTTGACTTATAAACATTTTGGACTTACTATAATAATTAACCGGAGTGGGAAATTAAAAATAGTAGGTAAAAAATGAGTTTAAACCTTCTTTCCATTCTGGATAATATTTCCGCCCCTATTGTAGTTGCAACACCTATAAAAGACCTTTCCGGTAAAATAATCGATTTTGATATCATCTACACTAATGAAGAACTCAAACAGGCAGCCGGCTTTGTAATTCAAAATAAGCCTAAATGGTCTGATTTTTCAATGAACATTACGTCTGACATTCCATGGTTTAAGATGGCTCTGGATGCTATTGCAGGGCGTTTTTATGATGATGTAAAGTACTTTTCTCCTTCAACGCAGGCCTGGTATAAAATCGAGATGAAGTACCTGCCGGAAGAAAAATACATTATCATTACTTTTATAAACATAACTTCTGAACGAGAATATTACAGAAAGCTGAAGAAAACTCTTATTACAGACCCTATGACTGGCTTTTCTAACCGTTCCGGCTTTGCAGATTCTTTTGCAATTACGCTGGAAACTGCAAGGTTCAAAGGATTTTATGCGGCTCTTCTTGTTATTGATATAGATAATCTTCAGAATATTAATGACTCGCTTGGCAGTGCGGCTGGGGATAAAGTTATTCTTGATGTTGCTGAGGTTTTAAAGCAATTTCAGAGAGAATATATTCAGATTTTCCGCTATGGTGATGATGAGTTTGCAATAATCATTACAAATTTTGAATCTAATGATTCGCTTGTAAACTTTATTGACTGTATTTACGACGCTTTCCGCTTAAAGCAGATTTCTGTTTCCGGTGGGGTTGCTATGTTCCCGACAAATACCGAACAGAAAGATGAAATGATTCGTTTTGCAGATATGGCAGTTCATTATGCAAAGAAGAATGGAAAAAATACCTTTGTTTATTTTGAACCGGAAATGCAAAGAATCTTTATTCAGCGGTTAACTCTGCAGTCTAAAATGAACTCTGCCCTTCTTGAAAGCAATTTTACCCAGTATTATCAGCCGCAGTTTGATGTTCAAAGCGGAAAGCTTCGCGGTTTTGAAGCCCTTATCAGATGGAATGATGAAGAGCTTGGCAGCATTGCACCTTCTGTGTTTATTCCAATTGCAGAAGAAACAGGTTTGATTGTTCCTATTGGCCGATGGGTTTTGAAGACCGCAATTACGACACTAAAAACCTGGCAGACAAAATATCAATTCCGCGGAATTATTTCTGTAAATGTTTCTCCAATTCAGCTTTTGAGTGATGATTTTATAGAGGAACTGGAAGATTTGATTTTTGAATTCAGAATTGATCCGGAACTTCTGGAAATTGAAATTACGGAAGGGGTAATGATAAACAACATGAGCGATGCGATTGAAAAATTACGCCAGATAAAAGCCCTGGGCTGTCGTGTTTCACTGGATGATTTTGGAACCGGATATTCTTCTCTCAGTTATCTTCAAATGCTGCCTTTAAACACTCTTAAAATCGACAAAGCTTTTATTAATGATATAACCTCTAAAGATGGTGTACAGGCTACAATTACCCGTTCTATCATTGATATGGTAGAAAAAATGGGGCTTGAGACTATTGCAGAAGGTGTTGAAAACACAGAACAGCTCGACCTTTTGAATAAGTTCAACTGCAACTTTGTTCAGGGCTTTTTACGCGGAAAACCAATGCCGTATCAGCTTTGTGATGCATATCTTGCAGGTGACGTAAACGCACTGCTTAAAAACTAAGATTCTTCCATCTAAAAGCCGAAAATCTTACTGAATGATTTCGTAACCAGGCTTTTTGGAGGATTGTTTTATAAATATGAAGAAATCTCTTTTTACAAATATCAAAATTATTACAGCCGTTTTTTTTGCATTGCTCCCGGTAAGTTTAACTGCGGCTCCAAAATCAGATAAAAACAGCGATGGTATTATTTTTCAATTCAATCATAAAAAAGGTGATGCGGTTTCGCATGTAGCGACTGTTGAAGAAGAAGCATATATCAACGGGCAGCTTAATAACAGAACTGAATTCATAAATCGCACTTCTACAACCGTTGAGTCAGTTGAAAAAGACGGCACTGCCCTGTTGAACACTCATTATATGACAACCCAGAATAACTTTATAAACTCTACTGGACGTATGCTTTCGTGGGGAGAAGAAGATTCTGTAAAAATTTACCGCGATAAAAACGGTCATCTTCATGATTCTGATAATCAGTTTTTGCCGACTGTTCAGAGTGTACCGTCTTTTAGTCTGGAACCTGTAAAACCCGGGGATTCTTGGACCTGCGAAGGCCTTGAAGTACACGACTGCCGTGAACTTTTTAATATGGAGGGTGCAATTGAAGTACCGTTTACGGCTAAATACACCTACACTGGGGATGAAGAAATTGATGGGAAAACACTCCGCGTAATTGAAGTTGAATATAAGTTTTTTCAAGATGCAAGCGAGGCTGGAGATAAAGGTGGATTAGGTCAGGACTGGTATGACAACTATCTTTATGGAACCGGAAATGGCAGCACTTATGCAGGAACTCAAGGGCAGGCTATCCAGAAAATCTGGTGGGATAATGAGCGCGGCGAGCTGGACCACTATATCGAAGAGTTTGTGATTTATATGTACGACACCTTTAATAATACCTTTGCTTTCCGCGGAACTGCTCATGGTGAAGTAACGGAATATAAGTCTGTAAATGATAAAGATAACCTCAAAAAACTCCAGAAAAAGGTTGAAAAATACAAGCTGGATAACATTTCTGTAAAACAGGGCGAAAAGGGACTTACAATCAGTCTTGATGCAATTCAGTTTGAACCGGATTCTGATGTATTACTGCCGTCTGAAAAAAAGAAGATTGAAAAACTTGGGGAAATTCTTAAGGAGTTTTCTAACGATTTGCTGATTACAGGACATTGTGCTGCCCGAGGGACTGTAAAAGCCCAGCAGCAGCTGAGTGAAGAACGGGCTGAAGCCGTTGCAGCTTATCTTGTTGATTTGGGAATCCGCGACCAGTATCATGTGTTCACACAGGGCAAAGGTGCGCGCGAACCAGTTGCCTCGAATGACACGGAAGCAGGAAGAATAAAAAATAGACGTGTTGAAATTACTATTATGGATTGAAAAATCTAATGGACGTGAGCGAAAGCGATTCAAAACTGCATCAGAACGTCTTTGGCGCTTAGCCATGAAAAGAATCCGAGGATTTTCGCTTGCGAAAACCGCAGGATTCTTACACAAAAACGGCTCT
>CAMNIU010000003.1 GCA_946540605.1 uncultured Treponema sp.
ATCAAGCTTAGTTCCAACACCATCAGTTCCGCTTACCATAACAGGATTCTTGTATCCCTTAGGAATCTCGAACATACCGTTAAAGCTTCCCAATCCAGTCAAAAGGCCAGGAATTGCAGTTCTCTTTGCATGCTCCTTGTACTTATTTACCGCGCGGTAACCTTCTTCTACGTCTACACCAGACTCTTTGTAGTTTGCCATTGTTTGCTCCTATGTATTTGGGCGTTACCCTCGCTATCGCTCGGGTCGCTACGTTCCGGGTTCCGCTATCGCTCCATACGTCCGCTATCGCGGCCGTACAGCTTCGCTGCCCTTCACATCGCTAACGCATTGTTTTAGAATTTAATATCAATACCACTTTCAGCTGCGTCCGATGCAAGCTTAGCACGGAAAGCCTTAAGTTTTTCTGAAAGTTCTTTATCATTAAGCGCAAGAATCTGCAGCGCAAGATAAGCCGCATTCTTAGCAGAATTAATACCAACAGTTGCAACCGGAATCTGAGGTGGCATCTGGACGATAGACAAAAGTGCATCCATACCGCCAAGCCCGTTAGACTTGTCACTTACGCACTCGAGTGGTACACCAATTACAGGAAGAGTAGTTATTCCCGCAATAACACCAGGAAGAGCTGCAGCAAGACCAGCACCGGCAATAATTACCTGACAACCTTCTTTTTCAACCTGTTCAACTGTTTGCTTGAGTAAAGCCCCGGCTCTGTGGGCAGAAATGATATAAGCCTTGTAGTCAACGCCGAACTCAGTAAGAATATCGGCCGCCTTTTTCATCGTGTCCTTATCAGACTTTGAACCGAAAAAAATCGCAACTTTCATATAAGAGTTATAGCATAAAACACGGTTCGTCACAAGCACACTAATTTTTTTCGCATTTTATTTACTTTTTCAAAAAATCATTTCCTTTTTTTGCATACTTTTGTCTATTTATATAGTGATGAAAATTTTTTGTATGAGGAGGAAATAATCATGGAAGAAAAAATTACATCACTAAAAAATCCAGAATACAAAGACAGGCTTTTTAAGTTCATCTTTGGACGGGAAACAGAAGAAAGTAAACGTTGGAGATTGCAATTGTACAATGCACTAAATGGTACCCATGTTACAGATCCAGACGAACTAAAAATTAACACAATTGAAAATGTAATCTACATCACAATGCATAACGATATTTCCTTTCTTGTTGATTCTGAGATTAACCTATATGAAGAACAGAGTTCTTATAATCCAAACATGCCGCTGCGTGGTTTTCTGTATTTTGCAACACTTTATCAAATGTACCTGAAAGAAAACAATAAGAATCTTATAAGCAGTTCAAGGGTTATGATTCCAACTCCAAGATTCTATGTCTTCTATCACGGCAGGCCTACAAATCCCGAACGTTGGAAAATGAAACTATCTGATTCATTTTTGAATCCAGACAATTCAGGAGATTTTCAGTGGACTGCAACCGTAATCAATCTGCATCCAGATCATAATTCTGCACTTAACAAAAACTGCACTTCATTGTATCATTACGTAAAGTTTACGAGTCTAATTTCAGAAAACAGAAAATCTGGAATGACCAAACAGGAAGCAATTGAAAAGGCTATAGATTATGCAGTCAAAAAAGATTTTCTTGAAGGCTTTTTCAAAATCCACAGGGCGGAGGTTATCGGAATGTGTTTGACAGAATTTGATGAAGAAGAAGCAAAAAGAATCTGGCATGAAGATGGCTATACCGAAGGATTAAGCAAAGGCCTTGCAGAAGGCGAAGCTAAAAAAGCCATTGAAGCTGCAAAAAACGCGCTTTCTCTTAAACTTTCACCAGAACAAGCTGCACAAATATCCGGACTATCTCTAGAGGAAGTCCAAAAACTGGTTGAAAATCTAGAAGTTAATGCATAAATGAAAAAAAAGAGGCTACCTAAAATGATAGCCTCTTTTAATTACTCAGTTTTGTAATATATTATTCAAATGCTCTGATAACACAGACATCAAAAAAACTGGAACTCTTTATAATATTTTCCATTACATTTGTCGCCTTAATATTTATATACCATGCATTGTTTTTATAGCCTACACCATCACATTGAGATGAAGACCAGTAACTGTTCCCCAAAACTGTTCCATCCAATGCTCTTAAGACGGAATTCAAAATAGTAACGTTATTTCGTATCGTTTTAAGTTCAGCAATGGTTGGCATATACCAGTCTGTTGCATAATCACCTGTTAATCCAAAGGTAGAAGCATACTTGTTTACATAGTCAAATGCAGGGAAATATTTTTCTGCATCGCTTGTTTCATCAGGACAATAGTCGCAAATAATATTCCAGTTATCACTTCCATCTGTATCAGTTGATGTGATTTCTTCAAAATATGTATTATAACCTTTTGTATTATTTCTTGCCCAAGCATATTTTCCACTAGTTGTTCCATCATAGGTGTTATGAATACCAAGCCAAGCTTCAGGGACACCATATTCATTGCAGTACAAAACACCAACCGCATTTTCTTTCTGTTCATCTGTAAAAGTCAGGTCATTTTCATCATATCGTATAATTGAACCATCTTTTAACAAAACTGAACCAGTAATACAGTCACCAAAGTCTTTTACCTTAAAAATACCTGTTATTGATTTATTTTCCCATTTTACAGTAATACTGTATTCCCCTGCTTTACTTGGAATAGTTAATGGAACACGTAAACCGGTATAATCAGAAGTGATTTCAGAATCATTAACTATCATGGGTTTCTCGGCACATGATACAGTAAAACGTATATCGCTTGCTGAGTTATAGTTTTTTACTGTAATTAATGCAGTAACTTTTTCTCCACCTTTAAGATAGTTCACTTCAGGGATAGTTATTGAAGTAAATTCAGGATCACCTTTTGGAACTGTTACTCGAACCGTACGTGATTCACTTTTATTTCCCGCATTATCAACCGCCTGTACAGTGAAGTCATATACCTGCCCATTTGGTTCAACATTGTTCACTATGTACGTTCCGTCGGAATTTGGCGCATCTGAAATAACCTTATTGCCGTCTCTTGTATAGCTTACAATAACATGACTAAAATCTTTGTCTGAAGGATTAGTCCAGCTCAATCTGATTGTTTTTGTTTTTCTACTATAACTTCCACTAACATATGATGTTGCTGCTGGAGGGGTAACATCTCGAACTATAGAACGAACAACCAAAACATAATATCTTTTATTTCTTTCAGTTCTGTTCAGATAACCATCGGAAAAGTCAACTGTATAAGAAGGATATCCATCTGCCCAATGCCCTTCAATAAATTCAGTTTTAAAAACGGTTCCTTCTGATGAAGACCAATAGGTTGTATTCTGTAAAGGAATTCCTCCTAAGGCATTTATTACAGAATTTAATAGTGTTTTATTCCTATAAACGTAACAAAGTTCTGCAATACTTGGCATATACCAATCTTTTGCATATTCGCCTTTATAATTAAAGTTTGAAGCATAATTATTTACATAATTGAATGCCGGATAATTTCTAGCAACATTCTTTGTACCTTCTTCATCTACAGAACAAATATATGCCCAGTTATCACTTCCGTCAAAATCTCCTGAAAAATCTGAATTTTCTGCAAATTCTATGCCTGTACTACATGCACAATAAATGTCATTGAAACTTGTTTTACGAGAATCCTCAGTTGTTGCCCAGGAATAATCTCCACTTTTTGGTCCTCCACAAGAATTGTATATACCAAGCCACCCCGTTGGTATACCGTATTCATTTTCATACATTACACCAACAGCTTTTTTCTTCTGTTCTTCTGTAAAGACTCTACCTTCCTTATAAGGAATAACAGTACCATCATTAAGAAGAACATCTCCTGTATTGAAGGCCGCTACAATCGGCAAAGTACCAGTCCCCTGAGATGTATCATCTGTGTAAGGCTCTCCATTTATACCAGCTTTTGCAAGTAAAACCCATTCTCTTCCATTATAAATGTACGAACATCCATCACTTGTATTGTAGTAAGCATTCAAATATTCAGGATTGTCAATATATGAAGCAGATGGAAGGTCTCCAAGCCAAGTAATTCCAGTTCCATCAGTACCACCTTTTGCAAGAAGCTTCCATTCTGTACCGTTATAGATATATGAACAACCAGTAGTTGTGTTGTAATATGCGTTTAATACTTCTGGATTTGTAATTTCAGAATCTTTTGCAAAATCTCCAAGCCAGATAATACCACCATTTCCGGAACCGCCAGCCCCAGAAACACCGTCTGAACCTTTACGAGCAAGAAGTTTCCATTCATTTCCATCATAAATATATGAGCAGCCATCTGTAGTATTATAATATGCATTTAAGAAGCTAGGAGTTGTAATTTCAGAAGAAGAGGCAAAGCTTCCAAGCCATGTGATTCCAATTCCGTCTTTACCATTTGTTCCATTCTTTCCATCTTTTGCCAGCAATTCCCATTCTGAACCATTATAAATATATGAACATCCATCTTCTGTATTATAATAAGCCCAGCAATTTTGTGGATTTTCTGGTGCTTCAGACAAGTCTCCTTTCCAAATAATTGAAATGCCATCCGTACCACCTTTCGCAAGAACTTCCCATTCTGTGCCATTGTAAATATAAGACCAACCAGTTTCTGTATTGTAATAAGCCCAGCAGTTTTCTGGATTTTCTGGTGCTTCGGAATGTTCTCCCTTCCAGATTATAGAGATTCCATTTTCACCAGCGATTCCCTGTGTACCTTGGGCACCAATTTTTGAAAGCAAATTCCAACTATATCCATCCCAAATATAAGAGCAACCACTTTCTATATTGTAATAAGCCCAGCATATTTCTGGATTTTCTGGTGCATCGGACAATTCTCCTTTCCAAATAATCGAAATACCATTTTCTCCGCTGTCACCTTTCTCACCTTTTTTACCAGCCTTAGCAAGCAAACTCCAGGAATATCCATTCCAGATGTAAGAACATCCTGTTTCTATATTATAGTAAGCCCAATAAAGTTCAGGATTCTCTGGTGCTTCTAAACGCTCTCCTACCCATACAATTGAAGTTCCATTTGTACCATCTTCTCCATCCTTTCCTTTTTCACCATCCTTACCAGCACGTGCCAGTAAAGTCCATCCTTCCTTAGTATAAATATAAGAGCAACCATCTGTGGTATTAAAGAAAGCATCCAGATATTCTGGCTCATCTATAAAGTATTCAGATGCAAAGCTACCACGCCAAACAATCCCCTTTCCATCTTCACCTTTTTCTCCCTGAGTAGAATTATTCAATTCGGAACTTGTAAAATTATCAGTTTTGACATTAGCAGTCGCATTTGCAGAAACATATACATTTAAGTCAATAAAATGAATCACGTTATTTTTTGTAGCCACAATCTGATAATAAGTGCCTGCTGGAACATCAGAAATTGTATAACATCCACTGTTATCAGTCATTGCCATGTAACTAGTTCCCGCTACAAAGACCAGAAAACCAATGGTATTCCAGTCACTTCCATCTATAGTAATGCGACCCGAGATACTTCCTGTTGCTGTAAGATTAAGAGGATTTACAACAGTATTTTCATCGGCTTTTACAACGGCATTTGTATAAACAGCCTTTTCCTTTGAAGAGGCACTAGAAGCGTAAACGGTGTATGTTCCCGGTTCAAGGTTACTGAATGAATAAGTGCCATCTTGTGAAGTATAACTTGATGATACAACTGTGCGGGCAGAATCTACTATACTTCGACTGACTGCAGACTTAGTTACAGCGATAGTATTCAAACCATCAGTTTTATCCAGCGTAATCATAATTCCGCCATTCTGATCTTTTTCTGCATTTGAATATCGAACTGTACCTGAAATAGAACCTTTAGCTTCAACCACAGTTTCTTTTGTACCAGGGCCAACGCCTATTTCATGACTACAAGAAAATAATACGACAAGCAGGGCACAAATAACTGTCCCCAACAGTAACCTTTTTTTCATACACATTCCTCCGTTATACTTCGCGAATAATTGAATAATTTGCTTAAAATTATAACACAAAGTCACACAATGACAAGAAATTCTTGTCACATTACAGATGAATGAGTATTTTACAATTTTACACTGTAGATTGCTTTAGCGCTGCTTCGCAATAACGAATATTTGAATTTATTTCTTTGGTTTTTCGGCGGCAGATGAGAGGCCTACATCGTAGGAGTCTTCGGAATATTCAATGGTTTTGTTGTGGGTACCATCCTGATAAATTGATTCGTCCATCAGGTCGGCTACGGAAACTCCGAGGACTAGGGCGAAAGTACGGAGTTCAACGTCGCTTATGCCCTGCTCTCCGTTTTCTACCATGCTTACCATATTTTTATGCACGCTGAGGCCGGCAAGCTGGAGTTTACTGGCAAGGTCATTTTGAGAACATGGAGGATCAAGTGCTTCCCTATATTTTTTAATATTCAGGCCGGCTATGTTAGCTCTTCCAAGGAACCTGATTTTCCTGCGACGTTTCATTGTCACATAAAGAGTAACCCTTTGAAAATTTTAATTGACAAGATATTCTTGTCAGTGCAAAATTTTGCTAAATGAGTACTTATAAATTAGTAATAGAAGAGAATAATTTTCTTGAAGATTTTGTCTTCACTTTAAATGTCTTAAGCCTTAATTCCGGACAAAAGGACTTATCAGACACGGCCCTGCTTTTACCTGAACCATCATCAAAATTAAAACTTCTGCTGGAACAAGCGGGACTTAATCCCATAATATTAAATATAACAAATTATTTATCACTGGATAAGAAAATCAGATATCTTTTTATTTTATCAGATAAAGACAACAGAATAAAAAAAATGAGCGTGAATCCAGGACTCACGCTCATCTATACGGCACGTTTTCCATGCCCTAAAAAGTTACAAAATCTACCTTACTTTAATGCAGCAGCATCCAGTACTAAAAATTATTCTTTAACCTGATACTGGAGCAAAAGAAGACGCAATTCTTCTATATTTGAAACTTCAAAAATCTTAAACACTTCTGCAAAAATCTTTTTAACAGTAGAAACACTAACAAAATATTTTTCGCTGATTTCTTTATAACACAATTTGTTCTGAAGATTTTCCAAAACAAAAGTACGCTGTCTCTCGTTCAAATTATAATCAGAAAGACTGATTGTAGAACCGGCCGGTTTACCAATAATTGCATTATTCTCGCGGACATTCTGAGGAATCAAACAAGATAGTTTTGCCTTGAGGCTGAAATAAATCCATAAATAAAATGCAAAACAAAAAAGAGAATAGCTGATAGAAATCAACATATATGTGATTCCGTGAGTATAAGAAAGAACAACTGTAATCAGATGAATTATAAAAAGTCTGAATACTCTTGTGCGAGGTTTATGAACAAAAAGATCTTTACATAAAATCAAAATAAGGGCAGCATAAAAAAAGAAAATACCCAGCTCTTCATAATTTGTAAGAATTGTAAGTTCACTTTCAATCATAAAAATTGAAATCATAACATAGAAGTTCTTAGTGATTAAAAAAACAATAGCAAGACCAACACAAATAAAATGAACTACGGGAATAACAATATTAGTAGGAGCAATCTTTTCAATAATTGATTTTGGATCACCATCCAATAAAAGGCTGACTATGGCAGCCACAAGTAAAAATACAAGACCTACAACAGCAACAACTCTCTCCGAGCTGATTCTGTTTCTATCCATAATGTTCTATTATAGCATCTAAAACGATTTTTTCAAACAACAATTTGTTATTTTTTAATAAGGCGAATTACCTATTATGACTTGAGTAATATGGCTACAGGCGTTCTCTCCATCCATAGCACTGGAAACAATTCCACCAGAATAGCCGGAACCTTCCCCAGCAGGATACAGCCCTTTAAGCTGAGTACATTCGAACGATTCTTTATCACGCAAAATACGTACAGGTGTACTTGTACGGGTTTCAGAAGCAATCATTAATGCTTCAGGGCAGATAAAGCCATGCATATTACGGTCAATTTCTACAAAACCTTTTTTTAGACGCTCACTAATATGAGAAGGAAGCCAGCTTCCCAATTCAGAAGAAACGATTCCCGGTGTATAACTTGTTGCAAGAAGTGTGTCAGAAATATGACCTTCTAGAAAATCTGTAAGACGCTGGGCAGGAGCAGACTGTCCTTTACCGTTTGCAGCAGTAAGATGTTCAATTTCAGTGCGGAACAATAAACCTGCAAGCTGCGGACAACCAGCCTTTGCAGCAGCGTCATGGAATTTTTGAGGAATATCTTCAGGACGAATTTCTACTACAATAGCGGCATTAGACCATTTTGAATTACGCGCTGCAGCCGACATTCCGTTTACTACAATTTCTTCAGGCCCAGAACTTGAAGGAACAACAAATCCGCCAGGACACATACAGAAAGAATAAACTCCACGGCCATCTACCTGAGTAGTAACCCGATACTCTGCTGCCCCCAGCCCACTGGAAGCCCCCTGCCCGTGATACTGAATTGCATCAATCAATGTTCGCGGATGTTCAACACGAACACCTGCTGCAAAAGTTTTTGCTTCAAGTGCAGAAGGAGCAACCTTTGCAATCATTTCATAAATATCTGAAGCTGAATGACCGGTCGCAAGAAGTACTGCAGCCCCGTGGAACTGACGGTTCTCTCCATTTTCCACAGATTCTGTTTCAACACCTTTTACACAACCATCTTCTAACAAAAGATTTGTTACGCGGGTATTAAAATAAAACTCCCCGCCCAGCGCAATTATCTTATCGCGCATAGCATTAATTACCTGAGGCAAGCGGTCTGTTCCAATGTGCGGATGTGCGTCGGTAAGAATCTTTTCGTCCGCGCCAAAATAATTAAAGACGCGAAGCACCCCACCAATGTCGCCGCGCTTATTACTTCGCGTATAAAGTTTTCCGTCAGAAAAAGTACCAGCCCCGCCTTCGCCAAAACAATAATTAGAGTCACCGTTCACAACACCTCGTGTACTAATCAGTGCAATGTCCTTTCTGCGCTGGCTGGTCTGTACGCCGCGCTCAATTATAATCGGTTTTATGCCGTTTTCCAAAAGCTTAAGGGCACCAAAAAGACCTGCAGGTCCAGCCCCAACAATTATTACAGTACGCTCAACGCCAGCCCCTTCGCAGCTTTTCCAAAGCGGCTTCCACTCACCTGCTTCCTGTGGCTTTTCTCCAATATATACCTTGTAACGCAAATGCAGCTTCAACTGGCCATGACGGGCATCTATAGATTTCTTAACAAAAACCTTTTCAAACTTATTTTCGTTTATGTGATTTTTTTTGAGTTCCTTACGGATAAGACTGTCCAGAAGCCCGGAATTCTTTTCATCCTTAGCTTCGACTGTAATTGTAATTTCTTTGATCATTAAAGACAGTATAACGAATATGAAATAATAAGAAAACTATTAGAAGTCGCTCGATTAATCTCGCTCTGTGCCATTTTTTCGATGAACCTAAACAAACCGCTATCGCACTTTGTTTTTAACGGTTCTTCGATTATAGGCAGGACAAAAAAAAAGTTCTCAGACTGTATACTCTCCAATTACAGTCCAAGAACTCTCTCACCGACAATAAACCGGCTCTCCGAATAAACTCTCTTCTTAGCAACGCTTTTATATATAGTTAACGATAACGTCTTGCTAATGAGTAACTTTCTTAATTTCATATTTTTTAACTTTACCTTAACTTTAATTTATGTTTATAACATACATTGAAATCAGTTTACCGTCAATAACTTTTTTTACGATTTAACCATAGTTATTGAAAAATAACCTTGGTTACAGAAAATGTGCTGATTTTGTGTTACTTTTCATCGATACAAACGAGGAATTTTAATGAAAATTAAAGGATTTTTACAGAATTGATTTGAAAAATTGCTGTAATCTTTCGCTTTTTGGATGTGTAAACAGCTCTTCAGGGCTGCCTTCTTCTTCGATATAACCTTCGTTCATAAAAAGAACACGGTCGGCAACCTCGCGGGCAAAGCCCATTTCGTGAGTTACAACAACCATAGTCATACCTTCGCGGGCAAGGTCCTTCATAACTTCAAGAACTTCACCAACCATTTCCGGATCGAGTGCCGAAGTTGGTTCATCAAAAAGCATAACATCCGGATGCATTGCAAGAGAACGAACAATTGCTATACGCTGTTTCTGACCGCCACTTAAAGTTGAAGGGTAAACATTTGCCTTATCTGGAAGACCAATGCGTTCAAGCAGCTGCATAGCTTCTTTTTCTGCTTCTTCCTGAGTTTTAAGCTTAAGAGTTACCGGTGCAAGAGTAATATTCTGCAAAACTGTAAGATGAGGAAAAAGATTAAAGTGCTGGAATACCATTCCCATTTTCTGACGGCAAAGATCAAGATTAGTTTTAGGATCTGTTAAATCATTACCTTCAAAAAGAATCTGTCCTCCATCTGGAGTTTCAAGTCTGTTTAGACAACGAAGAAAAGTAGATTTTCCGGAACCAGAAGGTCCGATAATTACAATCTTTTCACCTTTTTCAATTTTTATAGAAACGTCTTTTAATACGTTGAGTTTTCCAAAGCTGATTTTAAGATTCTTAACTTCTATCACTTTTTGCCATCCTTTTTTCNGAGTGCTCCGAAAAGTTTTGTAAGACCTACAGTAAGAACAAGGTATATTGCTGCACAGGTAAGAAGAGGGATCCATGCATTATAAGTTGCATTACGAATCATATCTCCTGCTTTTGTCATATCCATTACAGCGATAAAACTTGCAACAGAAGTTTCCTTAATAAGTACAATGAATTCACTAGTATATGTTGGAAGGACAGCTTTAACTGCCTGAGGAAGTACGATTTTAAAAATTGTCTGCCATTTACTTAAACCTAAAGAACGACCTGCTTCTGTCTGTCCCGGATCAATTCCCTGAATACCAGCACGGAAAATTTCTGTACAATAGGCACCGGAGTTGAATCCATATGCAAGAATTGCAACAAGAAGACGATTTAATCCCAGTGGCGCAAAAATAACAAAATAAAAAATCATAAGCTGGGTTGCAAGAGGAATACCACGCAAAATTGTTGTGTATACTTCTGCAATTGTTTTAAGAATTTTGTTGCCAGAAACCTTCATCAGGGCAAGAATAAAACCAAGCACAGTACCAATCATAATTGCACAGATAGCAATCAGAATTGTAATTCCGAGCCCCTGTACAATCAGCATATAGCGCTGGCCTGCAATCATAGTGTCGTAAAATGATTGAAACATTAAAACCTCATTTTTTCTTTTAATTACTATTGTTAAATAATAAAACGGCAGTATGAATAACATACCACCGTTTTGAAAAGAACTCGACTATTTTCTTACGATGATTACCTGCTCAGATTCAAAATATGTTTCTGAGAAATCTACGTTCTTTTTGCGTTCTTCGTTTACAGACATACCTGCTGCAATGAAATCAATTGTGCCAGACTGCAATGCTGGAATCAAGCTGTCAAATGCCATATCAACAACTTCAAGCTTCATACCGGCATCTTTAGCAATTCTCTGTCCCATAGTGATATCAAAACCAACAATATTTTTTCCTTCAACATATTCAAATGGTGGGAAAGCGGCATTTGTTCCAAGTTTTACAACAGAGTTACCATTCAAAGCTTCTGCAGCTGGAATCTGGACTTTTCCATCAGCTGGCATAAATGCATTTACGAGTTTTTCGTAATCACCATTAGCCTTCATATCAGCGATTGTCTTATTAATAGAAGAAAGAAGTTTTGCATTATCTTTTTTTACAGCAATTGCATAAGCTTCCTTGTTGTTAGCAAATTCTGGATCGTGAATAATTTTAAGATCTGCATTACGTTCAACAATTGCTTTTGCTGGAAGTTCATCAAGAACTACTGCATCAATTGCACGATTCTTAAGATCGAGAGCGGCATCCATTCCAGTCTTAAAAGAAGAAAGCTGAACTCCCTGTACATTATCCTGAACCCAGGCTTCACCAGTTGTACCAGCCTGAACACCAATTTTCTTTCCAGCCAAATCAGCAATAGAATTAATCTGAACATTTGATTTAGAGCATCCTGTGAATGCAAGAACAGCTGCAAGAGCAGCGCACACTACAGTCATTTTCTTCATAAAATCACCTCTTATGTATTAATATACATTTTTTTGCATATTTATGCAATCTCCAGCCATTCTCTGCAAGGAGTATTGCAAGGAAGATTAATGCACAGCCAAAAATCATTCTGACGGTTATAACTTCATGCAAAAAGATTGTACTGAATAAAACGCCAAAAACAGATTCAAAACTTAAAAACAAAGATGCAAGAGATGAAGGAACATATTTTAAGCCGATATTCTGCAGGCTGAAACAAACCATGGTACTTAAAAGCCCAAGGTAAAGCATAGAAATCACTACATGCGGATTAAAAGCTTCACCCCCCGAAAATGTACCATCAAAAATTGGAGCACAAATCCAGCCGAATATCGAAACAAAAATAAATTGCAATAAGGTCAGAAAAATCGGGTCTCCACCTTTGCCGTTTTCGCCATCTTCTGCATTATATTTTGCTGTAAAAATAATATGAAGTGCGAAGAATACTCCACAGATAAGGGTAAGAACATCACCAAGGTTTATACCTTTTGTATCGCCTGTACCAAGAGCAAGCAGACCGATTCCTGTCATAGAAAGAATTGCTGCTGCAAATACGAACCAGCCTGGCCTCTTTTTATAAAGTGGCCAGGAAAAAAGTGGAACTAAAATTACATAAACCGTAGTCAGAAAGGCATTTTTTCCGGCTGTAGTAATATTGCAGCCAACAGTCTGTGTAGCATAACCTGCAAAAAGAAAAAATCCAGTAAGTACTCCATGTAACAGGTATTTTTTACTGATTATCTTCCATTTTTTTATGAAGATAAGTGACATACATACAGCTGCAATTGTATATCGGACAGCAACCATATACATAGGACCGATATAATCCAGACTGTCTTTTACGACGACAAAGGCAAAGCCCCAGATTGCCGCCGTAATAATCAGTCCTATGCTGGCAAGTGTAGAAGTAAATTTTGAATTCATACGTAGTGTATACTAGAAAAAGATACCCCGGTCAAGGTCGGCAAGCACAGCTTGCCTCTGAGCCATTCTTTCGATGAACCTAAATGTGTAAGGCCGCTGGCGGCCGGTGTTCTATAGCAAGGCGTTAAAAAAATTGCACTGCAATTTTTAGCCTTACCATCA
>CAMNIU010000004.1 GCA_946540605.1 uncultured Treponema sp.
ACTTCACAACAGTATCAAACATATCAGAAGGATTTAAGGCAAAATTAGCCGTAGCAAGAAAAGTTTCATATTCCTGTAAATCCAGCTCTAATGCTAATCCTAGAGCCATTACAGAATGCTTATTTGGAATGTGTCCATTAATGATTTTCGAAAACAACTTTTTATCTATAATAATTGAACGCTTGTAAACTGTAGGATTATCGAGTCCCTTATCTATAATATGCTTTCTTAAGAGCTCCTGAAAATTTAGACCACCCTTATTCTGCGAAACAAAATCGTCAATTGAAATGCTTTGAATCGGAGTGATTTCTGGCCCATCATTTATAAAGCTCTGAACGCCATCAAAAATTTTACTCGAAACCTGAAAGGATTCTTTGTCATACACAATAAGAACAATATCCATTTCATTTTCAAAAAGAAATTTGCTGATTTCATCCAGTGAAATATTAAGGGCTGTTTCTTTTGGAAAGCCATAATTGCCAGTAGCAAGAAGAGGAATGGAAAGACTTTTGCAATTCAAGTCTTTAGCTATTTGAAGTGAATTGCGGTAGCAGTTTCTCATAATTTCAATTTCACCATGCTGCCCATCNTTTCCATTTGGTGCCCACAGTATGAATGATATAACGAATGCCATTTGTATTCTGAAGCTTGAAGGCCGGTGTATATGCTGACTGTCCCCGCTCTATTATTCCAATCTTCTTTCTTTCTGCCAGTAGCTGTGCCATTCCTGCTGCTTCATAAACAGCCGTATCTGTTCCCGTTCCATATGTCGGCAGAGGATTTGCGGTATTTACTATCGCTTCTGTGTGAACCTTTGTAATGTCATTTCGCTCAATTCTAAATGGCATGGTTTTTATTTCCTAATTTAACTTGTTTCGCAGATACTCTTCTGTAAGTGCAATTTCCCCGTCGTAATCGATTATCCCGCCAATCTCAACAACGTTTGAATATCCCCAGTCCACCAGCTTTTGACTGGCCTCCTTGCTCCGTCTTCCGCTACGGCAATATACATAAATCTTCTGTGCCTTATCCGGCAGAACTTCTGCTGTATTCTCTTTTGTCATACTTTCGTTTGAAAGCTGAACAGCTCCCGGAATATGACCTGCTGCAAATTCATCCGGCCGTCTTACATCCAGAAGAATAAAATCTGAATCTTTTGACATCAGCTTTATTCCTTCTGCCATTGAAACCGATTTGTAAGTCAATTTTTCTTCCTCCGGCTTCTTTTCTGTCATGCTGATTTTTCCGTTTTCTTTTACTGTCACTTCAAAAAAGCGTATTTCTTCTGCCTTTTTATCTTCCCAGGGACGTTTGTATTCGAATTTAAGATTTGTATTTCCCTGTTTTAGTGAACGAACTGTGTATGTAAAAAGACTTGGCGCTCCAACTATACCTTCTTTTCCAAGATATTTAATATCTTCATCCACCTGAATTATTGACTCATCGCCAATTGTGTAAATCCAGGTGTAGCCTGTAGTCAGATTTCCCCTGAGTTCTAAGATTTTTTCGCTTGAATTGAATGCTGCAGATTTACAGCCTGCAAAAATCAGACTGAGTAAAAATAGAATCAAGACTTTTTTAGTTTTTTCTTCCCTTCCCAATTTTTTCCTACTTCCTTGACCTTAAGGTCCATCCCCCGTTTTCAACTTTTTGTTTTGGAACCTCAAAGCAGTTGAACATTGGATGGAAGTCGAGGTCTATCCCACCCTTTCGGCCGTTACGGTTTTTCAATATCTTAAGCTGAAGCTCCTGAGCTTTTCCCGGAATTTCAGCATTCTTTTCCTGTTCATTCCTAAGCTGAATGATTCTGGCAGTCCTTGATTTTTCATCCTCGTACTTGCCGTCCTCTTTTTTAAGATAATCCATGCCCTTAAACTGCAGTGCCATCAGAACATCACTGGTATATTCAATCGCTCCAGATTCCTTAAAGCTTGCAATGTTTACCGGGCTTGTGTAATTTTCTCGGTTAAAACTTGAAATCGCAAAAATCGGAACATCATAGTCTCGACTAGCACGCTTAAGTTCAACTACAGCCTTGTCTGTGTTCTGCTTGTCTGTAGCCCTCATGTCAAAAGGAGCTATAATCTGCAGATAGTCAATAATTACAAGAGGTTTACGTCCGGTAATTCTAATATGCCGCGCAATTACAGCTTTGATTTTTTCTACGCCAATATCCCCAATACCAATATGATAGAAAATCCGCCCTGCATAATCTGAATAACCTTTTATGCATTCATTCAGAAAATCCACCCGCTCTTTTGAGTTAAGTGATTTTCCGTTCATGAGGTTTCGGGTTGTTGTCGCAAAGTCCAGATCACTTCCCCAGTTCTTGCATTTTTGGAAAGAAAGCCGGCTGATAGATTTTGCAATCAATTCCTGTTTTCCCATTTCAAGACTGAAAACTAAAACATCCTGCCCTTTTTTTGCTGCATTATCTGCAACCTGAAGCGCAAATGTAGTTTTACCAAGACTGGAAATGGCACCGATGATGTAAAGTCCCGGATAAAAGCCTCCGTCCAGAATTTCATCAAGGTTTTCAAAGCCTGTAGAAACACAGTCTTTGTTATGACGCTTTTCAATGTCCGCAATGAAGTCTGAAAGTCCGTGTACTGCTGCAGTCTGATAATAAGCTTCTGCTTCTTTCTGCCGTTTTTCTTCCAGCAGATTAAGAACATTGTTTTTTGCATTCAAAACTGTCTGAATAAAGGTTTCTCTGTCTCCAACCAAGGCTTCATTGGCATCTTTGAAACCTAAAGTGATGTCTGCATCAACAAACTCCACCTGAAT
>CAMNIU010000005.1 GCA_946540605.1 uncultured Treponema sp.
TCTCGTCTTAATCTTGATAATCTTCACGCAAGCTATCAGGTTATCCGCGAATTGAGCAAGATTGTTGATTTGACTGGAAAAACTGAGGACTTAGTAATTGTTTCTCCGGATACTGGTGCTATCGACAGAAATAAATTCTATGCAAGTGGACTAAAACTTCCACTGGCTATGATATATAAAGAGCGTGATTACTCTATTGTAACTCAGGACGCTCATTCTACGAACATCAAGTCTGTTAAGCTTCTTGGTGATGTTAAAGGTAAGGTTGCTTTCCTTGCTGATGATATGCTGGGTACTGGTGGTACTCTTCTTNAAGGCTATGGAATTCCTTAAGGGAGAGGGCGCAACTAAAGTTATTTGTGCAATTTCGCTTCCATTCTTTACCGGCGACGCAATCAAGAACTTTGACGAAGCTTACGAAAAGGGGCTGTTCTACCGTATCATCGGTACAAACGCCGTTTACCACGAAGAGCTCTTGAAGCGCGAATGGTACATCAGTACAGACGTAAGCGGATTGTTTGCGAACGTAATTACACGTATTCACTACAATCAGTCGCTGAGCGAACTGCTTGATAACCGCAATATTATTGAGAAGGTTGTAAAGCACGAGTAAGAGTAAGTTGATTACAAGTCGTGCTCGGAGTGAAAAATGCCCCCAGACAACATCATCCCGTTGGCTGGGGGCATTTTTCACGGGAGAGCATGACTTGAGAGATTTCTGATTATGTTTAATGTTCTTCTTTGCATAGACATTGGAACTACCTCTCTTAAAGCTGGCTTAATAACCGCCCGCGGCGAGGTCGTCTCTTTTTGTTCCGTTCCATTTGAAGATTCTCAAAACGAGTTTGCTGCATGCACTTGGCTTGGTGCATTTGTAAAAGCAGTTTGCGAACTTGAAACACAGTGTGCGAAAAACGGTAAGGTTGTAACTGTAAGTACAATTTCCATTTCAGGGAATGGCCCGACTGTTGTTGCAGACTGTGGTTATACGGTTTTCTGGAATGAAGATTTTTCTGATATAAAAATCCCGGATTCACCAGAAGCAAAAAAATCGCTTTTTATGCCAAAACTGCTGGCTCTTAAAAAGCGTGTTCCTAAAATCTACAAAAAATCCCGATTTATTTTTTCGGGTCCTGAATATCTGATTTATGTCCTCACCGGAGAAGCTGTTACTATTTTGCCGGAAGAGCGCTTCCGGGCAGCTTACTGGAATGATGAAGTTTGTAAGGTCTGCGGAATTGACAGTGAAAAGCTCCCGCCTTTTATTGGTATTGGAGACTGCTGCGGGCTTGTAAATAAAGAAGTACTGGCAGAATTACGTGCTGGAACTGGACATAACCTTGTTTTTTCGCAGAATTGTTCTGTTTTTGCTGGAGGACCGGATTTTGTTGCGGCTCTTATAGGCACTGGTACTTTGTTGAGCGGACGGCTTTGTGACCGCTGTGGCAGTTCTGAAGGCTTGAATTTCTGCACAGATAAAATACTGCAGGGGGAAGGTCTCAGAATTCTTCCGTCTGTAATTCCCGGGTTATGGAATGCTTCTTATTTGATTCCAAACAGCGGAGAACTTTCTGAAGCTGAAAGACTTATAGAAATAGAACGTGGCATTAATTGCCTTAAGCGTGCAGCTGGTGAAGCTGGAATTCCTTTTCCAAATGAGATGGCTGTGACTGGTGGTCAGACTAATGATGAGCTTCTTTTGCGTGAAAAGGCAGAGAAACTTAAAATGAAAATTCTGCGGCCGGCCGGAGAAAATGCTGCAGCTGGTGCCGGCAGACATTTTGTTCATAGTGAACTTTTGGGTGATGCCTGTGCTGCCTGGTTCGGGCTTGGTGAATATGATTCATTGCAGAGTGCTGCAGAAAATATTGTAAGGCTGGAGCCGTATGAAAATCTATAAAATTCCGAAAGACTTGCGTGCTTTTATTTTTGATATAGACTCAACTTTGTATACAAATGCATCTTATGCTTTTGAGCAGGTGGATTGTCAGGTGCGACAGTTTGCAAAGGAACGGGGGATTAGTGCAGAGGAAGCGCGGCGCATGGTTGCGGATTATTGTAAGAAGTTTGCGGCTGAGCATGATGGCAGTAAGGTGAGCCTTGGGAATACTCTGCTGGCATTTGGTGTTCCCATTGAACAGAGTGTGCAGTGGCGGCGCGAATTGCTGGAGCCGGCTGATTTTCTTGGCCGGGATGAACAATTAATAGAAACTCTAAAGAATCTGCAATCAAAATATCAGCTTATATGCGTAACAAATAATCCTGTGCTTCCTGCCCGAAAAACACTTGAGGCTATAGGTATTTCTGATTTCTTCCCGGAAATTGTCGGGCTTGATACCTGTTTAAAATCAAAACCGGCAATAGAGCCTTTTCAGACTGCGGTGGAGTGGCTTTTTAAATCAGCCTGCGACAGGGGGCTGGAGGGGATTTCTGCCGAAAATTGTCTTGCCGTTGGAGACCGCTACGATATGGATATTAAATTGCCTCTGGAAATGGGCATGGGAGGAATTTTGGTAAGTGGTGTAGAAGAAGTATACCAAATTCCTAAAAGTGTGTTATAATATATGTAATGAAAACGCGTCCATTCATTTCAAAGTTGGAATTGACTAATCAAGGTCAGCTATCTCTTTTTTTTATTGGTACTGGAAACGCTTTTACTAAAACCTCTTTTCAAACAAATGTGCTTTTAGTAAAGGGGAAAACTCATCTTTTGATTGATTGCGGAACTTTATGTTCTTATGCAATTGAAAATCTGTATAACGGGAAAATTGCGGATATTCAGAATGTTCTTTTGACTCATCCTCATGCAGATCATATTGGTGGTGTTGAAGAATTAGCGCTGGCTGGTAAATATATTACTAAGCGTCCTGTGAATCTTGTAATTACAGATAAGTTTAAAAAACTGCTTTGGAATGAATCGTTGCGTGGTGGTATTCAATACAGCGAAGAAGGCTGCATGACCTTTAAAGATTACTTTATTCAGATTAAGCCTGTCCGGATTCAGAAAAAGCCTTTTGAAATGTATGAAACTGATGTTGGTGGCATTAATATAAAGCTTTTCCGTACACGCCATGTTACTACCAGAAAAGATTCTCTGAAAAAATCTCAGATTTCTTATGGATTAATTATTGATGATAAGGTATTATTTACAGCCGATACTCAATTTAATCGTCCGCAGCTCAAGTTTTTGCTGGATAAGTTTCCAAAAATCGAAGTTATTTTCCATGATTGCGATGTAATGGGCTATTCGCGCGGTGTTCATGCGGCTTATGATGAACTGGTAACTCTTCCTAAAGAAATAAAATCGAAGACTTATCTATGTCATTATTCAGAAGCAGTAAATACAATTGATGCGCTTGTTGATGGTTTTGCCGGCCTTGCAAAGCATTGGGTTTATTACGATTTTGAGTAGTTTTTTTTAGATTCAGTAGCTCAGCTGGATAGAGCGGGGCAGTAAGTAAAATGCTAAAAACTTCGCTGGCGCAAAGTTTTTTTAACGCATTT
>CAMNIU010000006.1 GCA_946540605.1 uncultured Treponema sp.
GTGCGCTTCTACATCAAAAATCAGAGTGTAAAAGAAATTGCCACAGCCCTTAAGCTCCCCACGGGTACAGTAACAAGCCGCTTATCTGATGCCCGAAAAAATCTTAAGGAG
Organism: uncultured Treponema sp.; assembly: GCA_946540605.1. Taxonomy (GTDB): domain Bacteria; phylum Spirochaetota; class Spirochaetia; order Treponematales; family Treponemataceae; genus Treponema_D. Next base: position 112 of record CAMNIU010000006.1, read on the forward strand.
AATTTTGAGACTATGGAAAATCGAAAAGAAAAACCTGAAAAGAAAAAAAGAATTATCGATTTTGAGCTTGAATTTTACATGAATGCAAATCAGGCCTGGATGACAATTTCTTCTCTGATAGACAGACAGATTTTATTTCTCTGTCGCGAAAAAAGTCAGACGGTCAGCCAGCTTGCGTCACAGCTTGACCTACCCCAGCTCTTTCTGGAAGACAGCATTACAAAGCTTGTTCGGGCGAATGTTCTCTTTGAAGAAAAGAAAGGAAAGTATCTTACAGACTTTACAATTTTTCCAAAGTCAGTACGTAGAAAGGCAGAAGAAATTGACCGTCAGATTTGCCGGGATTTGAAAATTGCTGAACGCTATTTTGAAATTCTTAATGGCATGAAGGCGGAGCTTTTGAAAGAAGATTTTTACGGAAATGATTTTGACTGGGAATATCTTCTTCCATATTTCATAATCCGCTCGGACAGAGAGTTTGGAAAAAAGACTGGCGGAGATTATCTTCGAGAAAAATACGGAAAGGGACTACCAGACAGATTCTGGCGAAACTTTTATCTTTCTGGCTGGTATGAAGATGAACCTGAAAGCATTTCTAAAGAAGAAACTTCTTTGATAGGCCCCGGCTACAATTTTAATGTTTATACCATTCCTGAATACGGACATATTGAATTTCATAATACAATCAACACAATGCATTATGAAAAAGACGGGCACAAATGTGAGCTCGACCTCGACCGCCTCGACTGGCTCAACAGCGGCAACACAGGTCTTTATCTTGAGCTCATAAAAAATCCCAAAAAGACTCTTTCAGAAAAAGAAGAAATGCTTGTTGCAGATATGCTGAACAATGGCGTGCTAGAAAAAACTCAGTCCGGCTACAAGGGAACAATTCCGGTCATCACTTTTGCGCAGGTGGACAAGTGGTGCAAAATATGGCACGAAAAATTCAAAGAGCTTTCAATAGAATATTATGATGCACTTTACAAAGCAGAGGAAAAACTTGTGCTGCCTTATATCCGGCATGATCTTTTGTGGGCATCCTTCTGGCATGTCATTCCACTTGGAAACAACAAGAGCTTAGATTCCATGCTGATGCAGTACGCAATTGATAATAAGCTGGTTCGTTTTGCAGAAGGCAAAAACGCTTCGTGCGCAGCTATGGTTTTGCTTTGTGAGTAAAGGAGATTTTAAAATGAAAAAGATAGATAAACAACTTTCCTATGCACCCGCAGAATTCCAGGTTTCTTATTGCGGATGGGCATCACCTGCTATGCGCGAGATGAACGGTATTTTCAGACAGCAGCTTGCCTTGCTTTGTTATGACCAGGCAAAATCTGTTGAGGAACTTTCCCAGGCACTTCAGACTCCTTACGAATACATTCAGGACGCACTTGATTCTTTTTGTAATGCAAAAATGATGAAAAAGATTGACGGAAAATATCTTACAATTTTCCCAATGCTTCATCTGAAGAAAAATTACGAAGCCGGACTTTTGTGCTATAATTTTTCTGAGGAGCACGAGATTCCAAAGAAAATAAACAACATACTTTTTTCTTTGAAGGATAAAATTGCGGCTCTGGATTTTTACGGAAATGATTTTGATCTTTCATACTTAAACTGGTTTTTGTATACCATAACCGATAACTGTATGATTTCAGAATTCCGTTCTTACTTTTCTGACAAAACTGATGAAGTCATCTTCAACAATAGTGACTGGAGAACAAACAACTACAATTGTTCGCTTTGTGCTTCATATAATTATGCTGATGAAAAAATCGAAGATGATCATCTGGAAAGACGACTTTCACAAACTTCAACCTATTATCAGCATTATGGTCAATACAGATTCAATAATGTTTTTGATTATAGCCCTTTCCCATGTTCTTTTGAAGAAAATGCAATTGGAATGGGAACTTCAGAAATGGGCAGAAATAATTATCTGACCAGGGAAAATATTGATTTTTATCTAAATCTTGTAAAAGGAATAAAGCGTGAGTTTACAGAGGTAGAACAGAAATGTCTGGAAGCTTTTGAAAAACATGGAGTTGTGGAAAAGCGTGACGACAGCTACAAGCCTATGATTCCTGTTTTCACAGAAGAAGTTTTTTCTGAGCTGGAGAAAATCATCACCAGAGCTGTCATTCCAATTGTAAAGGAAATTGCGGAAGCAACAGAAAAACCAATGGAAGAAATTATGCTTCCTGAGATGCAGGGCGTAAAAGAAAGAATAGATCAGTTATATGTCTTCTGGCTCTGCAGCTTCCTGAGTCCCCGACAGGAACTTTACTGGTACGGCATGAATGTAGAAGGCCTCGCAATCCCTAAAGATTACAAGGCCTCTGCAGCAGGACTCTACATTGTTTGCTAAAACTTTATTCTTAAGAAACGAATAAAGTTTATAAGTGCACGGACGGCTTCGTCGCACAAAACCGCGATGAAGACACCGAGCATTCCAAGCTTAAAGACAAAAACACAAAGGCAGGAAAGTCCGACAACTCCGACGGTTCCCAAGGCTTGAGTAAAGAACATCCATTTTGTATCGCCATAGCCGCGGATTCCGTTTCCGATGATTATGTTGCCTGACTTTCCAAAGAGATTTGCCGCAACAAGAATGATATAAATAACCGACATCTCAATAACTTCTTTATCCGTTGTAAAAAGACTCAGCGTCATGCGAGGGAAAATCGAAACAAAAATCAGGGCAAAGGCCGCAACCAGAAAGGCCCATCTGACGGAAGTCTTAACTACCGATCGGTAGAGTTTCATATCCTTAGCGCCGGTAGCCTCGCCGGTCAAGGTCATAGTACCATTGCCGATAGCTCCGATAACTACAACAAAAAGAATCTCCACAGTAAATACCATAGAGTATATTCCGGCCGCCTTTTCATTTATTGTATTGAGAATTCTGATGATACAAAGATTCCCCAGATTCCAGAGCAGGTCTTCGCAGGCAGTAGGCAGCCCAAGCTTTATAGATTTCAGATAAGGTCTGAACTTAGCGCCGAGAATTCTCTTAAGTCCCGGGCTTGTAAAAAACTTATTCTTCTTTGCAATGGTAACATAAACAAGATATAAGGCTCCCACATATTCTGCAATTGTAGTACCAAGAGCCGCACCCGCAATCTCCATACGAGGAAAGCCAAAGTTTCCAAAAATCAAAAGATAATCAAGAATGATATTCAAAACCGAACGGATAATTCCATAGGCAACCAGCGGCTTAGTATAATTAGAGGTCTGAAAAACAACAGAGTAAGAAGCNACCAAGGCCAATAATCAGATAAACCGGTGCGTAGATTCTTGTATAAGTAACGCAGAGTCCCATTACATTTTCCGAAACCCCCATCAGCTTAAAAACAAGAGGACCACAGAAAATCCAGAAAAGAAAAAGCAGCAGTGGAATTACATTATGACACTTCACCAGAGAGGCCGCATAATTCTTCGCCTTTTCAATATCTTTTTCGCCAACCGACTGGCTGATAAGAATCGAAGCCCCCATAGAAAGCGAGTAGACAAAAGACATGGTAGTCCACATAGGAGCCGTAGCATTTCCAACCGCACTCATAAAAAGAATATCCATACGTCCCAAAAAGATGCGGTCAATCAACAT
>CAMNIU010000007.1 GCA_946540605.1 uncultured Treponema sp.
TGCGTTTGCGGTAATGTAATCGAAACACGTTCAACTGTAAAAGACATTCACGTTGAAATTTGTTCAGCTTGCCACCCATTCTATACTGGTAAGCAGAAGCTCGTTGATACTGCAGGTCGTATTGATCGTTTCAACAAGCGCTACGGTATCAAGGACAACAAATAGTTCTTACTTGAAGAATAAAAAAAGGCTTCCGAAAATCGGAAGCTTTTTTTTTATGGATTGCTTCGCTATGCTCGCAATGACGGCCATTACGAGCGCGAAGGGCATGGCAATCTATTTTAATATGAATTCCCACACCTTATGTGGTTTCTTCCCCGCAAAGTCAACCGGAATTGTCTCTTCTGTAATGTCTTTCCATGCAAACTCGCTACCGCTTGCGGTTTTTGGCGGAATCTTTGAGATGTCGAACTTTATTCGTTCCGAGTTTGTAGAAAAATAAAGCTTTCCGCCCGGCGCCAGAATATTCAGGCAATCTTTTACGAGCTGCGGCCAGTCGCGGTTAATATCCAAAACGTCTGGCGTGGCCTTACTGTTACTGAAGGTTGGCGGGTCAAGAATAATTAGGTCATATAATTCTTCCGGGGACAGCTGCTTGTTTTTTGCGGCCACGGCTTTTTCCTGCAGGAATCGCATGCAATCTGCGCGCGTAAATTCAAACCGTTTTCTATCGGTAAACCCGTTGAGTTTCATATTATCTTTTGCCCACGCAAGATACGTATTCGATAAGTCTACTGATTCAACGTAGCTGGCATTTCCCTGTGCGGCATATACAGAAAAACTTCCGGTATAACAAAACAGGTTTAAAACCCGCTTTTTGCTGCAGGTATCGCGTACCACCGCACGCAATGGTCTGTGGTCTAAAAATAAACCGGTGTCGAGGTAACTGGTCAAATCAAGACGGAACAACTGTCCCTGTTCCATCACATTGCCTGTGATTGTACGGATTGTCGGGTCAAGCTCTCCAATTACATCATCTGTGTCATCATCCTCGGGCTTGCCTTGGGGACCCTTTACTGTGTTCTTTTGATACTGTTCATTATTTTTATGGCTTTTATGTCCACGCGCCTTTCTTACAATGTGCGAATCCTCAATCCCAATCACACTTGCTGCAGCCTCAGCCATTGCCTCGAGCCACGCAGCTTCTTCTTCATCAGATTTTTCATAAGGACGTTCATATAAATAAAGCACGGCAAATGTGCGTTCTTTAATCTCGCGCTCTACAACAGGAGCATTGGCACTCAACCTTTCATTCTGAGCCGCCATAAAACGTGCGGCTTCAAGCACAGAATCAACTTCATCCGGCAAAAACTCGTACAAATCAAGAGAAACCGGCACTTCGGGGATGTCCCTGTCGTAAAGTCTGTAACAGCAGACACGATTTTTTCTCATCTGTTTGNCGCAGTTCCTTATATTTGCGGCGAAGTCTGTTTGCAAAAAGCTCTGCCTGATATTCAGTCTTGTTTTCATTAGTAGAAATATTCATGTGGCGATTTTACCACATATCTGTTATAATTAAAACTATGACTGCTACAGAAAAATATCTTGCTATGAATAATGAATTTTGTAAATTGCGTGATGCAATCTACGAAAGTAATGTCGTTGAAGCCGACGAAGATCCTCAGATTCAGAAAACCGTTGAAGCGGCGCTTGGTATTTTATGTCAGTATCTTGATTATTACAAAGACTTGAACAAGGTTAAGTCCAGGGAAAAGAAGTAGACTACTTCGCTTCTATCCTTGCAATGACGTATACCTCTTAGGTCGGGGAGTTTATTTATGCGAAAATTCTTTTCTGTTTTGCTCAGCATTCTCTTTGCTGTGTGTTTCTTAATTACTGCATTACTTGGCATTGTTCGCAAGGATTTCAGCTATTCAGCTATTACAAAGATGGCGGGTGAAATCTTAAAGCCGGTTTCAAAAATTGAGCCTGTAAATGATGGACTTTTCCATCCTGGTGACGTAAAGTACAGTCTTGCTGCTTATGAAGATTATGGTGATTTTGATATTTCAGCCCTTGATTTGTCTTCTGTTGATTTTACGAATCTTGATGTAAACGAACTGGTTCAGACATATCTTGATGCTGCAGGCGTTGAAGTTGAACCTGAATTTATTGCAGAAGTTCTTGCTTCTCCGGAAGTTTCTGATTTTGTTGATAAGTATGCCGGCGAAGTTGTAAGCTACATGACAGGTTCAAGTTCTGAACTTAAAATTGATGCCGCTGATATCCAGAAGGTAATGAATAAATCTCTTGATATGTACGAAGAGCATACTGGTGAAGTAGTGGACCGAACAGGTCTTGACCAGGCAATTGAAGAAAGTGTTGCTCTTGCTCAGACAGAAATTACTGCTGCCCTTGATACTGCAAAAGAAGAAAATGCAGATGCTCTTGCCGCTCTTAAATATGTAGAGCTGATTCTTTCTCTCAAAATTTTCCTTGCATGTATTGGTGTATGTGTTCTGCTTGCTCTGATTCTTTTCCTTATCAATAGAAATGTTTTCTCATGGCTTGTTTATGTTTTCATGCCTGTATTCGTTGATGGTATATTGATTTTTATTACAGCTTGTGTTGCTCAGGGAGTGGCTCCAGGTCTTCTTTCTGAAGCTCTCACAGATGCCGGAATGCCAAAAGGCCTTTACGAAGGAATATGGTCATACATTTCTACTGTACTTTCTCATCTTAAGATTTGCGGTATTGTATGTGCAGTCGGTGGAACCGTATTCTGGGCTACCGGAATTGCATTGGGAAAGAAGACTAAGAAAGCAGAATAGAGAATTGCTTCGCCTTCGGCTCGCAATGACGGAAACTTGTCATTGCGAGGAGCCCGTAGGGCGACGTGGCAATCCATAATATATACACAATCCTCAAAATCTACTATAATATAATCTCTTAATTTGCATTTATCCCGCCGTCTGTGTACGGTGCGGTAAAAATATATTGATTAATGTCATGCTGAATTTATTTCAGCATCTGTGCACGTTGTGTGCGGAGATTCCGAAACAAGTTCGGAATGACGGGAAAAAGGAAATCTTATGGATTTTACAGAGTTTGGTCTTGATGAAAGACTTTTGAAGGGAATTGAAGCCGCCGGTTATGTGACTTGTACACCGGTTCAGGAACAGGTAATTAAGGCTTCTAAAGCAGCAGAAGGGGCAAAGGGCCCGGATTTGTATGTTCAGTCTCAGACTGGAACTGGAAAAACTTGTGCGTATCTCGTTGCAGTTATCGGCGAGATGATTAAGGCTGAAAATGCAGGCAAAAAATGTTTGATTCTTGCTCCTACTCGTGAGCTTGCAGTTCAGATTGAAGAAGAAGCAAAGGTTCTTGTTGGAACAAGCGGACTTAAGGCTTTTTCAGTTTATGGTGGTGTTGGTTATGAAAAGCAGATTGCGGCTTTGAAGAAGGGTGTAGACATTGTTATTGGAACTCCTGGCCGTGTAATCGACTTGAATGAAGGCGGAAATCTTGACCTAAGCAATTCACACTTTTGCGTAATTGATGAAGCCGACCGCATGTTTGATATGGGATTCTACGATGATCTCCGCAAGATTTTGAAAAAGCTTCCTGAAGCAGAAACACGCCAGACAATGCTTTTCTCTGCAACTCTTAATACTTATGTTAAGAATCTTGCCTGGGAGTATACACGTGATCCTGTTGAAATCACAATCGAAGCAGAAAACATTACTGTAAGCGAAATTCAGCAGGAACTTCTCCATGTTTCATCTGATGAAAAAATGAAGCTTCTCGTTGGAATCCTTAAGCACGAAAATCCGGAATCAGCAATCATCTTCTGTAATACAAAACGTTCCTGCGAAGTTATTGCAAAACGTCTTGTAATCAACGAGATTCAGGCTGAGTTTATGATTGGAGACTTGCCACAGAGCAAGCGCCTTGCAATCCTCAAAAAGTTCAAGGCTGGAGAAATTAAGATTCTCGTTGCCACTGATGTTGCTGCCCGCGGAATTGACGTAGATGACCTTGCAATGGTAATCAACTATGATCTTCCTGTAGAAGCTGAAAACTATGTACACCGCATTGGCCGTACAGCCCGTGCAGGAAAATCTGGTAAGGCTTACACCTTCTGTTCAGAACAGGATGTTTACAACCTTCCTGCAATTGAGCGCTATATCGAAATGCAGATTCCAGCCACTGTTGCTTATCCTGAGCAGATGGAAGAAGACAAGTCTGCCGGTATGTATATTAAGACAGAAAACTGGCGTGGCGATGATGATTATGATAACCGCGGTGGTTACCGTAAAGGTAAGGATGGCGATATTCATAACCGTCCAAGAGGTTCTAGGTTCGAGGTTTCAGGTTCTAGGGATGGTAAAAAGAAATCTTATAACGATAAAAAGAACAATGGTTATAAAAAAGATTCTTACAAGAAGGGTGGAAAAGGTCGTGATGAAAAACGCGAGAGAAAGCCTTACATCGACCCTGCAAAACTCGCAGGTCTTTCTTACGAAGAGCGCATGAAGATGTACAAAGAAGCTTATGCTTCTGGCAGTGTTTCTAAGGGCGCAAAAGACATCTATAAGAACGGCGGTAATAAGAAAAACGCAAATAATAAGGGCTCTTACAAGAAGGGCGACTATAAAAAAGGCGATTACAAAAAGAAGTCATACAACAAGAATGCTGGTTCTAATCGCACACAGCAGGCTGCTCCAGAACAGAAGAAATCATTCTGGCAGAAAGTAAAGAGTTTCTTTGGACGCTAATTTCTTTTGTAATATTTCTGAATAAAAATAGTGTCATTCCCGTGTTTGATATGGGAATGACACTAAATATATTGAAAAAATCATTTTTCATCGAAAAACATTTGCAAAAAATCATTATATTTGATATAATAGAAAAGATTGAGAGTTTAGATAAAATGTCAAAAAAAGTATTCTCTTCTATATTAGTATTAGTATTTTTATGCCTTCGTGTAGCAGCCATTGAACTTGTATTTTCTCTTACTCCAGAGCTTACTTTTCCATTTTTAACAGGTGGGAAAGATAAATATGATGTATTGGGATATGGTGGAATGCTCGATACAGGTATTACTCTTTTTGATGTAATGAATGTTGGAACTACAGCAGGTTTTTATGCAGTTCCCAAAAAATCATCATCTGAGCTTAAAGAAGATCAGTCAAAAAATGTATTCTTTGTTCCTGTTGGACTAAAACTTGGCGCAACAGCTTATCCTTTTTCTCGAATTTCATTAAATGCCGGAGTTTCAGCAGGTTTTAGCATGGCGGTATCTGACAGCGCAATGCATTATCAGCCATGGTACAAAGCGGAAGCCGGAGCTGCTTTCCGAATTAATCCGCAGATTTCTGTCGGCCTTACAGCTTCCTGGCTGGATTTTCAGTATGATTCATGGTGGAACAACCCTCTTATGCAGGGGCTTTCTGCCGGTGTTAGTGTTACCTATCGTCTGGATACAAAAAAATCATCTGGTAGTGTAAGTGCTGCTGCAGAATGTGACGATAACGTGTTCCCAATCTTCTATACAATTTATAAAGAAAATGCTTTGGGAACAATTTATATTACAAACGATGAAACTGCAGAAATTAAAAATGTTCACGTTTCACTTCGCGATGTAAACGGTTACACAGCTTCTGAACTTGAATGCGGTAAGATTTCTGTTTTGCGAAAACATAAAACAGAAGCAATTCCTCTTGTAGCTGACTTTTCTGATAAGATTTTTGACTTTAAAGAAAACGGAGAAATTTCGGCTGAAGTAGTTGTAAATTACGAACTGCTTGGTCAAAAGCGCACTGCTGTCAGTTCAATTGTTATTCCTGTTTATAACCGTAACCAGACCCGTTGGGCTGACCCTGCGGCTCTTGCATGTTATGTTTCTGCTTCTGCACAGGAAGTTCTTGAGTTTTCAAAATATCTTGTAGGAGTTGCCCGCCGTTACCTTCGTTCTGGTCTTAACCGCAACATGCAGTTTGCAATGTATGTTTTTGAAGGAATGCGTCTTGCTGGAATCAAGTGTGAGGAAGATGTTACAACTCCTTATGACATGCATCACCTTGATATTAATGAACTCGACTATATTCAGTATCCATATCAGACAATGAGTTATAAATCCGGCGATAAGGATGACCTTGGAATTCTTATGATGTCGCTTTTGCAGTCTGTAGGTATTCAGTCTGCATTTATCTGTACTCAGGATGATTTTATTGTTCTGTTTAATACAGAGGTTGCTTCTTCGAGAGCCGGAAACTTTTTTGACGGTACAGACCGTGTTGTTATTCTTGATGATGATAAAATCTGGATTCCTCTTTCTATGAAGGCTCTTAGTGAAGGCTTTATAAACAGCTGGTACAATGCTGTAGAAGAGATTATGTATGTAAATGAGGCCGAAGAAGATTATTACTTTGTAGACCTTTCTGAAGCCTGGAGTGTTTATCCTCCGGCAAGTTTCTCTAGTGGTGAAGCTGTTGCACTGGAAACATCAGAAAAGAAAATATCTGATGCAGTTGAAACAGATATTTCGCGATATATTACAGCTGAGTTTGGCCCGCAGATTGCAGCCGTTCAGAACCGCATTTTACAGGAAGGAGCTTCTCCAGAACTGTATAATCAGCTTGGAATGCTCTATGTTCGAGCCGGAATGTACTCAAGTGCAATTCCTGTTTATCAGCTTTCGGCTAAAATGGGTTCTGTGCCTGCAATGAACAATCTTGGAAACATTGCTGCACTTCAGAAAAAATATGAAGAAGCATTGTCTTGGTATAAAAAGGCACTTGAACTTGAACCGGATAACAGAACTGCAAATGCGGGTCTGAACCGTATTCAAAGTGAACTTCAGGGTGATTAAATCATCCTAAAAATGGGAAAGAGTTTATAAGAAAAAATGTCAGGTAAACAGTCAAAAAAAGTAAGGAGAGAAAAGAAACTTCCTAAGAAGGTTGTTGCAGGAGCTGCTGCCGCAATTATTGGAAGCGCACCTGTTGTTGCAGAAGGCGGAGAATTTCTTATTAGTGTGTTTCCGCACTTTTCTTTTCCTGTTGTAAAATTTGATGATTCTCTTTCAACTGGTTTTGGCGGTGGCGTTCAGCTAACATATCGCCCGAATCAGTATTTTAATATTTTTGTTCAGGGAGATTACAAGCAGTATTCTTTTGACACTAAGCAGGATATTGGAAACATCGGAGTAATTGATGGTACCATTGGTGGAGGTTATCATCTTCCTGTTACAGACAGACTTGGAATTGATTTTAATGCCGGAATAGGTTATTACCATTCAGACTTTACTCGTGGTTCTGGCGCAAATAAATCAACTTCTACTGTACAAGGTCTTAGCGTAACCGGTGGTATTTTTGTTTCTTATAAAATTAATCCTACAATTTCTGTATTTGCAGGTGGCGGTGCAAGTCACTATGCATACAAAAATTCGAAATTCATTACTGCTGCAGATGTTACTCCGGGCGTGACTTTTAACCTTACAAAAGCTTTTTCTAACAAAACAAATGTTAGTGTAAATCAGGATGAACTTAAGCCTGTATTCCCGGTATTCTATTCCTGGTATAACGACAATCCTTTTGGTTCTGTAGAAGTTACAAATAATGAAGACGTAACAATCACAGACGTAAATGTATATTTCTTTCAGCCTCAGTACATGAGCCAGCCAAAAGAATGTGGCAAAATGGCTAAACTTAAACAGGGAGAAAGTTTTAGTGTAGACCTGAGGGCGTTCTTTAATGAGCAGATGCTTGAGTTAAATGAAAAGAACGATACTATGTCTACAATTACAGTAGAATATAAATATCTTGGTAAAAAGCAAACTGCAACCTTCCCAATGGTTGTTCCGGTTTATGGACGTAACAATATGTCTTGGGAAGATGATCGTTGTGCTTCGGCTTTTGTATCTTCAAAAGACCCTGCCGCTATGTGGTTTGCAAAATATGTGGTTTCTACAATCCGCGAAAATATCCGTAGTGGGCTCACAACTAATATTCAGTATGCAATGGGTATTTTTGATGCCCTGGATCAGTTTGGTATTAACTACGTAAAAGATCCGACTTCTGCATTTGAGGATAACGTAGGTACTGCTTCCATAGACTTCCTTCAGTTCCCGTATCAGACATTAATGTATCGTGGTGGAGACTGTGACGACCTTTCAATTCTCGTATGTTCGTTACTCGAATCTGTAGGAATTAAAACTGCCTTCATTACAATTCCAGGTCATATTTTTATGGCTTTTGATTCCGGATTTACAGTTGAAGAAGCGCAGGAGTATTTCCTTACTCTTGATGAATTCATTGTAGACGGCGACAAGGTTTGGGTACCTCTCGAAATCACCCTTACAGATGAAGGCTTTAACAAGGCATGGCATAAAGGTGCGTGGGAATGGAATACAGCCGCACGTAATGGAGCTGCAGCACTTTATAAGATGGAAGATTCCTGGAAGATTTACAAACCTGTAAACGTTCCAGGTGCTGTTGCAAGATTTACCTTGCCAGATGAAACCTACGTTGCGAGACTTTTCTCTCATTCTGTAGATGAATTTATTATCGGCCAGATTATGCCGCAGATTGCAATGTATGAAAATCGTATAGCTATGAACCCAACGGCTCAAAACTATAATGATTTTGGAGTTCTTTATGCCCGTTATGGTCTTTTTGAACAGGCAGAGAAACAGTTCCGTCTGGCACGCAATCTGGAATATATGCCTTCTGTTTTGAACACAGCAAATCTTTATTATTCTATTAAAGATTATGACCGTGCTACAAACTGGTATAAAGAAGTGCTTGCTGAAGATTCTGGTAATACACTTGCAATGATTGGTATTGCCCGCTGTGCTTACGAATTAGGAAATTATAAAGACTGCGATTACTGGTATGGCACTGTATTTAATACAGATATTGAACTTGCAAAAAAGTATTCGTACCTTGGTGCATTTAAATCTACAGCCGGACGAAGCTTCTCTCTTGCCGACAGACTTGAGAATACAATCTGGATAACAAGCAGCAAGGGTAGTGCGGTAGAAAGTGCACCTGCAGCAACAAATCAGATTGCAACTCAAACAACTGATGTTGTTGTAAAAATGCCTAAGCCGGAAGTTCCTGCAGAAACTCTTGAAGATGTTGCTCCGGTTGTTGCGGTAGTTCCAACTAACATTGAAGAAGAAAAAGAGCCGGAGCTGGAAGAAGATAAAACTGAAGGTGGTGATGGTGATGATAAAACTGATACAGTAGTTGCACTTGAAACTCTGGTGGTTGAGCCTGTCAAAAACACAGAAGAACTCGCAGTTTCAGAACCAGAACCAACCTCTGAACCAATTTCTGCTTCTGAGCCAGAAGTATATGTTGGAATCTCTCACGAATTAGACTTGAACCTTATTTCTGTAGAAGACCTTGTTGCTCTTGCAGAAGATACAATTAAAGAACACGGCGAAACGGTTGATGATATTTCAACACAGGTTGATGAAAGCGTAGACTTTGCAAATTTTGATGAAGAAAATGAGAGTGTAGTTGCAAGTGCAGATCTTCGGGTCAAGCCCGAAGATGACATTAAGGTTGCCGAAGAGAACACTAAGGTTGCTGAAGATGACACAACACAGAGTGTCATTCCCGTGCTTGATACGGGAATCTCTCAAACTCCTGACACAGAAATTCCTGTACCTGAGGTAATTCCTGAGACAGAACTTGCTGCAAACGAAGAAACTGCTGTTGCCGAAGCTGATATGGCTGATACAATCAATCCGGTGGTTGAGCCTGTCGAAAACGACTCAGACCTCGCTATTGAGAAACTCGAAACAAAGCCAGAATCTTCTATTACTTCAGTTACAACCGACGTTCCTCTCCGTGCAGTTCCACGCTTTACAGTTCAGCCTTCTGCAGAGTGGGCTCCTGAATCAGCTTATACTGCAGAAACAATTCCTGGTATGAAGCCATTTGAAGAAGAAATGGGTAATTATCAGAATGAAAAAGCCTTCCTTTATAAAGATGAGGAATATAGCTTTGCTGTAAATCCTGGCGAAGAAATAAAAGAAGAAGAGAAAAAAGAAACAACAATAGAACTTGCTGCCCTTGAAGTAAATCCATTCAGCAGCTTCCTTTCAGAAAAAGAAGCCGCAAAAGTTGAAGCAATTACTAACTTTAAGGTAGAAGAGACTGTTGCAGAAGTTGTAAAAGCTAGCACTAGTGCAGAAGACATTCCTCTGCCAGAAGTAATTCCTCAGCCAAAACTCGCTGGTTCAGAAGAGACTGCTGTTGCAGTGCCGGTTGTTGAAGATGACACAAAGTCAGCCGAGGATAACACAAAGTTGGCTGAAGCTGACACAAAGTCTGCCGAAGTTGACTCATCAGGTGCGGTGGTTGAGCCTGTCGAAACCACCAATGTATCTCCAGCAACTTCAAAAAAATCACATGGTAAATTAATTGGCGTAATTGCAGGTATTGCAGCCGCAGTTGCAGCCGTATTCATAGCAAAACAAAGGAAAGAGAAATGAGAAAATTGAACAAGACCGTATCAAAGATTTTATTTTCAGGAATTTTATTATCACTTTTACTCCTTGTAGGCTCCTGCGAAAACTGGATGTCGAACGACAATTTTATGGAGCAAATTGAATCTGAGGTACACGATGCGAATGCTTCAATTGTAAGCGTATATGTTCGTTATGCAAACGCTAAAATGGGTACAACAGAACCTCAGGGTAATACTGCAATGAAGGTAGATGTTGCGTCAAAAGTTTCTGCGGTAACAAACGATGATTACGGCTTTGTTAGATGGGCAGCATTTTCTCAGGAAGATTTTCCTTCAGATAAGCAGCATTCTAAACTTACTTTTGTAAATGAAAGTGATTATGATGAAAAGTTTAAATCAAAAGAACTTCCTTCTTCTGTAATTGAGTTTTCAGATGTTAAAAATCCTGTAACAGATGTAAAAATCAAAACAGCCCGCAACGACATTTTTATTATCCCAATCGTTGCAAACCGTCCTGCTTATTCTCTTTCAGTTCCAGCCAATGCAGATAGCAACGTTGTAAAAAATACATCAATCCGTATTCTTTTTACAAAACCAATTGATAAGAATACAATTTTCGATTCTGAAGGAAACTTAAATATTTCCATTACAACAAGTAACGCGGTTTTTACTGATGATGATTCTGAAATGGAAGCAAATGATATTACTGACCTTTTTATTATTGGACCTGACAGCTTCAGTAATACAGGTAAAATGCTTACCTTAAAACTTAAAGATGATGCTCTTTTTGATAACCGTCAGCGAATTACAGTTACACTTCTTGAAGGACTTTGTGACCAGTACGGTTTTGCTATGAATGGAAACTACACCTTCCAGTTCCAGACAGGTACAAGTTCCGACAACCTTGCTCCTATGATTGAAGTTTTGTACGGTGGTACAGGTGATGTCTGCGATGTCTTTGTAACCTTTGGTGAAGATGGAGAAATGAAAGGTTCTGCTACAACTGCAGCAAATGACTCACTAAAAGAAGAAAATTATAAAATTGAAAGTGAATTGTATTCAGATGAAATTGTAGCACAGCGAGTTTACGATAAACTTAATATATTTGTAAAAGCAAATGATATTATTAATGCAGATAATGCTGATATCAACCCTGCAAAAGATTTAAGTGAAGATAACGTAGCACTCATTTACATTTCTGCAGGACTTTACTTTAACGCAGATGGAACTCCTGCAGAATTTGAAAAACATTCAATTGAAAAGAAGAACTATACATATATTTCTGGCTCTATAGATCCTAATTCTCAGATTAAGAAAAACTTTACAGAAGCTGTACCAGTAGATAAGAATGGTGATAAATATAATGGTGGTACAATCTATACCTATGATGTAAGTAATCTTCCGGATGGACTTATTAGAGTTGATGTCTGGGCTGGTGATATGACTGGTAATGCCGGTGGTCCAAAAGATAAGGGTGCCCCTCATTACGAAAAACACGATAACGGTTTCAAATCAATCTTCGTAGTAAAAGATACAACTCCAATTGATTCTGCCGAAGTTAAAGCAAAGAAGCAGGTAAAATCAAATTCTGCTCAAGCTCCTTATTACTGGTATAACAAGAATACTATTAATAAAATGAATCTGTTTGATACCCCAGAAAACAAGATTCACGATGCAGGTCATCCAAAACTCCGTGCACTCGACAAAAATCTCTGGTGGACATTTAAGGTAGGAAACGTTACAGAAAAAATAAGCGCAGCTGCAAATGATATCTGGAAGCGTATTCACGATGAGACAACTGGCGAAACAAGCATACCTTATTCTCTTTCAGATGCTCAAGCTCCTGCAAAAGACGGCCCTGTAGATATTACTCTCTACCTCAAAGATGATTTAGGAAACCTTTCTGAACCTGTTCTGCTTGATTCTATTATGTATGATAATACAGAACCAACAGTTACTCTCAAAAATGATAAGGGAGACTTTATTAATGCAAAGGGTGAACCAGTTCAGAACAATTCAAGAGATGATGAGATTGAACAGATTCTTAAAGTAGACTTTACAGAAAATAATGCAGAAAACAATGTAGATGCTGTCAGCGGTATTCGCCAGATGGAGATTCACATCAGCAAGAATGGCGTTGAAGTCCCTGCACCTCTTAATGATTCCTTTAAGGTATTGTATGTTCCATCTAATGTAGTAAATCCAACTCCAGAAACATCAAAACAAGATGGCCTGCGTGAGATAAAAATTGCACAGAATGATTCTGCTACAACAAAGAACAAAGTTGTTTTTGATGTTGATGATTCATCAAAAATCACATCTGGTACCTTCTTTATTTATGGCCTTACTCTTGGCGACACAGATGGTCCATGGACTGTAAGTGTAAATCTATTTGACTCAGCTTTGAACCCTGCAGAATCTATTGCAACAACTATAATGAAGCGTGATACAACACCTCCTGTAATAGAAAAAATCTTTGTAAACGATGCACAAAAACGTCAGGTTTATAATGATACAACAAAAGACAGCTGGTGGATGCCAAAATCAAGATACGATTCTAATGGACAATACTATAACGTTACCTTTGATATTTATGTAAATGAAACAGGTTCAGGACTTAGATTCATTAAACTTCCAAAAAATGTAGATATTGATTTTACAGACAACACAAAACTTTCTGCAGACGGTATTAATCTCAAACTCAACGAAGATTACAGCTTCGACTCAGAGACAAACACAATTACTATGCTTGATGAGTTTGATCCAAAGTTTATTAATACCGAAGGCTCTGGTAACAAAATACATTTCACTCTGGAAGACGTTAAACTCAATGTAAATGATTCAGCTTCTGGAAATAAGGCTGGAATTGAAGTAGAAGACTTTGTTGATAATATAACAGAGAATACAACACTTACATATTCTGATAAATCAACAGGAACTTTGATTTTTACAGATACAAAAGCTCCAGAAATTACAGACCTCAGAATTGAAGATTCTGAAAAGAATGGTGATAATAATCCAGACGATATTGCCTATAACAATCAATATACTGGCGAAGATGATACATCAACTAAATATACAGACGACCAGACGGTTACACTCCTTCTTACACTTGAGCCGGAAACTGTTTCTGGTAGTGGTGTAAAGACCGTTCATCTTTCTGAGAATGCAGAATTTACATCTGATACAGAAATTGAAGTAGATGGAAAATTGCTCTCTCACAATGAATGGAGTCGTTCTGATAATAAATCAATAACCTTCAAAAAAGTATTTATTGAGGCTAACAAACTCAAGTTCAAAAACGTAAAACTTGACTCTTCAGTTAATGGCGAACAATTCATTTATGCATACCTTACAGACTTTGCTGGTCTTGATACTGAAGTAAGCAAAAAATCTATCGGAATTATTTACGATGATGTTCAGCCGGAAATTAAAAAAATTGATTGGATTGCTCCTCAATTTGTAGCAAAGGGTAGTGCAAACGGTAATACAGTAGAAGATCAGACTTTCCAGATTGATTTTAAAGAAGTTACTTCTGGTGTTAAAGTCATTAAGTTTGATATTAACTATAAGCCAGTTGATGGCGCAGAATCAAATGAATCCTATGCGACCCCATTTGATTTGTCTAACTTCGAAATTAAATATGGTGACAAACTTCTTACAGAAAATTCAGATTATACAATTAATGGAAAATATATCATCTTAAATACTCCTGTTATTACTGAAAATGGAGACAATGGAACTTTCAACTTTGAAAATATTAAACTCTGTGATACTAAAGCAGAAGGTAACTATACTATTTATGTAACCTTGCTTGATGCCGCAGAAAATATTAACCCACAGAAAGAGACTGAGGGTGCTGTATATAAAGAAGAAATTGTAATTGATACAACATCTCCAGTGGTAGAAAAAGTACAGGTAATTGGTGCTAAAAAGCGCGAAGTTTATGGTAATCCTTCAGATATACATAAATGGTGGATGCCAAAAGAATCTTCTCCAAATGTAAAACTTGATGTCACAATTAACGAATCTGGCTCAAGTATTCAAAAGATTACTGTTTCTGAAGATGTTGAATTTACACCAGAAACCAAACTGTATCTTAAGAAGAGTGGAAAATATCTTATTGAAAATAATGATTATATTCTTGATAGAAGTGAAAACACAATTACATTGCTCGACAAATTCTTTGCATCAAAGTTAATCAGAAATGATAATGAAAATCAGTTTATCCTTGAGAATGTAAAACTTAAGAAGGCAAATACTCTTGATGGTAATAAAGTTGCCCTTGGTCTGAAAGACTTTGTACGTAATGAAGGCTCTAACCAGATTGGTACTGATTATACAATTTATTTTGAAGAAGATAACTCTACAGAACAGGGTACTCTGGTTTATCTCGATTCAGAAAAACCAGAAGTTGCAGAACTTAAAATTAAAGACTCAGAACAGAATGATGATAATAACCCAGACATTAAAGCATGGGATAAAGATAATTATACAGATAATGACTGCGTAGTTCTTACACTTAAGCTTAAAGCAGAAAGTGAGAATAACGGTAGTGGTGTAAAGAAAATTACACTTTCTAATAATGCTAAGTTTGCACCAAATGGTGCAAGTGTTATTAAAGTAGATGGAACTACTCTTACTATAAATCAAGACTATAAATTCATTGCAGAATCAGAAGTAGAGTTCACAAAAGTCTTTACCGGCAATGAAGAAATTGAATTTACAGATATTCAGCTTCCTTCAGATACACAGGGCAAACAGAATGTAAAAGTATATCTTACAGACTTTGTAAGTCTTGAATCTGAAATTGCTTCATCAAATGATGTAGTTTACGATAATGTCGCACCTCGTATAAACAAAATTGAATGGACTTCTGATGATTCTACAGTTTCTCTTACAAATTCAGAAAGCAACAAGATTGAAAATAAAACTCTGAACATTGACTTTACAGAAGAAACTGCCGGTGTAAAGGTGATTAAGTTTGATATCACTCATGGTGAAAATACATATGATAAACCATTTGAGGAAGGTGATTTTGAATTAATTTACACAGCAGAAGGCAAGACAGAAAAAATCACAGATTACACAATCGATAATCGCTATATCGAATTAACCAAACCATTGAACTCTGGAAAACTCAGCTTCAACAATCTTAAACTTAATAATGCTCCAGATGAAGGCCAGTACATAATTAATGTAACCTTGCTTGATGCTGCAGAAAACAAGAATGCACAGACAGATTCTTCTATATATAACTGTCCAATCTCTATCGATACAACAGCCCCTGTTATTGAACGTGTAGATGTACTTGATGCAATTGACCTCACAGAATACAACGACAGCACAAATACTGCAACCTGGTGGATGCCTGCAGATAAGTTTGAATCAGCAGACAACCTTTCAAAAGTTGATTTGAAGGTAACTATCAACGAAATTGGTTCTGGTATCAGATACATTAAGCTTTCAGAAGATGCTGAGTTTACAGATAATACAGTTCTTACTAGAGTTGATGGAAACGTTACTTTGGATAATCCAAAAGACTATAAACTTGTTGATATCCATACAATCGAATTACTCAACCCTAATAATCCAAAATTAAACGGAACTGCAGGAAATCCAATCGTAATCAAACTTGCAAATGTAAAACTTAATAACATAAATAAAGCAGAAGGAAATAAGGTTAAGGTCGAAGTAGAAGACTTTGTATATCATACACACACCAATGCCGTAACTAATGGTTATAAGATTTACTACGATGAAAAAGATTACAGCGGTCTCCTTGTTTATGCAGATTACACAAAACCTGTAATTTCAGAACTCAAGATTGTAGACTCTGAACAGGCAGCAAATGTAAACCCAGATGCAAAAGGTGTTGATTCTGAAAATTATACAGATAATGAGAATGTAGTTCTGTACCTTACAATTAAGGCTGAAACACTTTCGCATGGTAGTGGTGTAAACAAGATTACACTTGTTAATAATGCTGCATTTACAGATAATACAGAAATCTTTGCAGGTAATACAAAACTTGAATCTGGTTATACAATTTCAGATGATAATCATACAGTAACATTCAGCAAAGTGTTTACGACAGAAACTGTAATTAAGTTCACAAACGTAAAATTTGTTAATGCAACAAATGACAATCTTAATCAGACAATCACCGCAAAACTTACAGACTTTGTAGGTTTGACTTCTGAAGAAAAATCAGATGCAATTGTATTTGATATAACTCCAGCCGAAATAACAAAACTCGAATGGGTTGCACCAGAAGGTGTTGCAAAGGGTAGCGCAAATACAAACGAAGTAACCGATCAGACATTCAAAGTAACATTTACAGAAGCAGCTGCCGGTGTAAAGGTAATTAAGTTCGATGTAACTTATGATGGCGATGCAGTAGACTCTCCTTCTTATGTTTCACCATTCAGTATGACAAACTTTAAACTCTATTATGGTGATGCTGAACTTACAAGCGTAACAGATTATACAATCGAAGATGGTCGCTACATTGTGTTGACTAATCCAAAAACAACAGGTTCGTTCACATTCGAAAATCTCAAACTCAGAAATGCTTCTGCAGAAGGTGAATATAATATCAAAGTAACCCTGCTCGATGCTGCAGAAAATAGAAACTGGAACGCTAATACCGCGGACGTAAAATATAATAAGAAGATTTTCATTGATACTACAGCTCCTGTCGTAGAAAAGGTTCTTGTTGAAGATGCCCAGAAACGTGAAGTTTATAATAATGCTTCAGATTCTCAGCAATGGTGGATGCCAAAAGAAAAGTTTGATGGCGAAGATCTTTCTAAAGTTTCACTCCAGATTACAGTAAACGAAGCTGGTTCTGGACTTAAGTTAATTAAACTTTCTCAGGATGTTGAATTTACAAATGAGTCAAAACTCAAGAAAGGAACTGAATACCTTGCTCCAGGAACAGAATATACTCTTGATACAACAAATAACACAATCACTCTGCTTAATTATGAGAATCCAAAACTCAGAGGAAGCGCAAATGAACCAGCTGTAGTATTTACACTCGAAAATGTAAAACTCAATAACTTAAATACTGCAACTGGAAATAAGATTGCCGTAACAGTAGAAGACTTTGTAACAAACCCTGGTTCAAATAAAATTGATGGAACAGAAAACTTTAAGGTTTACTATCCGGATGGTACAGATGGAACTTTGATTTTTGCAGATTCAGAAAAGCCTTCAATTACAACCCTTAAGATAGAAGACTCTGCTCAAAATACAGTTACAAATCCAGATAATAAAGCATGGGACAAAGAAAAGTATACAGATAGTCAGAATGTAATACTTACCTTTACTCTCACTGCAGAAAATACTAATGCTGGTAGTGGTATAAAAGTAATTCAGCTTAAAAATAATGCAGAGTTCACCGAAAACACAGTTATTTCGGTTGATGATACAGAGCTTACAACAGGCTTTACATTTGCAGAAGATAAAAAATCAGTTGAGTTTGATAAAGTATTTGTTGCGGCAAATGTAATTAAGTTTACAAATGTAAAACTTCCTGCTACAGAAGGAACTTATTCAATTAATGCAGATGTAAAAGACTTTGCCGGATGGAATGCAGCAATCGTAAAAGTTTCTGATAATTCAATCCTGCTTGATACTACAAATCCTGCAATTACAAAAGTAAACTGGAAAGAAGATAATGATACTGTTACAGCAGGAACTACAAATACAGCAGTAGTTGGAAATCAGTCTCTGCAGGTTGCATTTACAGAAACACTTTCTGGTGTAAAAGTAATCAAGTTTGATATTACTTCAGAAAATAGCAGCACTCCTTATGCATATCCATTTGGAGATGAAGACATCTCTGTATATGCAGGTGACGAACTTCTTGAAAAAGGTTCTGATTATATATTTGCCGGTAAGTACATTATTTTGACTACACCTGTTAAGTCAAATACATTAAGCTTCCACGGTATCAAGCTTGCTGAAACAGCCGAAGAATGCGTATATACAATAAAAGTAACTCTTCTCGACGCTGCAGAAAATAGAGCCCTCGATACAAAGACAATTGCAATCGATGTTACAAAGCCTGTAATCGACGGAGAACTTCGTATTCCTAACCTCATTCATAGCGTTGAACTTAGTACAGGTTCTACAGCCAATGAAAAATACTGGTTGCCACAGTCTTACGTAAATGCAACAGAGACAACAGGTCAGACTCCTTCAAAGATTCCTGTATATCTTACTATTAAAGAAAGAACTTCAGGTGTTAAGATATTTACCTTCAGCAACGATGTAGTTCTTACAAATGCAGTGCTTTATAAGATTGATGACACTGCAGCTGACGAAACTGCTTCAGAAGCTAGAACTCAGATTGATTCCGATGAATATGAAATCAACAATGATGCTCATACAATCACAATAAAAGAAGAAGTTTTTGCAAAAGAAAACTTTGCAAAGAAAAATGATTCAAATGAAGAAGTTCCATTTATTATTCTCGTAGACAATATCGGCTTCAAGAATGCAGATTCAACAAGCACTGCTTCAGAAAACAGCATTTCAATTACACTTTCCGATGTTGCTAAGAATGTTTCGGAACCTAAATCTACTTCACAGACATATATTTATTCAGATAGTATTGCTCCAGATACTCCAACACTCCTTAAATTGGTAGACCGTCGTTCTGCTGCGGTTGATTCAACAATTGAAGCCTCTGCCGGATACACAAATGAATCAATTGTCAATATGACATTCAGTCTTGGTTTATCAGAAGTAACCGGTTCTGGATATCACAAGTTTGAACTGACAGAAGGTGCAAGCTTTATCGCAAGTGGAGATGATAAAACCCAAGTTTCCATGGAGGTAGGTTCAACCGAAATTCAGAATATTGATTGTGAAATATCTGAGGATGGAAAAACTCTCACGCTCAAGAAAGATGACCAGACAGATTCAACAATTAATGCAGTTGTAAAACAGGCTGTGAATGTAACTATCAAAAACGTTCAACTTGCAAGCGCAGAAAATAAATCTCAGACTGTAAAACTTAAGGTTTATGACCTTACAGGTTTGAATTCAGGAGTTGCTTCTGCAAGTATTATTCTTGATACTGAGGCGCCTGCACTCGAAAAGGGCGTGTTTGCAGCAAATTATACAAACTCTAGTGCTGCATATTATCAGCCGTCAATTAACGTTTACCCACATGCAAATGGCGAGTTGGCAACTGGTGTTTCTATAGACTATAGCGGCAAAACAGTTCCAACCTTCTATACAGCCACAACATACGATTCAGGTAAATATCAGTATAATGGTGAAGTTTCAAGTTCTTCTTCTTCTTTGAATAAATCCTTTAAACACGGTGCTGTTCTTGGCTTCCGTGCAAAAGACAATATCAGTCTTAGTGGTTGGGTAAGACAAAAAACCTTCCTTTATTATATTTTAGATGATGATTTCTCAAAGACTGAAGCAGATATTCTTGCAGGCGGAACAAATAACACATGGGATATAGGTACTTATCGTACTGCACGTACAGATAGTTCAGGAAGCTCTCAAACAAGCGCAGTTCTCTGGTTTGGTTTCGCAACAGGAAAATATTCTGCCGTAATTATCGACGAAGCTGGTAACTGTAGTGATGTATTCCACTTTGCAGTTGTTCAGGATACAACAAAGCCTCTTAAGTCAACAGAAAAAGGAAACAATAATAATCTTAATGAGCGTGTTCTTTTACAGATGCCGGATGCTTCGGCAAATGTATTTACAAATTCTGCTGTTACTGTAGCAAATCATAGTGATTTCCCTACATTCCATGCAGATTATATGAGTAGTTATAATATAAGAACAAAAAAATATGTTACAAAGAAAACCGGAGGAAAATATAAGATTCAGTTATATCTTGGAGGAACATATACTGCTTCTACTCCAATTAAAACAATTGATTATAATACTCCAAGTGAAAAGAAGAGATATTCTGATTTGGATGCTACAACCGAGCATTCTCCGATAGAAATGTATGCTATCAGTACATATTATGCTATTTGGCCACATGAAGATGATTCAACTAACAAATTTAGTCCTGTAGTTCCTCATGGTACTACATTCCCTAGTGGACAATCTATTACAGAGAGAACTTGTGGAACGTCTTCTGTAACATATCAATTAGGCCATAATTATTTTGGCTATGGATCTCAATCTCCAGAATCAAATTCATGGAAAATTCCAAAAACAACAGATGTTACATGGCATAAGTATTCAAATACAGGTTCCTGGACAACAGATACTGGAAACGGTATTCGAAGTCAGATTGATTCAAATAACAACCTCATAATTGAAATTCCAAATACTCAGTCTACCGTACCAATTTCCGTATTCCTGAAAGACGGTTGTGGTAACATGGAGTATGTTGTATGTGGTCTCTATCAGGAAAACGGTAAGGATGTTGCCATAAGCTTTGTTATTGACGACAAGCTTGGTTCAGCACCAACCACCGATGGTGTTGTAACAACTCCTTTCATTATTCAGTTCCCATATTCACTTGCTGATTCAACCGGTGATATTCCATGGGGAACTCAGACCTACAAAGCAGGTGCTCAAAGTGCTAACTCAGAAGCACCTTCTAGTCAGCTTGGTACCGGACAAAAACGAGGCTTTATAAAAGATAATGTAAAACATGCAACCTATTATAATCCGGATTTGGTTCCTACACTAAAGCATGGTTTTGCTTTGCATTTCTTCCCAAATAATGTAGATAGATCCGTGGCATCGAACATAACTGGAAAAGAAGACATAACATTTAGTGATGCTGGCTGGACAGACGAAGAAAAAGCAAAGGGAATAAGACAGGCATCTGCATCAGATATCGCAGATGGAAATTATACATGTCGTGCTTTGCTTTATTGTACTGATAGTCCAAGCACACCAAGTTATACTACTATAAAAACCCTTCACGATACACAATTCGCTAATGGAACAACAGAGGCAACTAGAACAGGTCAGGTTACAGACTGGACTTATATTCAGGTTTCTTCTAGTGCCATAGAAGCTATTCTTTTAGTAGATTATCCTAAACCAAATTATGCTAAGCTTGGTTGGACTACAAATCTAACAAACGGTGAACCAAAACCATTCTATATGTGGTATATTTTTGAAGACCGCGTTGGAAACTACGAACTGGCCAAGGTTGTAAATGACGCTACAAGTGGAAATTACTTAAAAAACACAAATAGTAGTCATTATGATAAGTGGCTTTATGATGGCGAAAAACCAAAACTTACAATCCGCGATACTACTGTTGAACCAAATGCAATTGGAAACTCACAGGTTGATGTTAGCAAATTAGTCGCAACAAACAATGGTTATGTTCCTTATCTTGATAATTATACAATCTGGATTAGATCAGATTATGATGCTCCAATTCGCAGCTCATCTTTGAAAAATACAAATAAAGGTTTTGGAACAACTCATCATGTTGAAGCAGCCGATGAAAAGAGAGAATACCTGCCTTTTGTTGACCTGGAAGTAAAGGAAATTACAGGTATCCGTGCATTTACATGGTCAAATTCTTCAACAGCACCTGCATGGAATAATTCTTGGGTTAGGTCTGATGGAAATACACAGGGAGATTATTATAATGAAGAAGACTCTGTACATAATGCTTACTGGTATTCAGGCTTTAAAGCCAACAGTGTTGATGCAGATATAGGATGTAATTTCCATTATACAGGAGATGGCGATACTGATACTGCAAATGCCTATTTTGATTATACATCTTCATCTTCATCATATAGAGGTGTTTACTCAGGTACAAAAATTAATACAATCATTCCGCCATCAAGATTAAAATCAAGTTCGGGTAATGAACTCTATCTTCATGTAATGGACTGGACTGGTAACATTTCAAGCTACCGTATCGGAAACTCTAACTTGAAGTTTAAGAATGATATTGATGGCCCTACATTTAATAAAAGTACTACCCAAAAAACCAGTATCCCCGGTGAATACGATGCAAGAAACGACTCTGGAACTGCAAATATCTATGTTCGAATTGCAGGAAATGGAAAGGGATCCTCTACTGAACAGCAGACAATGAAGGTTCGTTTCCCATCGGATTATTTCCAGGATACAGGGTCTGGTATTGCTGGTATGGTTTTACGTACTAATTCAAATAAAACTTATACAATAAACGATATAACTAAAGATGAAACAGGAACTTATCTTAATATTCCTTATAGCATCTATAAAGACTGGCCTGAAACTGGCTCAAATCTTGTGCAGTTCTATTCTTTTGATAATGTTGGTAATATGTATGCTGCCAGTTCAACTTCTACCGGAAACTACAATTCATTTACAGGTTATCTTGATAAGACGGCTCCACAAATCAGTTCAGTTTCACTTGTAATCAAAGAATCTACTGGTGCTGTTAATAAATTTGCAGATCCGGAAAATGGTCTTGGAACTAATGCAGAAAATTATGCAGATTTTGATTGCTATCGCGATTATGAGCCAAAGAAGAAAAACAGCGAAACTACTATTTATAGTACATATCATGTACATCTAAATGATGTACCAGAAGATGTTATTCAGAAGGTCTACATTAACAAAACTGGTGTAGCTAAATTCCATGTAAATCTAAAAGCAGCGACAAGCGATATTAATGATATAATTGTTAATAAATGGAATAAATCATCAGGACAGTGGGAAGAATTTACTGCTATTAATAAAAATGGAAGTTCATGGAATTATGGAACTGATAAAACAAAGGCTAAGACATTCTCAATGGGGTCTACTAATGCATATGGATATACTCTTACATATGATGAAGATGGAACCGACTACCAGATAGTTGCAATCGACCTTGCAGGAAATAGAACCTGCCAGTACTTCAAGCTCTATCTTGATAACAAGGGACCAGAATTAGCAATTCGTAGCGATTCAAATTCCATAAATCCTACAATTGAACTTGGAAAGGGTTCTATCGGTAAGATATCTGATACTTATTACTATACAGCTGAAAACGCCGAGGGTAAGAAGCTTACTGTAAAATTTGCAATGTCTGATTCTGGAATGGTAAATTCAAAGCAGAAATTCTATTATAGCTTTGATAACTCCACCTGGAATGAAATTGCTTCACCATCTGATATTTCAACAGATGTAACTGCACTTGTTTCAAGTGGAAATATTAATAATCTTTATTTCAAAGATATTCTTGGAAACCCTTCTACAATTACTCCCCCTGGTTCTGGAACAAGTGGCAACTTTGAAGGTTATGTTTATACATATAAAAATGAATCAAACATAGAGACTTCGGAAACAATTACAGAACTTACTTATTGGAATACAAAGCCAGCTACACCGACATTTAAAGTCAATTCAGAAGATGCAACTATTATCATTTCTGATAAAATATCAGATGATGAAGGGAATAACTGGTATTATGGCTACACATCTATCTTAGAGGGTACTAACGATACTATTTTTATAGATGGTAAGACTCTTAAACGATTACAAATTTCCTTTGCTAAGTCTAATAAAATAATCGGTTATCTTGTGACTGATGGAACTGGAAATCAGATAAAGGAATCTGAATTCGAAACAATAATGGAATATGGAAGAACTGGATATCAACAAAAAATATTAGATACTTATCTTAGCGATGCGTATAACACATTGCCTGGAAGTTATAACTTCAAAACTGATTTGAAGACAGACTTTACGGAAACTTTACCTCTGCTTAAAGATAATGGTGTAAATACTGCTTATGCTCAGGTTGTTCGAAAATATTATGCTGTCGATGTTGTAGGAAATATAAGTGATCCTTTAACTCTTACTTATACATATTCAAATCCAACACATCAGGCAACAGATATACATTTGATTAGAAGCCTAGATGACATTGAAGCCTCTGATGCAAAATCTGACATTACTTCTGCTGTAAATAATGGCACATTAAAATTAGCCTCAATAGTAGATAAAGAAGAAGGTGAGGATAACAAAAAAAGAACTACAAGATTCTTTAATGGTGATTATTTATTATTGAGTTGTACATTAAAGAATAAAGCTTCTTCTACAAATAACGATACTCCGGCAAAAGTTGAATTAATTGATATTTGGGGCGGAACTTATGCGGGTGAGGCAGTAAGAGGTTATGCTGATGGGGATAATGTAATTATATACCCTTCTGAAATAACGAATAGTGAGGGACGATACTATTGTTATGTAGCATTTAGAGTTGGAAACAAAAAAAATAACAAATGGGATCATACTGTGTTTGATAACAATGACCAGTATGGAGGAAACCAGCTTTATGCAAAAGTTTATGGAAAACCAACTCAAAAAAATAGTAAGGGTACGGAATCTGATTCATACCTTCTCAATCCAGCAAGTGAAATAAATATCCGCTGGAAACGCGATATTGAAGGTCCTGCTGTTTCAAATGCATATATAAGTACGAATAATGGTACTAGTCGTTTGTGGAAATACAAGGCTTCTTCTGATGCTGTTGAAACAGTAAATGATGAGGAAAATTCTTCTTGGACAGGTAAAACAAATTCATATCCTCGAGATTTTGCAATTTATCTTCCTATAACTGATATAACAGATGGATTTAAATATACGGGAGCTAGCAATAGCGATATAGGTTTGAACAAAAATGACTTCATAACATATTCAGCTGTTTCACAGTATAAGACTGTTATTGGTAGTGGGGAATCTGCTATAGACTCTGGATGGAAGGGCTTTGGTAATACAGAGTCCATTAACTGGAATAATACAGATAAAGTCTGTTACAAAATCCAGTTACCTAACGTAGAATTGGTTCATAACGAGATTACATTGTATATAAGAGATAGTGTAGGAAATGAATCTATAGCATATAAGATTGCAAAATCTGATGCTGCCAGCTCACTTTGGTGGATTGTAAATGACCTCTTTACAAAGAAAACAAATGCTGAAGGAAAATTAGTTGATGCAGATGCTCCAACAATAACAGCTCCAACCTTTGATCCAAATGCAAATGATTATACTTTTGAAATTATGCCACCAGATGGATCTATCATTAAATCTGTAACTGCAAAGGTAAATGGAACTGATGTTGCTGTCGCAAAGGTAACTTTCAATGGATATGTTAGTACTAAAGCCTCTCCAACATTAAATGGTACACAGGGCTATCTTAACCTTTCTGGTCTAAAAGTAAAATTGAATAAGATTTCACAGAAATGGTTTGCTCAGAATGTACAGATTATAATTAATGGAGATGACAATAAAGCAGTAACTGTTGAAAACTTTGTACCTGCATTTACTCTCACAAAAGACTATATAGAAACTCAAGCTGCTACCTGGGAACTCAACAAACGTTCTGGTTATGAAGTTTTCGTTACTGTTAAGAATGGTCCTTCAGCAGATAATATCACTGGAATTACAGCAAAGAATGCAAAAGTGGGTACTTGGACAGTCGTTGAAGGAACAGACAATAAGACTGTAAAAGTTACCTTAAAAGATGTTGTTGCTCAGGATTGGGGAAAAGACCAGAATGTAACTCTTAGAATTAATGATTCATTTGATACTGACCCAGTTTTGACTGTTCCTCAAATTGCTCCAGAGCATATTGGAATTAATGCTTTGACATGGGATAAGGGAACTGATGTAGAAGGTGAAGAAGGATTTAGGAAGTTTACTGCTGAACTGACAATTCCAGATGGAGCTTCTGCAGTAACTGGACTTTCCGTTTCAAATGCAACTTTGATTAGTTCTAATATTGCTTCTTCTCCTGTAAAAGCTGAATTTAAAGCAAATAAAGGCTGGACTCAAAAGCCTATTAGACTGCAAATTACCGGTGATACAAATAATGGAAGTTCAACATCACCTGTTACTGTAGCTAAAGAAGTATTTAAACTTGACGAGTTTACTAAAGCTGATTTGAGCATAACAGTAAATCCTAATGGTTACGTAAAAGGCACAACAGAGTATGAACTCACAGTTAATGTTCCTGCAAATGTAGCAATTCCAGATAATACAGAAACTGCAACATATATTTCTGCTGGTAACGCAACAATTGCTAAACTTAGTGAAGATTCTGTAAACAAGTACAAGTTGACTGTAGCTCCAGATTGGGATGAAAAGCCTGTTACTGTAACAGTTCAGGATTTCGAACCATTCTCAATCTTTACAATTGATGCTATTGCAAAAGAGGATATTGAAATTAAACAGAATGGAAGTGCTCCTGAATATGTAGCAGGAACTACCGAATACGTTCTCACAATTTCAGTTCCTGGTAATGCAACTTTGAATGCAGAGGATATTGTTGTATCTCCATCAACTACAGAAATTGGAAAATGCAGTGCATCCGGCAGCTGGAATTCAGAATCAAAAGAATATACTTTGAATGTAACTCCAGGTTGGGAAAAACAGAAAGTATATTTGAACATTAAGCAGTTGGGAGACATTGAAGTATTCGAAGTTACAAAGAGACCATTTACTTCTGAAGACTTTGAGTTAGGCAATGCTTCTCCGGTTGCAGGTGAGGAAGGTAAATATACAATTCCTGTAAACCTTAAAAATGGTGCGCCTGCTTCAGAAATTACAAATGTTACTGGCGATTATGGAGTAAAAGCATCATGGAATGAAGGTTCTAAGACAGTAACTGTAGATAATCTTCCATCTGCAACCTGGAATGATCAAACTATAACTCTCACATTCAATGCAGATGCAGAAGGTAAGAACGGAATAGATAAGGTTACAGATGTTATTGTTCCTGCAAAGCCATTGCAGGCAACTAATATTACTCTCGGCTCAGCTTCTAAACAGGATGATGGTAGCTATACAATTGATGTAACTTTTGGTGAAAATGTTCCGGCTACAGCGTTAAATAAGGTTGCTACAGATATGGATGCAATTACAGGAGTATTTGAAAAGACTTCTGCTGAAGATGTAACACCAGAAACAGGAACTATTACCTTGACTGGAGTTCCAGAAGCTTCATGGACAGATGAGTATAAAATCAAGCTTGTAATCAATGAAGGTGCTGCTCAATTTACAATTGAAGAGCCTGTGATTGTTATTGAAAAGAAGGTACTTAAAGCCACTGATGTAACTATAGATAAAGGAACTAGTACAGTTAATTATGCTTCTGTAACAATTACTCTTCCAGATGAAGTAACATTAAATGATGTAAAATATATTGGAACTGGTACAGTTGATGTAACTAACGCAGAATGGAATTCTAAGATATGGATACTTCAGCCAAAAGACGGTGCCACAATTTCTACTGGTGAAGTTCTTGAACTTGATACTTCAAATGGAAAGGTTAATATAACTCTGTTTGAAGCTCCAAGTAATCCTGATGAAAATGGTTCACAATCTAATGATGCTGGCAATGCCGGTTCTCGTGGAGGCTTCTTCTCAGGACTCATCTCAAGAATTACAGGTGCTAGTTCAGAAATCAGCTATACTCCTGTAGAAACAGATAAGACTCGAAGCATCACAATTCCAAATTGGGTAACTGATGACTTGAACTCAAGTGATTTTGCAGACAAGGTAAATGAATCTGCTTCAGTAGTTACAAAGAAAGCCGCAAAGAAGGCCAAGAAAGCACAAAAAGCTGCTAAGTCTGTAAAGACACCTGTTGAACAGCCGATAGCTTCTGAAACTGTTGAGTCAGTTGCAGTAACTTCTGCAGCTACACTTGGTGATGTGGTTGAAACTGTAACAGAAACTGCAGCTGAGGTTATCGCTTCTGCTGATACAACAGAAACTTCTATTATCGCTGATACAGTTGAGCCTTCTGCAACAATGAATCTGCCTGTTTATAGCGAACCTCTTGCAGAAGAAGAAATGAATGCTTCTGATTCAAGAGCTCTCATCTGGACATTCATTGCCCTGATTACGGCAGCCCTTGTAACTGCCGCTGCAGTGCTCTTAGCAAAACGCCGCAAGTAGTTTACAAAGACCAGTCTTCCAGCATCAGATTAAAATGCTGCTGGAAGACTTTAAAGTCTTTTGAGTTGTGGGTAACCAGAATTAAACTATTTGCGAATTGAGGGCATGATTTTTTCATCAGCTTAAATATGTCTCTATCAGTCGTTCAAGCTGTTGTGTTTTTATGCCATTGATTTTTGTTTCCATTGTGATTATCAGGTTTTTGCCGAGAAAATATTTATTTTCATTGTATACACTGATTTTCTGGATTGCTTTTTCCATATAGTCGGGACAATCCATCATGCCAAAATGTTCCCAGATGAACTCCTGACGCGTGCGCACGTTGAGGCAAAGAAAATCCGGATGAAAGGTGATGCCACCAAGCTCCAGAGGATATTCATATTTGTAAGGAATGCCATATCTTTTTAGTGTATCGGCAATGATTACCTCGGACTTGGAGCGAACTCGTTCTTTGTTTGCCGTGTAAAAATCTTGTGAATCTTCTGAAAAGGCAAGGCCCTGCCATGTATCACTGCGCCATTCTTCTATATATTGTTCATTTGTAAGGGGTGTCGGGGTGATGAGCTGCTGGCGGATTGGTGGCAATTTGGAATATAGTTGTTCAATTTTGCCGTCGCACTTTGTGAGGTACTTTTCCAGCGACTTAATTTGTATGCGCAGCAGATTGATGAGCTTCTGGTCGTAATCTTTTTGCGCAAGCTTTTTGATGAATGCAATTTTAGTGTGGGGGAGGTAACTTCCATTTGAATGATCTGTACTGGTGAAGTGATAAAACTGGGGATGGCGAGTTCCTATGTTTTGAGCAATCCTCAGGTGCCCGACTGGCATTGTTTTTTGCACTTTCACTTTGAACTCCAGACACTTTTTGAGTTCTAAAAGCTGTTTATGTAGCTGAGGTGTCAGATTATCAGGTTTGATGAGTTCTTTATTCATGTATTCCTCCATGTTTTGTGTTTTTGGCATACAAATTTTGACAAATTGTGAAATCTGTATGCCGGAATTGAGGGCTTTTTGGGGCTCTCTGCTTTTTTGGCATACAAAAATTGAATAAGTTCAAGTTTTGTATGCCAAAATTGGGTGTGGCGGCGATTTTTTTGAATGTTGCGGGCCACTTTTTGTGAAGTTGTTGTGTTCCTGGCGTACAAAAATTCAAAAAAGAGAAAATCTGTATGCTGGAAGCAGGATTTTTGATTTTACAGTTCAGGTTTTCGGCGTACAG
>CAMNIU010000008.1 GCA_946540605.1 uncultured Treponema sp.
AAAGTTTCCGCTGCAGGCTGTCATTTTAATTCCGCGCTTTTTGAAAAAGCCTGTGATTCCTTTTGGAAAGGCAAGCCCACCCTTCATCTGAAACGGCACATCCTTAAAAGCTTCTTCTCCGCCAATCTGAACTCCACTATGACGAAGCACAAAGGCAGATGAAAAACCTGCACAGCCGCCGCCCTGCTGAAATTCAAAATATGAGCCTGCCGGGGTTCTTACTGTCTGAGCTCCCGGGCTCACAAAATATTTTCCCCCCTTAGCATGACGTTCAAAGCGAGGCACTAAGGCACCCATTAAAATGATATTTACAATATTTGTGATTATAAAAGCTGTAATACAAAATTTAACAAGTTCCCAAATAATTCTGCCAATCATAGTGCCTCCTTTTGACTTACCCTTTGGCTTATCCTTTGATTTATTCATATTATCCTCCAAAAGAACCTCTTTTCAAGTTACATTTGCATGATAAGGGCAAAAAGCTGACCACACAAGTAGCTTTCGGGTAAGATGCTTTTTTGCGAGGGTAAAATAAAAAAATATCAGGGTAAAATTATGAGAGTGGAATCTTACTATTCCACTCCATAACAATCATAACCAGAAGATCTAAGGCGGTCTGCAACGTTTCCAGTTTTATCTTCGCGTACAAGAACTATAAAATATGTTGTACCGCTTGCTCGTTTTTCGGTTGTGATATAAGAATCAAAGCCTTTTGCCTTTACTTCATCTGCAAGAAGTTTTGCATTGCTTTCTGTGCGGAATAAACCAAGCTGCCATTTTGTAAATTTAGCAGGAGCGACAGATGCCGAAGCCTCTTCTGTTTTTGAACCCGTTTTTGCATCATTCTTTGGAACTTCAATCTCGGCAAAGGTTCCAGTTCCCTGTTCTGCTTCACCGCTTTTTGGAACAAAGAACCAGAATGGCGTTGGCAGGAGCTGAACATCTCCCTGAACTATAGAAGCTTCGATTGATTTTGGATAAAGTTTTGTAATCTGTTTTGAATATGAAGTATCACCGGTAACATACCAGAGCGTAAGCAAAACTGCTGGTTTTACAGCATTCATAGAATCAACTTTTAAATATGCCTGAAGCATTACAACAGGCTCCTGAATATCAGACACAGTTTCTGCTTTACAAAGTGCACTCCACTGACTATAAAGCTTAATATAAGCCTGTACAGTGGCATTTTTTGAATTACGAACAGCCGAATTCAAATAACTGTCAGCAGTAGCATAATCTCCCGAGCTCAAAGCACATCGCACTGCATCAAGAACAATCTGCTCGTTAGTCTTCTTAGGCATTCCGGCTACATCGCCCGCAGCAATAGCAGCGGCCTGGGCATAAGCTTTTTGTGCATCATCATATAAAGCCATCTGTTCCTGAAGGGAAGCAAGAAAAATATAAGCGGCCCGTTTTTCGGCAGCCACAGTCATTTTTGAGATTTGAGATTTGAGATAAGAAACTGATTCCTCAACCGAATCTTTTTTTGCAGCCTCAGACGTAACAAATGAAGCTGTGAGTTCTGCCGAAAAAACCGATGCGCATAAAAAGACACTAAGTACAAACGAAAATATTTTCTTCATATATTATACTTCGGCTTCCGGTTTGCGTTCTTTTATCTTTTTAGCTTCTTTTTCTGCCTGTTTTTCTTTTGCAAGACGGAGTTTTTCTTCTGCTTTAGCTTTCTTTTCCAGTTTCTTCTGTGCACGAACTTCTGCATCGCTTGCAGGAGCTCGCATTTTTGCAACAAGAATAAACAATAATGCAAAGATAATTCCGGCACCAAACGCAATCAATGCAAGAACTGCAACCGGCAAATCAGTATAAGTCTTAAAGAACCAGAAAGTACAAGCATTACTGAGGTTCATTCCGATAAAGAATGCCATAAAGATAATGAGCAATAAAATCAAGATTAAACTTATAATCATATTATCCCTCCAATAATCCACGGAAAGTATTTCCGCTTAGTTCGGTTATTTTTACATTCACAAAGCTGCCAATTTTAGACTTATCTGCCTTAAAAGCAATTTTCTCATGTTGTTCTGTCTGGCCAAGAAGTTCAGTTTTATCATCACGACTTACACCTTCTACCAGAACCATAACAGTAGAACCTACCCGCTTAGACATCTGCTCATGAGTATGCTCAAGCTGAAGGTCAATTACCCTCTGCAATCTTTCTTTTCGGATCTCTACCGGAATCTGTTCCATTTTTGCAGCAGGAGTTCC
The DNA here is from genome assembly GCA_946540605.1 of uncultured Treponema sp. Lineage (GTDB taxonomy): Bacteria > Spirochaetota > Spirochaetia > Treponematales > Treponemataceae > Treponema_D. The sequence goes on from CAMNIU010000008.1 coordinate 2,227, forward strand.
TTCTCGCGGATTATAAAAATACATCATTGCAGATTCATATTTTACCTGACGCATTAAATCCAAAGTATCCTGAACATCAGCTTCGGTTTCACCAGGGAAGCCCATCATAATATCAGTTGTAAGCGATACTTCCGGAATACGAGCCTTGATTTTTTCAACAAGAGCCAGATACTGCTCACGCGTATAACGACGGTTCATAGCCTTAAGCACTGCTGTAGAACCATTTTGAACCGGAAGATGAATATGACGGCAAATTACAGGCTCTTTTGCAATTACATCAATAACATCATCAGAAAAATCCTTAGGATGAGAAGACATAAAGCGAACCCATTTAATTTGAGAATCAGTTTCTCGCAGATGGTCAGCAATTTTCTGAAGAAGCCCGGCAAAGTTCACTCCATCATCACTATGATAGCTGTTAACATTCTGTCCAATCAAAGTGATTTCACGGACATTCATATTTCCAAGCAAATCAATTTCATGTAAAACCTCATCAACAGGACGGTTCAGCTCGCGGCCACGAACATACGGAACAATACAATAGGTACAAAAGTTGTTACAACCGTGCATAATAGGAACAAAAGTAGAGAAAGCCCCCGGCTCTGCAGATAACGAAGCAAAACGATATTTTTCAGAATCATCAATCTGGAAAGGCTTTCTCCCTTCTTCTACCGCAGAAATAATTTCTGCAAAATGATGTTTAGCATAAGTTCCGACAACATAATCAATAAAAGGATAATCTTTCTGAAAACTTTTAAGAAGACGCTCTGCCATACAGCCCATAACAATCAATGTTAATGGCTTTGCTCCATCACGGACATATTCTGCAGCTTCTTCGAGCATTTTTGATTTAGCCCCTGGACGACATTCGCGAACAGCTTTAAGCCCGCTGAACCACCCCAATCTTCCAAGAATACGATTTTCGGCAGTTTCTCGAATTGAACAGGTATTTATTACTGCAACGTCAGCAGTTTGAGCGGAATCAGATTTTTTCCAGCCTCTGGCAATAAAAAGCTGCTCTACTGCGGCAGATTCGGCTATATTCATCTCACAGCCGTAAGTTTCAAAAAAATAAGTCTTCTTACACATAATATGAATAATATTGTACAAAAAATCACAAATTTTATAAATATGTTTATCAATACCTTTGCGTTAACTTTAATTTTACTATATAATTAAGTTAATGAGAAACGTAGTTACAATGAAAGACATCGCAGATGAGCTCGATGTTACTGTCATGTCAGTTTCTAAAGCGTTATCAGGTAAAGAAGGGGTGAGTGAAGATTTAAGGGCCAAGATTCTGGCAAAAGCCGATGAACTTGGTTATAAAAAAGCTCAACCATCCGGTAATGATGACGGTTCGTCTCACAACATAGGCATTCTTATAGCTGAACGAAGCATGAATGCCAATGCATCCTATATGTCCCTTCAGCAACCGCTTATTTCTAATCTTTTACAGCTGAATTACTATGGAATAACAGAAATCATTTCAGACGAAACAGAGCATCTTCTCATTCTTCCAAAAATCCTAAAAGAAAATAAAGTAAGTGCCTTTATTGTATTAGGTCAGATGAGCAAAGAATACGTTCAAGTGCTTAAAAACACAGACAAACCATTCCTTTTCCTTGCTCATATATATAATGATGAAAACAGCGGCGGTATTATAACTGACAATCTATATGCCGGATTTACGCTTGCAAATTATCTTCTTGATCAGGGGTGTAAAAGCATTGGTTTTGTAGGAAACATTCACTTTGCAGAACTTGTAATGGACCGTTATCTTGGTATTGCAAAATCCCTGCTTCACCGTGGTTTTGAACTAAAAAAAGAATTCCTTATTCCAGATGTAAATGACTATGGCGAAGAAATCAGCCTTATTTTACCAGACGAAATGCCGGATGCGTTTATCTGTAATGAGTGCCGTACTGCCTACAAGCTGATTCATAACCTGGAAGGAATGGAATACAGTATTCCTAAAGACATTTCTGTAGCAGCTTTTGATGATGGAATCTTTGCTGATATAGGAATTCCAAAGCTAACTACCTACAGTATTAATTATAATACAATGGCTCAGCTTGCTGCTGAAACCATTGTCCTAAAACTTGAAAATCCAAATTACCATATTGGTAAAAAAGTTGTTCACGGCAACGTAATAATCCGTGATTCAGTACGTAAAAATTAAAAAAGTAAAAGAACGGCTCTTTTAGGGTCGTTTTTTTTATTCAGGGTACATTACACCCCCTCAAAACGACGAAAACATGACTTTTAACGTGAATGTGCCTTGTCTCGCCGAATTTTTAACCATTGTTAATTGAATATGACTTAAGTCATATCAAATTTTCCAATTTATTTTTTATTTTGTACTTTTATTTTTACAAAAAAGCTATTTTTTTCTGAAAAATCACTAAAATTTTGCAAATTTTTAAACTTTTTTTGCATTTTTTCTTGACATATTACTCGAGTCATATTACTATAATCATAGAGTAAATAAAGTTAGTATAAAGTTAAAAACAAACAGTTAAAAATGATTATTAAAAAATAATTAAAAAAATGATTTAAAAATGAATTAAAAACAAAAAACTTATTTAAAAAACATTATTAATTTTTTGATTTTTACGTACGTTATAAGAGCCGTTGTCAATCTTATCGGGTAAGCTTGCAACGGCTCTCTTCTTTTTTTTATCAGATTATTCAGAATATTCAGCAAAAGCGTATGCATTATGATTATGAATGCTCTCGTCTGTCTCGGCTTCTACAGTAAACCATTCAAAACCTGTCTTTTTAAGACCAAGGTATACTTCGCGGACAACATCCTCGACAAAACGCGGATTATCATATGCATTTTCGGTAACAAATTTTTCGTCTTTTCGTTTAAGCAGTGTATAAAGCGGGGTTGAAGCACATTTTTCTATCATATCAATTATATCTTCTATCCAGAAAAACTCTTTATACAACAGACGTACTCTCACAGTTCCACGCTGGTTATGGGCTCCATATTCACTGATTGCCTTACTGCACGGACAAAGTGTTGCTATTGGAACCTGAATGGAAACATAAAACTTTCGCTCCCCTTCTTCACTAACTTCGCCATCATACGAGCAGATATACTGCATAATTCCAGCAGCACCAGTTACAGGGGCTTTCTTTTCTATAAAATAAGGAAATTGTACACGACCATAAGCTTTTTGCGCAGAAAGCTTTCCCCTCATTTCCTCAAGCATATCAAGAAAATGATGCATGGAAATATCTTCATGATATTTATGAAACACCTCAATAAAGCGCGACATATGAGTGCCCTTGTAGTTATGAGGAAGGTTTACATATAAATCTACAGTCGCTGTAGTCTGCTGCTGCTTTGAATTTTTATCCAGTACCGTTACAGGGTAATGTACACCTTTTACTCCAACTTTTGTAAGAGGAACGGCACGGGTGTCTTCTTCACTCTGAATGTCTCTCATTTTTACGCCTTCAATCTGCGTTCTGCACTCTCAAGAGTATTCTGCATGAGCATTGCAATTGTCATTGGACCTACTCCACCAGGAACAGGAGTAATAAATGAAGTTTTTTCCTTCAAATCATCAAAATCACAGTCACCAATCAGGCGGAAACCAGACTTTTTAGTGCTGTCTGGAATGCGGTTTACACCAACATCAATTACAACAGCTCCATCTTTTACCATATCACCTGTAAGAGTGTGTGGATGACCACTTGCTACAACAATAATATCTGCCTGACGTGTAATTTCAGCCATATTTTTAGTACCTGTATGGCACATTGTTACAGTACAGTTTACATCTTTGCGGGCGAGCAATATAGAAACCGGCTTTCCTACGATATTAGAACGACCAATTACAACCGCATGCTTACCGCTGGTTTCAATTCCGGCCTTTTTAAGCAGAACGATAATTCCGTGAGGAGTACAAGGCAAAAATCCTGGACGGCCAATCATAAGATTTCCAACACTTACAGGGTGGAAACCATCAACATCTTTTTCCGGCGAAATTGCCATAATTACTTTTTCTTCATTAATATGCTTTGGAAGTGGCAGCTGAACAAGGATTCCATGAACAGAATCATCAGCATTAAGTTCATCAATCAGCCTAAGAAGCTCTTCTTCTGTAGTGCTTTCTGGTAAATGTACAGAACGATCTACCATTCCAACTTCAGCAAGTGCCTTCTGCTTACCGGTAACATAACTAACACTGGCAGGATTTTCTCCTACTAAAATAACTGCAAGACAAGGTGCAATACCTTTTTCTTTTAATTCTGCAACCTTAGCTGCAACTTCTGCGCGAACATCTGCAGCAACCTGTTTTCCGTCGATAATAACTGCGCTCATGTAACCTTCCAAGCCCCTTTCTGTTTTATTGATAAACTGCCATAAAAACAGTATATTCTTATAGTAACAAAATATACTGAAATAAAAAAAAGGTCGCAATATNGAAACGCTTTATTTCTATATTATTCTCTCTAATTTTATGTACAACTGCACTTTTTTCGCAGGATTATAATGATGAAGATGAATACGATGACGGATATGTTTATGAACAGAATGGAGAAGGAGACCAGTTTCTAAAAATTGATTTGGGAGCAAATTTCCCATTGAATTTTGGTTCTCAATTATATGTTGGTGCAGCAGCTTCTGTTGGATACTATTATTTTCTTTCAAATAATTTTGCCATTGGTGGCGATGCAATTCTTGGATACAACCTTTCTGTCGGAAAAAAACCTCTGGTTACAGTTCCTATTACATTTGGTGTAGTTTATCAGCCATATATAGGTAAATTTGAATTTCCATTTATGCTGAATGTAGGTTTTGCTACAGTTTCCTGCCAGCAGCTTATGTATTTTCCAGCTCTGGCAATGAAAGCTTCTGCAGGTGCTTACTACAGATGGTCAGAAACCTGGTCTTTTGGACTTTCTGCACATGCATATTGGATTCCACTCTGGTATACAAATAAAGATTACAACGACAACGGATTATTTGCTTCTGTTGATTTAGGTGTACGCTATCACTTCTAATATTAAAACTACAGGATTATAAAATGAAAAAAATAAATAAGATAACTACAATACTTTTTCTTCCATTATTAATGATTTTTAGCAGCTGTTTTGACCCGATTTTTTATGAAGTAAGAAGAGACGTAGCACCGGAATCTGCAACTGTTTCGGGAAATATTGGTCAGATTACAAGATTTACAATGAACGGCGAAGAGTATCTGTTTCTTAGTGCAGACGGCGGATTAAGATATAAAAAAGCAGATAACGAAACACACGGCAGCTGGGCAACAATGAGCGTTCCATTTTCCCTTTCCAGTTTTGATTTTGACAATACTGGATTTAATGGAAAGCAGCTTATCGGCGTTTTTGCAAATAGTGACACACTTTACCTTGTTGCCGCTCCTTATAAAACAACTGGTTCAGAAGGAACAACAAATCCTACTACACTTGATATCTGGGCCTCTCAAAAACCTGATGTTTTAAGCAGTTGGGTTCACTTAAATGCCGAAGAATGCTCTCCATACTTATATAACTCAACAAAAGAAGTTTATTACTCAGATTTTGCATTCTTCCAGACAAATGCACCACAAAAAGCTCATAGACACGCATATATTTGTACATATGTAAAAGATGATGAGACAACCGGAAGTTATAAATACTTTGAACTTGTTGGAACTGACGATTCAAGCGAGAATCCTGTAACAATTTCAAAAGTTGAAGATGGCAATATTGATTCTCGTGTATACTCAGCAGCCTGGTTCAATGATGAAGTAAAATTCTTTAATTCAAAAACAGTTACAACAGATGAAACAAAAAACTCTGAGGCAAACTACATTTTTTATGCAGACGGATATACTCTTAAGTATAAAACAAAAGACAATTATTCATCTGATTGGGAAAAATCCTGTACAGCAGGAACTGTAATTTCAGCTTTGGCTGTAACAAATGATTCTATCCTTATAGGAATGGGAGAACTTACCAGCACAACAAGCGATGCTGGCGGCATTACCCGTGTTCTCCGCGACAAAGAAGGTAAGCCTCTTGATACAACTTCAGATTTTACAACTAATGCAGACTTCCAGATTACAAGCATTTATAAGGTTCTTACACTTCTAAATGCTACTCCAGACAAAACAGAAGAAGAAAGTGCCCTTTATGCATCTATAACCTTCAGCAGTTATTCCGGTCTTCATGATAATATTGGTCTCTGGTCATACTATCCTGCACGTGGAAACTGGAACCGCGAATAAGCTGAATTAAGGAGAGACATGTCTGAAAGCTTATTTGAACAGATAAAACTTACTCAGGAACCGCTGGCTGCAAGAATGCGGCCACGAAATCTTGATGAGTATATCGGCCAGGACCACATTGTTGGAAAAGGCCGTCTCCTTCGCCGCGCAATTGCCGCAGACCAGCTTACTTCTGTAATTTTTTACGGACCTCCGGGAAGCGGTAAAACTACCCTCGCCCGCGTTATTGCAAATCATACAAAATCAAACTTTCTTACCCTGAATGCAGTTCTTACCGGCGTTCAGAATATCAGAGATGCAATTAAACAGGCAGAAGATTATTACAATCTTTATTCCCGCCGCACAATTTTATTTGTTGATGAGGTACACCGCTGGAATAAAAGCCAGCAGGATGCACTTTTACCCTGGGTAGAAAACGGCACAGTCATTTTGATTGGAGCAACTACAGAAAATCCATTTTTCGAAGTAAATAAAGCTCTTGTAAGCCGTTCCCGAGTTTTTCAGCTGAAGCCACTAACCTATAATGATCTGGAAAAGGCTGCTTATCAGGCTATACACGATGAGGAACGTGGTTACGGACACTGGAAAGTTGAGTTTGAACCGGGCGCCCTCGAGCATCTGATTGAAACAGCAAATGGTGATGCCCGTTCTTTATTAAATGCACTTGAACTTGCTATTGAAACTACACCTGAAAAATGGTCTCCGTTTGCCGAACCACCAGTTCCAGCTTATGGAACACAGATTTATATTACAAAAGAAGCTGCAGAAGAATCCATTCAGAAAAAAGTTGTGCTTTATGACCGGGACGGTGACTACCATTACGATATAATAAGCGCTTTTATAAAGAGCCTGCGTGGGCGTGATCCGGATGCAGCCTGTTACTGGCTTGCACGTATGGTTGCAGCTGGAGAAGACCCGCATTTTATTTTCCGCAGAATGTTAATTTCAGCCTGCGAAGATACAGGTCTTGCAGATCCAAATGCTGTTACTGTTGTTGAAAGCTGTGCAAATGCCTTTGATCGCGTTGGTATGCCGGAAGGCCGTTATTTTCTTGCTCATGCGGCACTATATCTTGCAACAGCGCCAAAATCAAACAGTAGCATGGCCTTCTTTGATGCCCTTGCTTCTGTTGAAAAAGAAGATGCAGAAGTACCAAACCATCTGAAAGATAACAGCCGTGATGCAGAAGGTTTTGGTCACGGTGCCGGATATCTTTACCCTCACGCTTACAGAGATCATTGGGTAGCTCAGCAGTACCTTCCAGATTCTCTAACTGGAAGAGTCTTTTATACACCAAGTACACAAGGCTATGAAGCCACAATCCGCGAAGGAGTACTTTCAAGACGAGAACTACAGATTGCTGCCATTCTTGAAAAGACACAAACAAAAGAACAATACACCTCAGATGAACTTGCCTCCTCTCCAGAAACTACCGGCTCTATAAATGTATTTACTGCCAATAAACCAGAAAAATCAGAATTCGGTGAAAATCCTATTTCTGAATGGTGGGTAAACGAACATTTTAAGAGTGGAACTATAAAAACCGAAGAAAATCTTACCTTTAGCCCTAAAGATCCGGCAAAAGAAGTTGTATTGAACCGCGCAGACCGTTTCTGGAGACAACGCCTCGATTCAAACCGTGCAGAAGTTTTGCTTGGAATCCGGGACACAATGATTTCTATGGCAGACCTCCTGCGTCATCATCGTTCTCTTATCTGGAATGCAGATAACGGACTTTTACTCTGGGACATTGCACGAAAAACTCCGGAAGGAGTTACCTGCGGAGTCTGCAGGACAGAAAAAGGTATGCAGATTCTTGAACAATACGGCCGCACACTTGGCAGCCTTGACCGCCCTATTTTGCAGTACCGTGGCAGTTCAATTTCGACTGATTTTCTTACTCAAAAAGATTTTTATAATATTCTCGTAAAGTTCCAGTATAACGGAGCCGTTTTTGACAGAGTCTTTTTTACAGACCCGTTTGCAAGTGAACCTTCAATTATTGCACTGGCTGATTCTCTGGCTGGAATTATGACTCCACAAAAAGAAGCTGATGAAGCAGAAACTCCGTCAGTTCCCTATTCAGATTTAGACAAGGCCGTAGAAAAAGCCGGCGAAGACTTTAACTATGAATGCCCTCTGGCAACAGGCTGGAAGGTTGTAATTTCTCAAAAGATTCCATGCCGTGGACAGCATATAAGCGAAATTGTACGTAAACAGATTTTGCCACCAGAAAGCCTGCCTCCGTTCAGAACAACACTGGATAAAATGGAAGCAGCAGAGCAGGAATTCTTTGGAGACAGAGATAATCCTCTTTTTTCATGGGATGCAATCTTTATTGCGAATCTGTTCCGAAACCGGGGCTTTACAGTAAAAGTTGCTTCACAGGTAATTACAGAAAAACGCCGTATTACACCTGCAGAAATAGAAAAATGGTTTACTCCTGAAACATCAGCCTACGGTGCTAAAATGAGTCAGGCAGTAGGCGGTAATGCAGAATTACAGAAAATTGTAAATCTTTTAATTACCGGCTGTGACAAAAACACCATAGACTGGAAAAGCGAAATCGCATTCTTTACAATTGAGCGTTAATCTCTAATTGAATCAATATTTGCTTTACCGCCCGGAACAAACGGAAGTACGTTTTCTTCGCTGTCTACGCTGATTCGTACGAAACAAGGTTTGTTCTGACGTTTGTTATCAAAGGCTTTTTTGTACCATTCAGAATCTGAATCTGCATCAATAGCTTCAATTCCAAAACCACGAGCAATTTCCAGAAGCTGTGGAGAACGTCCGAATACAGAAGCACTGTAATTCTTATCAAAAAGGAACTTCTGCTGCTGGTAAACCATTCCCAAAGTACCGTTTTCAAAAACAATAATTGTTACAGGAAGATTCTGTTCTGCAAGTGTTGCCATTTCCTGAACATTCATCATGATTGAACCATCACCGCTGAAACATACGATTCTTTTATCTGGATTTGCGATAGCAGCACCAATTGCAGCTGGTAAACCAAAGCCCATAGTTCCAAGACTACCTGATGTAAGGAAAGAACGAGGTCTTTCTACAGGATAATATTGTGCTGCCCACATCTGATGCTGACCTACATCTGTTGTTGCAATAAGTCCATCTGAAGCAATTCCCGCTTCGGCTGCAAGTTCCGGAATCTTAGAAATAATTTCCCGTGGATTTGCAAGTTTTTCTCCCTTAGGACGGCCGCATTCAATTGAATGGCATTCACTCTTAAGTTTTCTGATTTTCTTAAGCCAGCTTTCATCCGAGCTGATTTTTCTTTCGCTAACAAGCTGTGCAATTACCGGGAATACAGATTCAACATCTGCAACTACAGAGATATTTGATTCCATAATCTTATCAACTTCTGCGGCATCAATATCAATGTGAACAATCTTAGCATCTGGACAGAACTTACTTACTACGCCTGTTGCACGATCATCAAAACGAACTCCGGCAGCAATTACAAGATCAGAATCATGCATTGCAACGTTTGCTGCGTGACTTCCGTGCATACCAACCATACCTATAAAACACTCTGAACTTTCCGGTACACAGCCAAGTCCCATCAAACTTGTTACTACAGGAAGTTTATAATTCTGCAAAAAGGCTTTAATTCCACTGGCAGCTTCTTCTGAATCACAACCACCACCACAATATAAAACAGGACGTTTTGCAGATGCTAAGAGATCTGTAATTTTTCCCATTTTTTCTGAATATTCATCAATAGGTGTATGAAAACGAATATCGTGCAGACGGATTTTTTTAATGTCCGGCCAGGTATCAAAATCACATTCTTTGAGCTGAACGTCTCGTGGAACATCAATTAAAACAGGACCTGGACGACCGCTTGTGGCAATTTCAAAAGCTTTTGGAATTGCTTCGAGCAAATCATATGGAGTTTTAATAAAAATAGAATGCTTTGTAATCGGGAAGGAAAGACCAAATGTATCTGCTTCCTGGAAGGCATCTGTTCCAATAAGACTTGTATTTACCTGTCCTGTAATTGCGATGATTGGAATTGAGTCTGCGCGTGCATCTGCAATTGCAGTAAGAAGATTCATGGCACCAGGACCTGAAGTTGCAAGACAAACAGCAGGCTTTCCGGTTGAACGGGCCATACCCTGCGCAATGAATCCGGCAGCCTGCTCGTGGCGCACAAGGACGTGTCGGATTGAAGAGCGGTTGAGTTCGTCATAAAGTGGAAGGATTGAACCTCCAGGGATTCCCGCTACGGTTTCGATTCCGTACATTTCCAGTAACTTAACAATGATTTGTGCGCCAGTGTGTTTCATTTGTATCTCCTGTTTCGTGTCATCCTCCGGCTTGACCGGAGGATCTTTTATAAAAAAAAAGCTCCCCTTACCGGAGAGCTTCTATTTTATATTTTTGCTTTTGCCAAAATATATCATTCACTCCCGGTTATCTTGTAACCTGTACGACGAGGACTGATACGACTTTGACCAAAGAGTTTAATTTCATAGAATCTATTTTCCAAATTTTTGAAGTTAAGTCAAGAGAGTGCAGGTTCTATAATATGTCCTCTTCGGGCTTGAGCCGAAGATCGCACCACACCTGCAATCCAATTTCTAACTGACAATTCTTATAAAATCCTCTATAATCAAAACAAATGTCACTTAACTGTAATGAAATAAATCTTATCCTTGATGAACTGAACCTTGAAGGAGCGTTCATTCAGGAAATAATTCAACCTGGATACGATACTCTTGCCTTGTATACTTATAAAGAAGGTACTGCAAAAACTGTACTTATCTGTACTGCACAGAACTCTGTTCGCCTAAACGAAACCAGACGTAAAATTACAAAAAATGATAAACCGCTTCGTTTTATGGAATTTTTACGCGCACACATTAAGGGATGCCGCATTAATTCTGTTACCCAGCTTGGCTTTGAACGCGTAATCAAAATGGAACTTAGCCGTATTGTTCAAGAAAAACAGAAGAATAAAGATTACGTTCATATTTCACTTATTAAAAAGCCGACTCTTTCTAAAGAAGAACTTGAAGCACAAAACGGTCCGGAAGAGTTTGAAGAAAACTATATTCTGTATATAAAACTCTGGAATAACGCAGCAAATGTTTTGCTTTGCAATGTCGATAATACAATTCTTGAACCAATGTTCAGACGACCAGAACGCAATGAAGTGAAGGACGAAAAATTTGTAGTTGAAGTGCGCGAGCAGTCGGCAGAAGAAGTTGCAGTTAAATACCCTGTTCGTGAATGGAACACGGAAAATGCCGGGGGCGTTGCGGGGGGCGGGCTCCCCGCTGGAAGGGGTAGCGAGCAATGTAGTGCGAGCGAGGGGAAGGCTTTCCCCACCTTTACTAATTTTAATTCCTTTATTGACTGGTGGTATTCTGAACATTCTTCTACCCTATCGCGTGAATCTCTTTTAGAAAAGGCTGAAAAATGGTACAACTCTACCCGCTCTAAAAAAGAATCGGCACTGCGTAATCTGGAAGCAAAGCTTGAATCATTTAAGAATGCTTCACAGCTCAAGCATCAGGGCGATCTTATTTTGAGTTTTGGGCACCTTATAAACAGCAGCTCCCGTTACCTTGAATGCGAAGACTATGAAACCGGTAAAACAGTTCGTCTATTAATTGACCCGGATAAATCTGCACAGGAAAATGCCCAGGACTATTATAAGCAGTATAAAAAGGCTGTAAGCGGTTCTGAGGAACTTGTTCACGATATTGAAATTGCAAAAAAGCAGCTTGCAAAAATAGATGCTCTTTATGAAGAAATCAAAAACGAAAAGAACCCTGTAAAAATTGAACAGCTGCTTAGACGAGATACAACCCCAAAACAACAGCAGAAGAAAAATCACCCGGGGCTTGATTACACAGTTGACGGCTGGTACATACTTGTGGGCCGTGATGCAAATGAAAACGATGAACTTTTAAGACATCATGTTCGAGGTGATGATTTATGGCTTCACGTTCGTGACTTTCCGGGTGGCTATGTATTTATAAAAGCACGAAAAGGAAAGACTGTTCCACTGAACATCTTGTTAGATGCCGCTAACCTTGCAGTTTATTATTCAAAGGCCCGTAATGCTGGTAAAACTGATTTGTATTACACCCATGTAAAATATCTTCGCCGTGCAAAAAACGGACCAAAGGGTCTTGTACTTCCAACCCAGGAAAAAAATCTTTGTATTGAACCGGATAAGGCACGCCTGGCAAGACTTGATTCACTGCACGAAGAAGATCAGATATAAAGATTTAACGGATTTTTATTTGAAAAAAAGTCCATTATCTGATATTTTTAATTTATGAGCAGCGAAAAAGTTTTTTCATCAGATGTAAAAAATCAGGCTGCACTTCTGGAAGAGTTTTTTTCGAAGCACGAATATCTTTCTTCAGAAGAAAAAGCGGCTGTTACACAAGCATGGTCTCTTCTTACAGAAAAAGCCGGTAATAAAACTCGAACCGGCGGTGAACCTTACCATCTCCACCCTCTTCGCGTTGCAAATATTCTTGCGGAAAGTAAACTTGACGGAGTAACACTTGTAGCTGCAATCCTTCATTCAATTAAAGACTTTGAAATTCAGGAAGAAGAACTCAAAAAATCTTTTGGTGAAAATGTCTGCAATATCATTTTAACTGTAAATAAAATTCTGAATCTTCCTATTAATACTAAGACAATTCATCAGTCTGATGCCATCCGCAATATGCTTTTTGCAATGTGTGATGATGCAAGAATTATTTTGATTACACTGGCAGACCGTTTGGACAGAATGCGCAATATTAAGAATTTTTCAGCGACCGATCAGCATACGATTGCACAGACTGTAATAGAAATCTGGGCTCCGCTTGCAGACCGTCTTGGAATGCAGGCAGAAAAAAATGAATTTGAAGATTTGAGTCTCAAATATACAAATCCGGCTGTTTTCCAGCAGATTAAAGCTATTGTCGCACAGAAAAAAGATGAACGAGCAAGTTATCTGGAAAAGGCTGTAAACAGTATTTATAAATCTGCAGATAAGATGGGTATGAAGATTGAAATACAAAGTCGTGCAAAACACTTTTATTCAATCTACCAGAAAATGCGAAAGCGAAATAAAGAGGCCGGAGAGCTTTTTGACCTGCTTGCACTCCGTATTTTGTGTAATACACCAGCTGAATGCTATACTCTCGTAGGAATTGTACACGGACTCTGGAAGCCTCTTGACGGTCGTTTTAAAGACTATATTGCCATGCCAAAAAGTAACGGTTACCAGTCGCTGCATACAACTGTAATGTGTGAAGGAAAGCCACTTGAAATTCAGATTCGTACTCACGATATGCATAATATGGCTGAACACGGAATTGCTTCACACTGGCTTTATAAAAAAGGAAGTTCCCGCGAACTTATTGAAGAAGACCGACTCGCAATTATAAATAAACTTCAGCAGTTTAAGGACAGCCTTACCGAAGGGAATAATTTTGAAACTCTGAAAAATGAACTGCTTGGCGACGAGATTTATGTATTTACTCCAAAAGGCGATGTAAAAAAACTTCCGATGGGTGCAACTGCAGTAGACTTTGCCTACTCTATTCACACAGCAATTGGTGAAAAGATAATTGCAGCAAAAGCCGACGGAAAGATTATTCCACTTTCCCGCCCGCTCCAGAATACTCAGATAATTGAAATTATTACAAATCCTCAGGCTCACCCTACAGAAGCCCAGCTCAAGCTTGTAAAAACAACTAAGGCTCACCAGAAGATTCATTCCTGGCTCATGGCAAATGACCCGACGTTCAGTGAAAGACTTGCCTTGAAAGCAGAAGAAAACGCAGCAGCCGCAGGAATAGAAGGTACTGTTGGAACGGCTGGCGGCGGAGCAATGCACTTTAGCCGCGTTAAGAAGTCTCGTCCCAAAAAAGGTGCAAAAGAAGCAGCTGATGCACGGCCACAGAAAAAATATGGTGTTCTTGTACAGGGGGAACGCAGAGTCTTATACAACCTCGCACAATGCTGTAAACCAGCTTATCCTGATTTGATTGCTGGTTATGTAACAAGAACAAAGGGCGTTTCAATTCACAGAGCCGACTGCCTCATCTACCAGCGAATTCCTCATAAAGAAGACCGCAATGTAGATGTTGCATGGGACGTAAAAGAATCAAATGAATAAATAAAGCTAGATTTCTTCTGCCTTTGTAAAAAACAGGCTGATTCCTTCATTTGGAAAACGAGTTTTTACAGCCTCAACAATTTCCTTAATCTTTTTTGCTTCTTCCAGTTCTACATAGGCAAAAAGCACAAAATTCATTTCAGGCCAGATTGTATCGCCGCTTTTTTTTGTACGTATACCTCGGCCCTGAACTTCTGGTATTAAAGTGTATTGAACTCCGGCTATCTCTTTTTCAAGACGTTCTGTAATATCGTCCTGAACAGACTGATTTGAAATTATTTCAACGCGATACATTTAGGCCTCCTTTTTCTTTCTCATAACCAGACTATACAGAACTGGAATAATCAGAAGTGTTACGAATGTACTGGAAATCAAACCGCCTACAACAGCTATCGCAATAGGTCTAACCATACTAGCCTGTCCGCTTGTAGCAAAACACATAGGAAGCATACCAAGAATTGTTGTAAGAGTAGTCATCAAAACAGGACGAAAACGGCTCTTTCCAGCTTCAAAGCAGGCCTTGTTAAGTTCGACTCCACGGCCAACAAGAATATTTGTATAGTCAACAAGGATAATACCGTTGTTTACTACAATACCAATCAGCATAATTACACCAATGGCAGTCATAAAGGAAAGAGCCTCTCCAATAATCTTATGAATCAAAATTACACCAATAATAATAAACGGCATAGTTGCAAGGTTTATCAGCGGAGCCTTAAAACTTTCGTAAGTTGCCGCCATTACACCAAATACAAGCAGAATGGCCATAATCGCAATCTTAAGATAGAAGCCATACTGGCTCATTGTATCTTTCCAGGCTCCTTTATAATTAATTACTACTGAATCAGGAATAATTACCTGACTCTGAATTGCGGCCTTAATTTCCTCTTCAATTACATTATCATTTTCTTCTGTGAGGTTGCTGGCACGTACGTGAATAATTCGTTTCTGGCTCTCACGACGAATGGATACCGGACCAAGGCCTTTTTTGATTGACGCAAAGTTTGCTACGCTTACCATTCCGCCATTGCCCCGAACGTAAATTGATTCAAGGTCATTAATTGTTTTGCGGTCTTCTGGTCTGTAAGCAACAACTACGCTATAATCTTTACCGTTGCTCTTGTAAGTGCAGGCTGTTGAACCGTTTATCGCATAATTGATTTCGCGGGCTACGGTTGCTATGTCTACGCCCATGTTATAGGCGCGTTCACGGTCAATTACAATTTCAACCTGAGGCAACCCCTTATCCATACTGACAGAAGGCTCACTGATTTTTTTGTTGGCAGAAATAACTTCACGAATTTCTTCTGCAGTATCAAGAGCTGCATCCAAATCATCAGAAAGAAGAACTATATCTACGCTACTTCCCATCCACTGACCACGGAAACCTTCACTAAAAGAAAGTCTGGCACCAGGGAATTCAGCAAAATGCTTACGAAGTTTATTCTGCATATCAGCTGCTGAATCAATTTGTTTTGCAGTTTCAGGTAATGCAATTGTAATAGAACCACGGTTTGTATTTCTTCCGCCAATAGAAGTCGTGATTGTCTTGTAGCCTTTACATTCCTCTTTTACATAGGCTTCCAATGCCAATACAGTTTCTTTTGTCTCTTCAAAAGGAGTAGCAGTAGCCATATTGATATTCAACTGAACCTGATCATCTCGACCGGCAGGCATCTGATTAATCTGCATTGTCGGAATAAAGGCAAAGGAAACAACAAGAATACACAGAGAGGCAACAACTGTTACAAGTCTGTTGTTTAAGGCAAGTTTCAAAAGTTTTGAATAGGCCTTAGTAAAAAACTGAATAATAGTTTCAAAAAAGCCATAAACCTTTTTTAATACAGGATTTCTTACCGGCTTTTCTTTTCTGTTTGAAAGAGGCAAAAATTTTCCTGCCAGAACAGGAACCAGAAAAATAGCCACAAGCAAAGAAGATACAAGAGCAATTACAATTGTAAATATTGCACCTTTGAACATCTGTCCCATAAAGCCCAGATCTTTTATAAAGAAAATGAATGGTATGAAAACACAGATTGTTGTAAGGTTACCAGAAATTACAGACATCAGCATTTCCTGAGAACCAAGAACTGCCGAAGTACGCGGCTTTGCACCACGCTGCCGGTAAGAATAGATATTATCAATCATAACGATTGAGGCATCTACAATCATACCTACACCAAGAATCAAACCTGTTAAAGTCATCATATTCAAGGTAAGCCCGAACATACTCATTGCAAAAAGCGTAATGATGATTGAAAGCGGAATTGAAATTGAAATAATAATTGTAGACTTAAAATTCTGTAAAAAGATAAAAAGAATGATTACCGCAAGAATTAATCCCTGCCAGGCAGAATCAATTAAGGTATTAATTGTTTCACGAATAGCATCTGTTGAGTCACGGATTATTTCCAGCGTAACATCTGGAGGAAGATTATTTTGCGCCTGCTCAATCTTCTTATATACATTATTTGCAACAGTTACGGAGTTTGAATCAGACTGCTTTGTAACGCTGATATAAACACCTTTTTCACCGTTGATAAATGATTCCTGTGTTGTATCTGAATAACCAATACTTGCCTCTCCGATATCTCTAAGGCGAATACTGTAGCCATTAATTGTCGCAATTACTGTATCGTTAATTTCATCCAGGCTGGTATATTCACCTGTTGTACGCACGATGTAATTTCTATGACCTTCCTGAACCTTACCGCCACCGAGTTCAAGATTCTGACGAGACAAGGCACCTGTAACGGTTGGCACTGTAAATCCATAAGCAGTCATACGGTTTTGATCAAGCTTTACATTTACCTGTGCAGTTCGACCTCCATATACTTCCGCCTCACCTACACCATCAGCCTGTTCAAGTATGCTTACAACGTTGCTTTCTGCAATTGATTTCAGGTCATCTACAGAACGATTACCGCGTATAAGGATTCTCATGATTTCGCCATTATCGCCTGTAAAACGGAAAATTGTTGGTGTTCCGGCATTATCCGGGAGTCCACGCTTTACACGGTCAAGTTTATCACGAATATCATTCATCGCAGTATCAAGATTTGTTCCATATTCAAATTCCAATGAAACATTTGAAGAGCCTTCATTAGATGTGGAAGTCAGATTCTTAAGACCATTTACGCTCATTACGGCACTTTCAATCATCTTAGTTACAGACTTTTCTACAGATTCTGGATCTGCATTAGGATATGATGTATTAATTGAAAGTGACGGATTTTCAACCTCCGGCATAAGGGCAATTGCAACATTGCTCAGTGTGAAAATTCCCAGCATACCAAGAAGAGCAAAAACGATGAGAATTAAAACCGGATGTTCAAGTGTTCTTCTGCTTAAACTCATTTCTTTTTACCTTCTGTTTTTTTATCTGCTTCAACTGCCTTACCTGCATCAGGTGCAGGCTCTTCAGCAGGCTTTACATTTCCACTGATATCCTTGATTTTTGCTCCTTCATAAAGAGAAAGCATACCTTCAAGAACAATTACATCACCATCTTTAATTCCCTCTGTAACCTGAAAGAATCCATCTATATTCTTTCCACGAACAACCTTACGTTTTGTTACAGTAGAATCTTCATTTACAACATACAGATAATATTCATCACTATTTTCAACAAAGGCATCCTGCTGAATAACAGGATATCCGCCATAGTCAATTGTAAAGAGTTTTACACGGGCAAACATACCGGCGTTTACCTTGTCATATTTTTTATCAAAATTCAAAATGATTTCTTTTGTACGAGTAGCCGGATCTACAACAGGAGAAATGCGAACAACTGATGCCATGAACTTTTCTTCGCCATAGGCCTGAAGTGTAATTTCTGCCTTCTGACCAATTGCAATATCAGCTACATAACGCTCCGGAACTTTAGAAGTAATCTGAAGATTTCCAATATCACCAATTTTTGTGATTACAGAATTCATACTTACCTTCTGCCCTATTTTTACAGGCGAAGTAATTATACTTCCGTCGATTGGAGCAGTTACCGGGCTTTTTGCATAATAACTTCCAGGTTCAGATGGGTCTATATAAGCAATTATGTCTCCAGCTTTTACAGGAGAACCAAGTGAAACTCTCATATCAACTACCTTACCACCAATAGAAGGAAAAACTTCAATTGATTTCTGAGTTTCAATTTCACCGTTTGTATAAACAAAATCAGTTATGGTTCGATTTTTTGCAATAACGGTACGTACGGCAGTTGCAGTTTGCGGCCCACGACCAAAACCTCCGCCAAAGCCACCCGCAGACTGATTCTTGTTCTTTGCTGATTTATTAATGAAAAATACTGCACCTGCAGTAACCGCAATCAAAATAATTAATACAATTACAGTAGTTGTCGTTTTTTTGCTCATACAAACCTCTTATTTATTATCTCCAAGAGAACCAAATGGAATCCCTAATGTATTTTCCAAATCAAGTACCGCACAAATCAAATTATAAATGTGTGACTCTCTGTCTGTTTTTGCCCTTAGTAATGAATCGGCTGAATTCTGCAAAGTAAGTAAATCTCTAGAACCATGATTGTAAGCTGTAAGAGTCATATCATAAGCCTTCTGTGCAATTTCAACATTGCGGTCCAAAAGCTCCATCTGGCTCTGTTTTTGAAGGATGTTTTTAATGCTGTTCTGTAAATTCAACTCTGCAGTTGTTTTTTCATTTTCAAGCTGAAGTTCCAGATCTTTGAGTGCTGCCTTTTGATTTGCAATGCTCTGAGACCCGGTTGTCCATGGAATGTAGCCGTCGAGAGGAATTGAAATACCCAGAGAAATCTTATTTCCTGTCGTACTCAAATCACTGAAATCTTTAGTAAGATTACTTCCAGCCTTTCCATAAGAATAACTTGCAGAAAGAGTTGGTCCATACGCTGAAAATCTAGTTGACAGAAGGGAGTTTTTCTGCTGTTCTATGCTGGCTTTTATTTTTTTTACGGAAGGTAAATCTTCAACTGTCTGAGAAATAGAAAAAGATTCAGGAGGGATAGTATCTGCAAGCGAACCAGAAAGTTCTATTTTTTCATTCTGCGAAAGTCCCATAATCTGCTTAAATGAAGCAAGGTTATTCTGATATGAAATCTCTGCAGATTCTATAGCTGGTCTCTGACTTTCGTAACTATACTGTGACTGCAAAAGATCCAGTTCAGAGAGTTGACCACGATTATATTTATCGCGGTTGTTTTCATATCTGAGTCGAGCCGTTTCCATATTGCGTTTCTGCAGATTTATACTTTCTTTTGTATAAAGAAGACTATAAAAAAGTTTTCGCACATTCAATTCTATCTGACGAACAGCCTCTTCGTATGAAGTTTTGCCGCTTTCATATTTGAGTCTTGCATCTTTGATTGAAGTATAAAGTGAAGGTGTAATTCTTAAACTGATACTTGCTGATATATTAAAAGTATAATCTGCAGGATTTGAATTCATAGGTGATGTCTCAAGAGGCAGCTCGAATCCCGCGCTTACACCTGCCGAAGGAATAACTCCATTCCATGAAGTTTTATTTCTGCGTTCAAGTGTATCTAAATTAATTTTTTGTCTTTTAAGTGAAATATTATTATCCGCAGCCAGAATTACAGCATCATCAACTGTAATCGTTCTAATATTTTCTGATTTTTCCTGCGCATTCAATACAAATAAGCAGGCCGAAGTAAACATTATTGTAATTAAACGTTTCATATTATTTCCTACTATATAATATACTATAAAACAATAATTGTTTCACTTAATTACACTTTGCATTTTAGAAATATCTGTTATTTTTTTTCCAGAGCCTGTGTAAAAGTTTATAAAGAAGAATGAAAAAAGCGGTCTTTGCAAAAAAGACCGCGTAAAATCCTCTTATTTCATACTCGCTTTGAATAATTCATACAAATCCCGGTCTACTATCATACCGTGCATGGTTTCCCAATGGGTATTTTCGCGTCGGTGTTCAACAATTCCAAATGGTCCTCTAAAATTCCATAAAGCAAAACCAAAACCAAGTTCATTACAAACACCAAAAAAATCCCGATACCAGGCCAGAGCTGTATCATTACGAACCTTGTTATAAACACCAGCCTCACCAATATGAACCTCGCAGCCAGCATCTTTCAATTCCTTCCAGGGTTTATAAAAATCAAGCATAGCCTGACGATTCCAAATTTTACCGTTTTCATTAACACCAGGCCATTCTGGATAATCCCAGGTCATTGAACCGTTCTTTTCGTTCCATTCAGCTTTCCAGTGAGTAAGATGAAAAGGCTGATATCCTCGACCGCTCATAACAACATTTAAATCTGCAAGTTCCGGAGCAGCAAGATGTCCACCACCTAAACCATCGCAAACAACGGTTCTATCTGGTGAAATCTTCCTTATTTCTCTGGTAACACGTGACATAATAGCCTTATGATTTTCGCGGGTAAGGCCATACTGTCCAGGATTAGGCGGCTCGTTGAGCAGGTCAAAACTCAACTGGTCTTTTGAATAATTCTTATAACGTTCTGCAAAAGTTTTCCAAAGATTTGTAAAGGCATCTTGAGCAATTAAATCTGTCCAAAGATTATCACGTTCAAACTCATTTCCGTTTATGCAGTAGCCAGGTCCGCGATGAACATTAAGAGAACAGTGCATTCCCCTGCTGACAATGGCATCTATACATTTATCAAGAACTTTTAACATTTCTTCATCATATTTATCATATTCAAAATTATGAATGAAAAAACGATAGTCAGTAGGCAAGCGGACAAAATTACAGCCCATTTCTGCCATAAAATCCAGTTCATTTTCATCAATATTGATAAAATGAGGATTTACAAAAGGTTCTTTTCCACCCGCACTAAAAAGCCACAAAACATTAAAGCCATACCACATAAAAACAACTCCAGAAAGAAGAATCCAAAATCCCAAAACTTTTTTTTCAGGATTTTATCTAATTCTATCTGGAGTCCTTAACTTTTCATAGTATAAAAAGCGATAAGTATTGTATAAATTTTAGTTAAATAATTTAATTTATTAATTAATTTTAAGTTATTTCACCTAAAATCGAAGAAGCGTTAAAAACTGGGCTGCGTCAGCGGGCCAGTTTAGCTTCATCGATAAAATGGCGACTATAAAAAACAAAACGGAGCCCGTTGAGAACTCCGTTAATAAAATATGAGCCGACTGTCGGACTTGAACTGCCCCTCCAGTCGCAGACTTCCTGTCTGCTCCTTCCGGGCGTCTACGTTCGCTGTCGCCGCCCTCCATGGCGGCTTTTCCTGAAAATTGCTCCAAGCCTTCGCAATTTTCAGGCGCTCACTCCGCTAGTTGGTTCATACTTAATGTCTACAAATAAAAAAACCGTGCAATTTCCATGCACGGCGTAAAACAGAGCCGACTGTCGGACTTGAACCAACTACCTGCGCGTTACGAGTGCGCTGCTCTACCAGGTGAGCTAAGTCGGCGGATGTACAAATTTTAATTAAAGGCCTGAGCCTCTTGCTCCACCACGGGTATCGACAGTACGCTTCATATCATTGATATTATTTACAATCATGTAGTTGTCATAAACTTCAATTTTACGTCGCTCAACAAACTTATTGATTTCATCGCGTGTAACTTCTGCACTAAGGCCAGCCCAATGAGCAATATCAGCAATAGTAACATTGAATCTGCGCTGTTTTTCAGCTTCGTTTATTACAGGATTCATTTCATCAAGCAGCATAAATACATCAGCAAGACGAGCCTGCAAATCTTTTATAACAAGAATTCTAAAGCGACGCTTCTGATCATAAATACGCTTACAGAAAAGTTTAAGAAGCAGAAGTGCCATCTGAGGGTTACCGGTAATCAAAAGCTCAAAGTTTTCTTTATTGAACTCAAGACACTTTACGCGGCCAGCAGCCATACAGGTTGCAGAACGAGGAGAATTATCAAGAATGGCCATTTCACCAAAGAATTCACCTGGCTTAAGAACATCAAGATTCTTCTTGCTTCCGTTTACACATTTTACAAGCTGAACTCTACCACTCTGAATAAGATAGAAACTGTCTCCAGGTTCGTATTCTGCAATGATAACTTCACCCGGTTCATAAGTCTTAGCAAAACGTTCAAAAGCAGGTAAAGAGAATAACTTAAGAGAAGCATTTCCTCCATCATCATCATAATCAACAGGAATACCACGACTCACAGCTGCAAGCTTATCGCTTCGAAGTTTTGAATCATTATATTTTTTCTGAATTTCTGCAATGTGAGGACTATTAGGATACCTCTTCATAAATTTCATATAAACATCGCAGGCAGAACGGAACTGCTCTTCTTCATAAAAACTGTTAGCAACCGCAATCATACCAGACTGCTGATCTTCCTGAATGTTATTTAAAATTGATTCTGTTTTCTTGTGAATCTGACGAAGCTGATTAGAGAAAACGCGGAGCATCTTCATAATCAAAGCTTTATTATTACTAAAAAGAAGTTCAAATTCCTGAATTGTAAGAGCTACGGCTACAGTAGGAACGAGTGCCGTTGCAGTTTCTTCGCGGCGGAAATGTCCAAGTGCAGACTTTACGCCAAAAAACTCACCACTTTTTACCTGCTCAGCAACAGGCTGCCCAGATTCAATATCTGTACTTGTTAAAAGTACAGCACCCTGCTGCATAATAAAAATTCGCTCATCGTGGTCGCCTTCGAAATAAATGATAGACCCTTTTGTATATTGCATCGCTTTTGGCATACTTTTATACAACCCCTTTTAAATATAGTTCCTACAACTTTATATTATATCACACATTTAAAAATTATGCTATTATAATCTTATGATAGATTTACACGTTCACACCACAGCATCTGATGGTCAATACACACCAACACAAATAATCGAAAAAGCTGCAGAAAAAAACATAAAAGTTATTGCAATAACAGACCACGACAGTTTTGCAGGTGTAAACGAAGCAGTTACAGCAGGTGAAAAACTTGGAGTAAAAGTTATTCCTGGAATTGAGTTGAACATCACATTTCCAACAGGAGAGTTTCATCTGCTTGGATTAGGTATAAATAATCCATCAAAATCTCTTATTACAATAGTAGAAAACGTAATTAAATATAGAAATGAACGAAATGCAGCTATAATTTCAAAAATGAACGAAGATGGAGTTCAAATTACATTAGATGAACTTCTTTCAGATTTTCCGAACACAGTAATCGGTCGTCCTCATTTCGCAGCAGAACTTGTAAAACATAAGGTCGTAAAAACCCGTCAACAGGCCTTTGATCAGTATCTTGCAAGAGGCCGGAAATGGTACGTTCCACGAATCTGCACAAATCTTGATGAAGCTATCGTCGCCATAAGAGAAAGCAGCGGAGTCCCGGTAGTTGCTCATCCTATGTCATTATATCTTTCCTGGGGAAAACTTCCAGACATGCTTCAGGATTGCTATGACAAGGGAGTTGCTGGAATTGAAGCCTTTCATCCCGGTGCCCGTGTTACAGAATGTCTTCGACTCGAAGAACTAGGACGTAAAATAGGCTTTATAATTACCGCCAGCAGTGATTTTCACGGTGAAAAAATCCGTGCAGACCGCAAACTCGGCCACACCTGCGGCGGCAAAAAAATCGATGACAAATATTATTTTGAAGAATTACTGAGAGTCCTGCCCTAGCCCTTCACTGCTCCGCTTGTAATGCCTGAGTAAATTTGCTTTTGACACAGGATGAATACTATAAAGGCCGGAATCATAGAAATAATAACGCCAGCACAAATCAGATTGTATTTACTGCCAAGAGGCCCTGTAAAAGTATAGAGAGAAATAGCTACGGTTCGAAGTTTTACATCCTGCAGATAAAGGTTTGCACAGTAATATTCGTTGTAGCAACTTACGCCTTTAAGAATCAAACTTGTTACAGTAGCAGGCTTGAGAAGTGGCAGAATAATACTCCAGTAAATCTTGAAATAGGAAGCTCCATCGATTATTGCAGATTCATCCAGAGAAACTGAAATGTTTTCCATAAATTGAATGAATATATATATGGAAATTACATCAGTTCCCATCATCATTATGATATAGCCGTAAAGATGGTTAATGAAACCAAGCTTACCCATAATGGAATACACCGAAACCTGCATGGCAACACCAGGAAGAAGAGTTGCAAAAAGAAAAAGGCGGCGAATCAGAGTATTTCCTGGAAAACGAAAGCGGTTTAAGATATAAGCCAACTGAGAGCTTATCAAAATTGAACCCGCAAGTACAAATATAAGCACAACAAATGAATTGAAAAATGCCCTGCCCATATTTGCCAGCTTAAAAGCATCTATAAAATTTTTGAAATAAATAATCTTTGGCAGCATCATTACTGATGTCGATTGATATTCTTCTGCATTTTTCAACGAAGTGATAATGCAGGACACCAGAGGCAATATTGTCCAGAAAGCAAAGAAAACTAGCACAAAATATTTTAAAGCAGTCTGAATTACAGAATTAGTTCTGGCCTTATTTTCTAACATCATAAAATATCCCCCTTTCCATTGCCTGTATCTGCATTACGGAATGCATATTTAAGTACCAGTTTTTGAACAATTGTCACAATAAAAATAATCAAAAGCAGGAATACAGCCATGGCAGAAGCAAGGCCAACCTTCTGACTTGTATGAGCCACCTGATCCATAATGATAAAATATGTACCTGTACCATTTGCACCCTTTGTAATAACAAATGGAGGTTCAAATGCACTAAGAGATCCCGTAATAGAAAGAATTATGTTAAGAGTTACAATAGTCTTGATACTAGGGAGAATTATATGGAAGAATTGCTGTACTTTTGAAGCACCATCCAGCTCTGCAGCTTCATAAAGTTCTGCATCTACCGACATTATTGCCCCAATAAAAAGTACCATATTCTGTCCAAGATATCGCCAGACAGAGGTTCCTACCAAAGATACATTGTTAAGTCCCTGAGTTTTCAACCAGTAAGGCAGTTTATCTAAAGGAAAACCTAGCCAGCCAAGCACAGTATCGAAAACGAAACCGTGTGTAAAAAAGAACTTAAAGATAAAACCAATAGCAATTCCATTAATCAAAAATGGAAAAAACAATATACCTTTAAAAAGATTCCCAAGTTTTGTCTTAAAGCTTAAAAGAGTGGCCAGCAGCAGGGCAAGAACAAGTTGAACTACAGAGCCGCCCATATAGTAAAGAGAAAGTTTCAGGGAATTGAAGATATCATCTCTTGTGAATAAATCTTTATAATTTTTTAAGCCAACAAAAGTTCGTTCACCAATGTATTTCATTTTATAAAAACTGTAGGTTACCATTTCACCAAAAGGCAGATAGGTAAAGGTAAAGAGCAGAAGAAGTGGAATTGTAATAAAAGCTGCAATTACACTCCATCGCGAATAGCGGATATTTATGATTCTTTTTTTCATAATAAAAAACCTCTGCAGGTATAATCTTTGTAAAAAAGAGGCTGCAACTGCCCTCACATAACAGCTGCAGCCAGAAGGTCTTCCAGTTTTGTGTGTTTTTAAATGTGAGTGACTAATATTTTATTTCAACATTTTCACTAGTCTGTGCATCAGACCATGCTTTATTCCATTCATCCATAATTGCATCAAAAGTCTTTGTGCCGTTTGCAGCATGTTCAATAATCTGCTGAACCTTAAGATTACCACCAGCATTAATATTCAACTCAGATTCAGAATTAAGGGCATTGAACAAATCTGCTTCGCCAGCAGCAGCAGGATTATCAGAAACAAAAGCTACATTATTTTCAGAGAAGGCTGCATAAGCTGCAGGATAATTATTATCTTCTGCCGCAATAGGAATTCCACCTTCGTTATATGCAAATCCAGATTTTTCTGTAAACCATTTTACAAAAATCATCGCAGCATTTCTGTTAGTTTCAGAAGCCTTTGCATTAATACCAAAACAATAGTCAGGACCTGCAGATGCATACTGTTTACCATTGATTGTGATTGGGAATGACATATAACCGATATCATCCGGATTAGGCCCAGCTCCCTGCATTTGAGTAAAAGCCCATGATCCAAGAACCATAGTTCCAATCTCACCACGGTTAATCATACCCTTACAACCTTCCCAGTCAGTTGTTGTATAGTCATCTTCTATAAGTTTATTTGCAGCTGCATCATAAAGAACTTTGTATACAGCATATGCGTGAGTTCCATCACCATAATTTTTGAAAGGATTTTTTGTATGAAGAAGAACATTATTCATATAATCTGCATCACCTGTAGCGGATCCACCGAGATAAGCATCCCATGCACCCATTGTCCAACCTGCAGCATAGTTAGTATAAAGAGGAATTGCATTAGTTTTTTCTTTGATGAGTTTAAGATCTGCAATAAACTCTTCTGTAGACGCAGGAAGTTTTGTGATTCCAGCCTCTTTAAAAACTTTTTTGTTGTAAAGTACACCCTGAGCGTTTCCTGTTGAAGGAATACCGTAAACTTCATTATCATATTCCCAGTTGGTTGCAAACTTAATCTGTTTTTCCATAGTTGGTAAATCACCAAATGATACAAAATAGTTTTTCAGTTCTTTTTTATCTATTGCAGGAATCATCATAATGTCACCCCAGTCTCCACCCTGAAGACGCAACAGAGAAACACTTGCATAATCTGTAATTCCTTCAATTTCAACTTTAATGTTTGGATATAGTTTATTAAATTCTGTCAGGTATTTTGCAAAAGTTACACCTGTATAAGAATCCTGAAGCATATCTGTTCGATGAGTAAGCAGTTTGATTGTTGCAGAAATATCGCTACCAGTTTTTCCAAGCTCTACATCAGCATATTTTAATGCACCGCCAGTAGAAGCAGTTGATGAAGCTGATTTTTTTGAGCATCCGACAAATGATAAGATTGCTGTTACGGTAAGTACAGCCGACAAAACTTTAATTAACTTTTTCATTAAAAACCTCCATTATACTTTTAATGTTTAAGTTAATTTAAGTTTATCATTAACTTTTTTTAAAGCAAGTTTAAAGTGTTGTTTTACCTAAATATTAATCGTTTAACTTTTAAAAAAGTAAAAAAAAAAGCCAGAAAAATCCTGGCTAAATGTGTTTAAACAAAAAAAAGCTGGCAGCTACCTACTTTCCCGGAACGAATCCAGTATCATCGGCGTAAGAGAGCTTGACTTCCGTGTTCGGAATGGGAACG
>CAMNIU010000009.1 GCA_946540605.1 uncultured Treponema sp.
GTTCTGGTAGATGTCGTTCGCCAGGCAGGTTTTGATGTGGTGCCGATTCCAGGCCCTGCTGCGTTTGCAACCCTTGTGAGCGTTGCGGGTACGGGCGGTAAAACGCTGATTTTTGAGGGCTTTCTTTCACCTAAGCCAGGCCGACGCAGAAGCCGCCTAAAGGAACTGATGGACACAGGTAATGCTGTAGTTATTTACGAAAGTCCGTTCAGAATTACTAAACTTCTTGCTGATATTGCCGATATTGAAGGTAACCGGCGCATCGTTGTTGGGCGTGAACTGACAAAACTGCACGAAGAAATTACCAGCGGAACAGCCGTTGAACTGTACGAGGATTATTCTTCGCGACAATCCATAAAAGGTGAGTTTGCAGTTTTCATTTCTGGTGTAAAAAATATTAAGAATTCTGATGAATCTACCGATAATTAAAGGGTAGAGGGGTAGGACGTTATGATGATAAATGGTGTAAACAATGTTACTCAGGTAANCAAATGTTCAGAATCTCCGCAAAACCGAAAGCTCTGCAAAGGTAGACCGCGATGTTGATTCTATCAGCGTTTCTGCAGAAGCCAAAGAAATGGCTGAAGCTTACTACCTGGAAAAAGTTGCTAACGAGACTCCAGATGTAAGAGCAGATCGTGTTGCCGCAGTAAAAGAGAAGCTCAAGGATCCTAACTACTTGAATGATGTTGTTATTAAATCAGCTGCAGATAAATTCCTGTCTGCTCTTGGTATCTAACAACAGTCTTTAAAAGACACGAAAAAGACGGAAGGTGCTTCCGTCTTTTTTTTTAAAGAAACGTCATCCCGAACTTGTTTCAGTGGTCAGCATGACATGACTTCTTAGGATGACAGAGGGAGAAAAATGGCAGATTTAGCATTTCGTATTAATCCAAACATTATTTTAGGACCTTATACAATCAGCAGACTTGGTGCACAGGTGCACGAATGGGGTTCACGCTATATGGTTATTATGGACCCTATGCTCAACGAAGCACAGCTCGCCGGTCAGATTATGCAGTCGCTGATTGACCGCAAAATAGAAAGTTTTGTTTTTGCGGAACTTGCAGAAGGTCCTACTTCTCAGGTAATTGCACGCGCTCTTGGGCTTGCAAAAGAAGGCCATGTTCACGGAATTATTGCAATTGGCGGTGAAAAGGCTATTCAGGTTGGCCGCGCTGTTGCTGCTTACTATAACGAAGTTCACGATTTTTATAATTTTGTTGATGGTGCTTTGCCTACTGCAAACGCAATTCCATGTATCTGTATTCCTACAACTTACCGAAGTCCTTTTATGTTTACTCAGGACATTCCGATTGTAGATTCTCGAAGCCATCAGTTGAAATTTCTGCGTGTTCAAGGTGGTGTTTGTAAGCTGGTGCTTGCTGATCCTAACCTCATGCTTACTCTTACTGAAAATCAGAAGTCTTCGCTCGCCATTGAACTGATTTCTATTGCTGTTGAAACTTATCTTTCGCAGAAGGCTAACTTTTTTAGCGATATGTTTATAGAAAAGGGGCTTGAGATTCTTTCTTATGCTCTTGATGGCTCGCCTACCCTTGATATTACAACTCCGGCTGAAGTTTTGATGTCTCAGGCAGGATGTTTGATTTCGCTTGGGGCAGCAGCCTCTAGTGTTGGGGTTGGAACTCTGCTTTCTCTGAGCATTTATTCGCGCTATCATAAGAGTAAGTCGCTGATTTCTTCAATTTTACTGCCTTTCCAGCTGGAAGATGTAAGTAAGTTTAAGCTTGCAAAGGTTGAAAAACTGGCTCACTTTTTACGCGTTTGCCCGGAAGAAGTTTCTGGTGAAGATGCCGCTAAGCAGTTTACTGACTATGTAAGACAGCGAATTGCCAAGGCCGCATTGCCTACCCGTCTTAAGGATTTGAATCTTACTATTGAACAGCTGTCGCTGCCGGTTGAGGATATCAGAGCGGTAAACCTGATTAATAACCTGCCACGCAGCATGACAACTGATGATTTGTTTGATTTTGTGAAATTGGCGTATTAACTTCGTCATGCTGAACTCGTTTCAGCATCTTTGTAATGTAGATCCCGAAACAAGTTCGGGATGACATACTATTATCGGTGGAACTGGCTCATGAATTGCCATGCCTGCTCACAAGTGTGTTCGCGGCAATCATGGCCCTGCCCGCTTATGCTGGCAAACACACTTAAAATGCGGCCATCTGCGCTTTTGAACTTTTGCATGGTGAGGGTGGCGTCGCGGCTTTCATCATAAAGCTGCTCCACTTCATCACCGTTAATTCCCCAGATTTTATTTTCCCAACTATCTTTATTTTCAAGCACAACTTCATCATCATAACGTTGTGCGGCTGTTGCGTTGTTGAGCCACAAAACGTAAGACATACGGTCTAAGCACTTTTGTGCCTGAAATGGCAATTCCGGGAGAGGCGTAACTTCCCCACCTGCATAAAATATTGGAACAGGAATTGTCGTGTTTATTCCACCTTCCACTTTATTACCATAAACATTGCAGCCAACGTCAAAAGTTGCATCCATTGGAGCAGCGGCGGCAATTACCTGCGGATACTCCTGAACCATATCCCAGGTTTTACAGCCACCCATAGAAAAGCCTGTTGCATATATGCGGGTTGCATCTATGTTGTATTTTTTCTTGAGGATTTCCAAAAGTTCAATCATTTCTGTAGCAGTGCTATTCAGGTGGTTTTCTATAGTTACTAGCAGAAAGTTGTGACGGTGAGCAATCTTTGCCCAGCCCGCCATTGTAGCCAGGAAGAAACAACTGTCGCCGCCACCGTGAAAGCCGAGAACCAAAGGAACCGCCTCTCCATCAAAAATACCTTTATTATAGAAAGCAAAGTATCCGATTTTATGACTTTCTGTTCCCTTGTCGTCGCCGCAATTATCTTTTGAAGTTTTTACTTCTGCCACACCCGGTTCAATCACAAGTCCATCCTTTTCTAAATCAGGATCTATCTGAAGTGGTCCATTCATTCTGCGGAACTGGCGTGCAAAATCATAATAATCCTGCTGAAACACTTCTGCAGTGGCGGCAGTATCACGTTTCAAGAAATGTTTGCAGCACTTCTCCAATATTGTATTTGCCTCTGCACTGTTTCCATAGGAAATTACCGGAATATCATCTGCTTTTACATCCGGCAAAACAGAAAGACCTGTTAAAACACAAGTCGCAGGGGCTAAATCAGAGCGTCCCCAAAGGCCGTCTCCTTCAAAATGGCAGAGGCAGTTTTTGGCAATGTAGTCGGCACCACTGCCATAGCCGCACAAAACAATGCGGAAGATTGCCCCACGAATATAATAGCCGTCTATACTGTGGCGGAAAAAGTTATTTGCAATTACAACTCCATCCTTATGATACTGATGGATTTTTGAATTTGAAATGATTTCTGAAAGAATATCCGGTGCAGCTGTATTCCAGTCACCGGTTTTTGGAGTTATGAAAACTACGCTGGAATCAAAATCTGCAGCAAGCTTTTCAAAGCCTTTTTCGCGGGCAAAAACAATCTGTTCCTCGCGGGTAAGTTTTTTGTCTGCAAAAATCAAAAGATATGGTGCAATAAAACCGTAATTCAGAATATCTCCCTGGAGCGGAGAGTTTGGCACATATACATCTGCATCAAATTTTTCATACGAATTATTCCAGAAGGCACCTTCGCTTGTTCGGGTTACTTCCGGCATTTTTTCCATTTTCATTTTTAAATTCCTCCATAATGTGTTGGGTTTAGTAAATCGTTTAACCTAACTTCTCAATTGTATCATACCTTGTCCTTATATCAAAGAATTTCTGCTAAAATCTTTTTTTTATTTTCCGATAATGGAACTATGAGAGCATCGAATAAGTCTACAATCATAACCGGAGCCGTTTTGTTATTGCTGGCGGCGCTTTTTTCTATCAGTTTGATACTTTTGCCCCTGGATTATGGAATTTCGGGTCCAGGCCATAATAATATTTTCTATATTTTAGGCGATATGCTGTACTCTGTTTACGGTTTTTGCAGCATTTTGATTCCTGCATTCTTGCTTACGGCCGGACTTTCCTGCTTTGCGTCTAAATGGACAGCACGTAAAACACTCCGCCTGCTTACTGCACTTGTGCCATTTTTTACCTGTGTAGTTACTGAAAGTATTATCCGCTCTGTTGTAAAAGTTGATCATTCTCCATTTGCAATTGTAAAAATTCTTATTGCACTTGTAACCGGAGCTATGCTTGTTGTAATTGAATTTCTTGGAACCGGAATTCTTGCAGACCGCCTTAATAATGGTGGCTTTAAGAATTTAACCAAAAGAAGAGTCGCTAAAAAATCTGCTGCTTCAGATGAATTTGTTGAAGTTATTGAGCCAGAAGAGGAAATCAAGCATGATTCAACTGATGAGGAAGCGGAACCAGTTACAGAAAATGAACCTCTCCCGGAATTCAAAAAACTTTCTAAGTTCAAAGAACCTAAAGAACCAAAAAAATCATTCTTTGACAGATTCAGAAAAAACAAAAAAACTGATGATGACGAAAATGAATATACAGAAAAGAAACCAACCGCATTTGATGATGTGCTGGATAATATAGAAGAAATGGAAACCGAAACTGAAGTTCAGACTTCTACACATGAGCAGATTTCTAACAAGACTTCAGAAAATGACGAACCGGCAGCTCATAACTCTATGCTCACTCAGGAAGAATTTGCGGCTCTTACAACTCCAGAAGCTCCTGCAGATGAACTTGAATGGCCGGGACTCCCTCCAAAGCCAGAAAATCTTCCTCCAGAGTATGATGCTGATTTTGATGAAAATGACCCGGCATTAGAATTTCCTCCTAAAGATGAAGAACCAGCTCCTGAACCAGTCAACGTAGAACCAGAACAGTTTGAAATTGAAGAAGAAGAGACTGTTTATGAAGAGCCTGCAGAACAGGCTCCAGTTACACAAGAGCCTGTTGAAACTGCAGAAACTCCAGTAAAAAAAACTGATGATGCAAATGATCCTTACGCAGCAACCCGCTACATTGATTCGGTTGTAGAAAATCCGCTGTATCCTCATAAGATTGTTATTAATGATGATTCTGACGATATTACAGACGAAGCACCGGTTGCTCAGCCAGCCCCGGAAAAACCAAAGTACCCTACCCGCATTCAGCTTAATGATGATGCAGTTTATGAGAGTAAGTCTGAGCCAGAGCCTGAAGATGAATATGTAGAAGACGAAACTCTTCCATTCCCTAACTTTGATATTGAAGAACCGGCAATTAATTCAAAGCAAAACTTTGAAGAAGAAATTGAAGATTCCGCTGATTTTGAAGCAGACGCTGCAGCAGGAGAAGCTAACGAACGTTCAGTAGGTGAATATTTTGAAGAGGACACAGCTGCTCCTCAACATATTTCTAAAGAAAACCTCTATAACTATTTTGAAAATATTGATACTAAAAAGAAAGCCCCTGTAATAAATGAACCTGCTTTTGAAGAAGAGAACAAAGAAACTGATGAAACTTCAAACGAAGAGTCTCACGTTTTTAATCAGCTTGCAGAACAGGAAGAGGTAAACATTTCTACAGCCGCTGCCAGTGTTTTTGCAGACATGGATGCAGACATAAGAAAAACAATGCCTGCTAAGCCAAAAGAAGAACCTGCAAATGTAAGCTCTGCTGCGGCTTCAAGCCACGGAACCGGAAGTCACGGTGGTGCAACAAACCTCACAAAAGATGAACTTTCAGATTTCTTTAATGCACAGCAGGAAGAAAACACACCTAAAACAAAAGAAATTGCGGCTAATCCTCCAAAGACAAATCGTGCTACAAAGAAGGGCCCTTATGTAATTCCTTCGGATTTGCTCACTGCCTATAAAGACGACCAGTACTGGATTATCGACGATGCAACAAAGCAGGCTTCGCTGAACCTCAAGCAAACCCTTGCAGAATTCAATATTGAAGCTGATATCATCGGAATCAAAAAAGGTCCGGTTGTTACAATGTTCGAGATTCTGCCTGCACCTGGCGTAAAGCTGAGTAAGATTGTTGCTTTGCAGGATAACATTGCATTGAGTCTTGCTGCTCAGTCGGTTCGTATTGTTGCACCAATTCCTGGCAAGCAGGCCGTTGGTATTGAAGTTCCAAACCGCAACCGTTCGGTAGTTGGCTTCCGCGAAATCATTGAAATGGATTTGCCTGAATGGAAAAAGATGGCCGTACCTGTTGTGCTCGGAAAAGACATTCTTGGAAAAGCTCAGCTGATTGACCTTGTAAAAACTCCGCATATGCTGATTGCCGGTGCAACTGGTTCTGGTAAATCGGTTTGTGTAAACTCGCTGATTCTTTCTATTCTTTACAAACGAAGTTTTGAAGATGTAAAGATGATTCTTGTAGACCCGAAGGTTGTTGAGTTGAAGTTGTATAATAATATTCCTCACCTTTTGACTCCGGTTATTACTGAACCAAAGAAAGCATTACAGGCTTTGCAGTGGTGTCTTTGTGAAATGGAGCGCCGCTACGCTCTGCTCGACGGTATGGGTGTTCGTGATATTTCTAATTACAATATTAAGATTCGCGAACAGAAAATCTGCACAGAAAAACTGCCTTACATTGTAGTTATTATTGATGAGTTTGCTGACCTTATGGCAACCAGCGGAAAGGAACTTGAAAATATTGTTGCACGCCTTACAGCGATGAGCCGTGCGGTTGGTATTCACCTTGTTCTTGCAACTCAGCGTCCTTCTGTAAACGTAATTACAGGTTTGATTAAGGCTAACATTCCGACCCGAATTGCGTTTATGGTTGCCAGCCGTACAGACTCAAATATCATTATTGATACAGTTGGTGCAGAAAAACTCCTTGGTCGTGGTGATATGCTTTATGCCTCTGCGGTTGATCCGGCTCCTATCCGAATTCAGGGAACCTTCGTAAGTGACCAGGAAGTTGAAAATGTAGTTACTGCTGTAAAAGATTACGGTGAGCCGGATTATCTTGACGAAGAAATTTTTACAGATGATGATGACGAAGAAGGAGCAAGAGATTTATTCGGTGAGCCAATGGATGATGATGATCCGTTGTACGACCAGGCTCTTGAAATTGTCGTTCAGAGTGGAAAGGCTAGCGCAAGCTATATTCAGCGTCGTCTGAAAATTGGTTACAACAGAGCTGCCCGCCTTGTAGAAGAAATGGAAGAGCGCGGAATTGTAGGCCCTGCTAACGGAAGTAAGCCTCGCGAAGTAATTCATATTCCATAATAAAAGTGAGAGGTCATGCTGATCCTGAAACAAGTTCAGGATGACATTTCAGCATCTCCCACTTCAGGAAGTTTATATGATTCTGATAATTCTTAGCTTTATTGCCGGCCTTGCATTTTGCGCCGCCGGCGTATATTTTCTTTTACCTGGATTTTTAGAAAAACTCAACGAAGCCGCTGCAGATAAGTCACCGGAAAATTTACGCCGCAATCAGCTGCGCGCAAAAAGCAGCGGGTACGTGGCTTTAGGTTTGGGAGCACTAACAATTGTACTCGCTTTTATGCTGATAAGTTTCCCGCAGATTGCATCGCCGCTGGTGCTGGTGTATATGATATTTGTGCTGGCGGCGGTCTCGGTGCTACTTGTGATGTACAAGTAAAATAAATAATACTATATAACAGGTTGGCACCTATAAGGCCGTCAAGTTTTTTAGTCATCAATCATTGGGGGATTTTAAGGGGGCGGAGCCCACTTAGGAGAAGGGGTAGCCCGAGACACCGCAACGAAGTGAGACAATAGGAGGCTCGGGCGCAGGGGGAGACTTCCCCCTCCTTACATAAAATAAGTTTTAATCGGCGGGAACCCGTTGAAAGCAACCGATGCATAAGTTGAAGTATAAGCACCGGTTGAAAGCCAATAGAGTTTGTCACCGGCCTTCAAAGAAATCGGAAGCTTGTACTTTGCATCTTCGTACATGATGTCCATGCTGTCGCAGGTTGGGCCCGCGATGATTACTATGCCTTCTTTTTCGCCTGGCTTGTCGCGGCTGGTAACTACAGGATATTTGATTGACTCGTCGAGGGTTTCGATAAGGCCGTTGAATTTTCCGGCATCTACGTAAACCCAGCGGGCAAGGGCTGTATTGTTTTTGCGGGAAGTGAGAATTACTTCGCTTGTAAGGATTCCGCTGTCGCCTACGAGTGAGCGGCCTGGCTCAAGAATAATCTCTGGAATATCATCGCCAAAGTCTTCCTGAATGTAGCGGGTAATTTCCGAAGCATATTCAGACAAGGCGTTCGTAGGTTCTATGTAACTTGCAGGGAAACCGCCGCCCATATTAATCATGCTCAGGCGGATTCCTTCTTCTTCTTCGAGGGAAGTAAACAAATATTTTACCTTTGCAATAGCATCGTTCCACTGACCGATATCGCGCTGCTGGCTTCCTACGTGGAAACTGATTCCATATGGGGTGAGACCAAGGTCGCGGGCAAGCACGAGAAGGTCATATGCCATATCCGGGTGACAGCCGAACTTGCGTGAAAGAGGCCAGTCTGCACTGACTGAGTTTTCTACGAGAATGCGCACATAAATGCGACTGCCTGGAGCGTTCTCGGCAATGGCTTTGAGGTCGTCCTTGCTGTCTGTGGCGAACATGCGAACGCCTTTATCGTAGAAATATTTAATGTCCTTTGCCTTTTTGATTGTGTTTCCGTAAGAAAGTCTGTCTGGAGAAACGTTGAACTTTGAAATCATATCAAGCTCATAGCGTGAAGCAATATCAAAGCATGACCCCATTTCTGCAAGCATTTGAAGTACTGGCTCACCAGGGTTAGACTTCATCGCATAATAAATGCGGGCATAAGGGAAAGAATCTCTAAGACGAATAAAATTCTGCTTGATTGTGTTGAGATTGATTACAATATTTGGAGTTTCCAAATCTTTAGAAAAGTCGAGAAAACGCTGCCAGTCCTTATCGCTGACATAATCGTTTCGATTAAACATTAACATTACCGCCTGTAATGAAAAAATAACCGGTGTATTCGCAGAAAATCAACAATCAGGTATCAAAACTGCGAGCGATCCGCCAACGTTGCCAAGGAACCCTTAAAATTTCAACGTTCGGGGAATAATAGCAAAAATATATAATATAGTTAATTACTTTTTAAAAAATTTTAAAAAATTGTTTTATTTGATTTTGTACAATTTATTTAGATATTTTTAACTTGTTTTTTCATTTTGAGAATTATGAAAATAAAATCTTACTTATATCAATATTTCCATTTTTTTTCATCAAAATTAAACCTATCACAAGGTTCATTTTGATTTAGTGGCAACCATTGATGCTTTTCAATCTGTTTATTAACAATACATTTCCCATTCAAATAATTCTTACAATGCTCACATCTGGAACAAGTTCTCAAAAATAATTCTGATGATCCAAACTCATTTTTTATGGCTTGTATTTCTTCTGGTAATGTATATGGAGAATTTTTATTGCGAGAACTTTCTTCGAGCATTATATATTTAAAATAATTCTTATTTCTGATTGCTTTTGGCAAAATTCCTTCTGATATACAAACATCCAGAAAATATTCAAAAAGGAAAGGTTTTTTATTTAAAATCGAATATTGATATAAATCAAATATATATCTTCTCATATCTTTGCATAAAGCCAATGCAGAAAGATAATAATCAAAAAGTGCTCTTTCCTTTTTATGAATTATTTTCACTTTAACTACGTAGCAAATATAATTCATAAATGAAAGAGTTTTATCTGCAAGTGTAGGAATTGTTTTATCGTCACTTCTATGGAATGCTTCGTTATACCAATCTTTATCATAATCATTCATAAGAATGAAATCCTGAATATCTTTATTTTTCCATAATTTATGTAAAAGAGAATCAAGATATTCTGCCCTTCTGTTATTATTTGATTCACGCCATTGAAAAAGAGCAATAATACCGCCACAAGCGGCAACTATAAGTTCAATATTATCTAAAAGGAATGAAAAAAATGTTTTCATATATATAAACTATAAACTTTTTCTTATTTTTTGTTTATAGTTATAAATGGAGATTTTTAAAAATGGAAATAAAAAAGATTAAATCTTTTTCAGCAGATGATTTACAAAAACTATTTTCTTCAGTTAAATGGAAGTCTGCGGCATATCCAGAAAAATTAGTTTCAGCATTTGAGAATGCCTCACATGTTGTTTCTGTTTGGGAAGGGACTTCTCTTATTGGAATAATAAGAAGTATGGATGATGGTTGCTGGAGTGCTAATTTAGACTGTCTTGTTGTTCACAAAGATTTTCAGGGAAAAGGTATTGCTTCAAAACTTATGACTGAACTTCTTGAAGACTTAAAAAACATTACTTATATAAATGTTTGCCCTGATGATAAAGAAATAGGACAATTCTATTCAAAATTCGGATTCAAAATTATTGATGGATATTATCTACAGAAAATCAATCCTTAATTAATCTTCCATAATATTTATCTAATATTATTTCTGGTTTATATGAAAGTTTTGCTTTTCTTAGACCTTCTATCCCAAGATCCTCTTCTCTATTTATATATTTAAAATTACTACAATGTTTTATAAACTCATTATTGATAACTGCATAACCACCAAAGGCAGCTTCTGTACTTAAACATTTTTCAAAATGAATATCCAAAACCTCATCAGATATTTTACTTGCAAGAGTAATCGCAACTGGGGTTTCTTCTACATAAAGCAGCCCGCCAGAAAAATCAAATAATGATATATGATTTAAAGCAGATTCAATTGAAGTTCTTTCTGACTGATAAATATGTGTTTCAGAATCACTGTTTTTACCAGTTTGTTCATTTATCCAATTATCAGCAACCATCAGAAAATCTGTATAAATTTTTGTTGAAAAGTTGCTTTTATTAAAATAAACAAAAGATTCATTTGCAAAGGTTCTGTGAAATTTTGATATATGATTTTTTTTCTTTTGAAGTTTTTTGCCTGGTAGATTCTCTAAATCACTTTGAAGATAAATATAATCTCCATCTGCAGGATTTGTTCCCCACTCTATTTTATAATCAGGGAAATTATTGGTAATAAATGTATCAAATTGTTTTTTTTGATTTTCTGTAAAAAGACATAGGGATATATTAGATTTCTTCTGATTTTCTGTTATATGCAAAAAATAATCTCTCAAAACGGAATCTTCATTTGGGCTTGCGTCTTCATTAAAAAATATTGGAAAAGTATATCCTCTTATCGAATCTGAATAATCAAACTTCCGCAGTAAATATGAAGTATGCCTTTCAAGTTCTATTTTATATCTATCTTTCAACAAAAATAAATTTCCCAAGGAGTTATCACTTCCAAAAAGTCCAGAAAAATTTAATTGATGTTTTAGATATTCGAAATCAAAAATATCCATATTGTGAATTTATTAATTGGTTAATGAAAAATCAAGCATAGAATTATTAATAAATAGTATAATTCTCTTTTATAATTTGTTTTTCTTATCTAAAAAAGATTAACTGTTTATAATCAAATCCTTAATAACTTCGCTCGCAATTATTAGCCCTGCCACAGACGGCACAAATGCACAACTGCCTGGAGCCGGAGAATTGCCTTTGAGTTCGATTGGTGTGGCCGGTACGGCATTTGGTGAGGTCTCGCCATTTAATGTGGTTCCGACATTTTGCGTGTTAGCCGCAACTACCGGTTTTTCCTTTGAATACACAACTTTAATATTTTTGAGTCCACGCTTTTTGCATTCCTGACGCATTACCCGAGCAAGCGGACACACACTGGTCTGTGAAATATCAGCTACTTCGAATTTTGTCGGGTCGAGCTTATTACCAGCACCCATGCTGCAGATTATTGGAATGCCTGCTTCCTTTGCCTGAACAATCAGCTGGATTTTTGCAGTCACTGTATCAACGGCATCTACAACATAATCATATTTTGAAAAATCAAACTGATCACGGGTTTCCGGAAGATAAAAACACTGGAAAGTTTTTACATCGGCATCAGGGTTTATATCCAGAACGCGTTCCTTCATAACTTCAACCTTTGGCTGACCTATCGTTGAATGAAGAGCTATTATCTGACGGTTAATATTTGTGAGCGATACCGTGTCGTTATCAATCAAATCAAGATGTCCTACTCCACTGCGGGCAAGTGCCTCAACTACATAACCACCAACGCCGCCAACTCCAAAAATTGCAACATGAGAATTATGGAGTTTTTCTATCGCAGCATTACCAAGCAAAAGTTCAGTTCTGGAAAATTCATTCAGCATAAATTGAATATAGCATTATTAGGCGGAGTTTACAAATCAAAATCTGTTGGCGAAATCGAATTTGCTTTATAAGATTTTGTGCCTTAAAATTGATATTATGACAAAAGAAAATGTTTTATCCTCTCTTTCTCTTGATGAAAAAATCAGATTATTAAATGGCGTTGGAAGCTGGAACACTTTTGACTGTAATGGGAAAGTACCGGTAATGTCGATGAGTGACGGACCGCACGGATTGCGCCGTCAAACCGGGAATGAAAGTTATACTGACATCAATGCCAGTAACGTGGCTACCTGTTTTCCAACGGCAAGTGCAATTGCTTCTTCGTGGAACCGGGATAGTGCAAACAAAATGGGTCAGGCAATTGCGCGCGAGGCCAAGGCTGAAAATGTTCAGATTATGCTTGGCTGTGGTATGAACATTAAGCGTACTCCATTGTGCGGACGCAACTTTGAATATTTTTCAGAAGACCCGGTTTTGTCCGGTCAGATTGCTGCAAGTTATGTAGAAGGAATGCAGGGAGAAAATGTCGGAGCCTGTCTAAAACATTTTGCTATGAACAATCAGGAGAAAAACCGGCAGTCTTCTTCGAGTAATGTTGACGAGCGCACTATGCGTGAGATTTATCTTAGAGGTTTTGAAATTGCTGTAAGAAAAACAAAACCTGTTTCCATTATGTCCAGCTACAATCTGATAAATGGAACCTATGCTAGTGCAAATAAAAATCTGCTCACAGATATTCTGCGTAAAGACTGGGGCTTTGACGGCATTGTGATTTCTGACTGGGGCGCAAATATGAATGCACCTGAAAGCCTTAAGGCTGGTCTTGATTTGGGAATGCCGGACAGTAAAGGATATTTTTCAAAACAGATTAAGCAGGCTCTGGATGATGGCAGGATTTCTGAAAAAGATATTGATGCCGCCTGTTCCCGGATTATTAATAAGGCATTTTATTTTGATGAACATAAAGAAGAATTTGGAACAGGAACAAAAGCCGTTCAAGTAGATTATATGAGTCAGCATAAGACCGCGCTTGAACTTGCACTAGACAGTGCTGTGCTTTTGAAAAATGACGGAATACTTCCATTGAAAACTGCAGAAAACGCTGATACTGGTTCTGGTAAAAATCGAGTTGTTGCAATTGGCAGTCTTGCCCGCGACGTTCGTTTTCAGGGTGGCGGTTCAAGTCATATTACCACAAGAAAATATCCAAATATTATAGAAGAACTTTCTAAAGATTTTGAAGTTGCTGCAGAAGCAAGTTACAGTCTGAATGCTCTGGAACTTGTGAAAAATCAGGTCGCAGAAAATAGCGAAGTTCCTGTTTTATTTTTCTGCGGGCTTACTGATTCGAGCGAAGGCGAAGGTTTTGACAGAGTTGATTTGTCGCTGGATGAGGAACAGGTTAGTTTATACAAACAGATTCGTAATGTTACAAAAAATGTGATTCTTGTGACTTTCGGCGGCTCACCTTTTGATTTATCTTTTGCTTGTGAAACGGCAAATGGTAGAGACTGCGAAGCTCGCGCGATTCTTCATATGTACCTTTGCGGGGAAGCGTGTGCAGAGGCTTGTGCTATGCTGCTCACGGGTCGTGCTAACCCGAGCGGTAAACTTGCAGAAACCTGGCCACTTGAAGGGGACTACATAAAGCCGGTTGATGATTTTGACATAAATTATAAAGAAGGTGTGCTTGTCGGCTACAGATATTACGAGAGCAAAAAGCGGCCGGCCTTGTTTGAGTTTGGATATGGGCTCAGCTACACTACTTTTGAATATTCGAATTTGAAAGTTGAAAAGACTGTAACGACTGGCCAGGGCTGTGAAAAGCTT
Source organism: uncultured Treponema sp. (assembly GCA_946540605.1). GTDB lineage: Bacteria > Spirochaetota > Spirochaetia > Treponematales > Treponemataceae > Treponema_D. The sequence continues at coordinate 14,056 of CAMNIU010000009.1, forward strand.
TTGTTCAATGTTACTGCCACAATTAAAAACACTGGGACTGTTGCCGGGGCGGAAATTGTTGAGCTGTATGTAAAGAACCCGGAGCTTGCACGAGCGGACGGGCCGGCCGCAGCCACTGAGAGTGCTATCACTCGCCCTTGCATTGAATTGCGTGATTTCACAAAAATCCAGCTCCAGCCTGGTGAATCAAAAATTGTCGAGTTCTCTCTCACAGAGGATGCCTTCAGCGTCTTCTCCGACAAAAAGAATTCTTTCTGTACAGTAGCCGGCGAATACGAAGTCTGCCTGGCAAGCTCTGTGCGCAATATCCACTTGAGCCAGAAGGTGCAGATAGAAGGTGAGACGCTCAAAGAACTCGTTTCACCAGATTCAGTTCTTCAGCAAAATGTATTCACTCAACACGAGCGCCATCACAAAGGCAGTTTTGATGCAAGCGACTCCCTAGGTCATATGGCGACGGAAAGCAGTTTTATAAGAGGCTTACTCAAAGTAGTTCGTTTCTTCCTGATCAAAACAAGTAAAAGCAAAAGTGCAGATGACCCGGCTGTAAAAATAATGATTCGCGGTCTGGAAGAAAATCCACTCGAAAGCTTTATCAGTACAGCCCCGGAAGTGTTTAGCGAAAAACTTGTTAGCCGAATCTTACGAGCTGCAAATCATGGAGGTCAAAATGGAAAAACTAGATAACAGAACTAAATGGTGCTACTGCATTGGTGCAACTGGCCGCGACATGGCTTATGCCCTCGTCAGCATGTTCCTCATAAATTACATTCAGTACACAATGAAGCTTTCAGTTGCACAGTTTGCCGCCATTGCTGCAATTGTTGTAATCTGCATGATTTGGGACGCCATCAACGACCCGCTCATGGGAATTATCATCGAAAACTGTCATATGAAAATGGGGAAATATCGTCCCTGGATTTTGATGGGCGCAATTCTCAATGCAATCATCATCGTTCTGCTTTTCACACTCAGACCAAGCGGCTGGGGCTTTGTCGGCCTATTCGGTCTGGGCTATCTGCTTTGGGGAATGACTTACACAATGAATGACATTGCTTACTGGGGAATGCTTCCAAGCCTTTCTTCAGATCCAAAAGAACGAAATTTTCTTGTAACTGCAATGGGCATTTTTATCTGCGTTGGTCAATTTACTGTAGCTGGTCTTGTTCCTACAATTATCGCTGGAAACGCAATCAACACTTACCGCTATGTTGCTCTGATTGTCGGTCTTTGCTTTATCGCTTTTCAGACTCTCACAGTTCTTGGTGTTAGGGAACGCAAACATCTATCAGAAGAAAACCTTGAACATCTTGGCCTTAAAGATATGTTTAAGATTTTTGGCCGCAACGACCAGCTGATTCCTGCAGGAATTTCATCGCTGCTTTTTAATATTGGAAGCGGTCTTTTGATTATGTTTGGAATGAACTTTTTCTATTTTGAATTTGGTTATTCCAAGGGCGGCGACCTCGTATTCATTTTTACAGTAATGTACGGACTAGGCACTTTGATTTCTGAATTCCTTTTCCCTCTACTCACAAAGTTTTACAAGCGCAATGTACTTTTAAATTTCTTTTCAATTTTTGCCTGTGCCTGTTATTTAATTTTCCTCGGAATCGGCTATCTTCCTTTCCTTCCGAAAAATCCGCTTATCATAAATCTTCTTGGCTTTTTGATTTTCTTCAGTCAGGGAGTTTTGAACATGCTGATTATCGTAATGCTGAACAACACGATTGAATATGACGAGCTCAAATTCAACGAGCGTCACGACAGCATCATTTCTACTGTACGAAGTTTTTCTGCAAAACTTTCCGGAGCAATCAATCAGGGTATTGTAAACCTTACTTTGATTGTTTCAGGCATCTACGCAATCAGCCAGAACATCAGCGAACTCGAAGTAAAATCTGGAGCTGGTGAAATTGCCCGCGATGAGGTACTTACATTAGCAGACGGCTTTATCAACTCTGCAACAAGTCATCAGCTTTTTATTCTTCGTACCGGAATCTCTCTTGTTCCACTTGCAGCCCTCGTCTTCTGTCTTTTTATCATGAATAAATATTACAAAATCGATGAAGTAAAATATGACGAGATAGTTGAGCAAATCAAAAAACGGAGTCAAGACTAACAAATATAATTACATGCCTTTTTTTGCCGCTTCTTCCATTACAGATTTTAGAGAAGCGGTATAAAAGGTTTGCAGACATTCACGGAAAATTTCTTTATCCAGATCGCCATTGTGACGTATGTACCAGATTATTTGCGCACTTAAAAGATTTGTAAAACCAAAGCTTACAAAACTCTTAAAATCTTCTGAATGTTTTACACCTGCCTGAGTAGAAAAATAATCAATTGTAGCACTAACAAAATCGCGCAAATCTTTTTCAAAAATTATTTTTAACTGCTGTTCTCCAAGAGACTCGTATGCACACTGGCAAAGCGGAATGTTTTTATCAATATAATCCAACACAAAATCCATTGCCTGCGGAATTGTCGCATTTGCATTATGGAAGGAATCAACAATATTTTTTACTTCCTGTTCATAAGTAAACGAAAGCAAATCATAGGTATTTTCAAAATGATAATAAAAAGTATTTCGATTAATACTGCAGTCAGAAACAATATCCTGAACTGTAATTTTTGAAAATGGCCTGTCTTTAATCAAACGCTTGAGGCTTTCTGACATCTGAAGTTTTGTTTCCGAAGGATTTTCGTTCATAAATCCATTATTAGACATTCTTAAAAATTTGTCTATTGTCTTCTGTGAGCGATTCTATTAAATTCCAAATTATGAAACACAGCAAACTTCTCCGCTATGCGCTCTTCGCTGGAGCTGCAGTATTCTTTGTATTTATAACAATTCTCGTCACCCGGAAAAAGCCGATACCTGAAAAGGAAGACGCTCTTCCAGCGGTAATAATTCAAAAACCTGTAAATGGTACCCTGGTTGAATCAGTTACTATTTCCGGCTACGTAGAAGCTAACGCCATGATTCCGGTTGTACCTTTTGTTTCGGGTACAATTACTGAATATCCTGCCCGCGCCGGCGACTTTGTTGAAAAAGATACACTGCTTGCAAAAATTGATGATGCACCTTTCCGCCAGCAGATGCTTCAGGCCCAGGCTGCATATTTTGCTGCACAGAGCACTTTTGAACGTCTTGAAAAATTATACAAGGCTGGTTCTACAACTCAGCAAAATTATGATTCTGCAAAAGCTCAGGCAGATGCTTCCAAGGCCCAGTATGATTTAGCAAAACTTCAGGTTGATTACACAGAAGTTCGCGCACCTGTTGATGGTACAATTTTGATAGCTGATCAGGCAGTAGGAAGTATTGGAAACCAAAGTCAGCCGATTGCTGTACTCGCAGATTTATCAAATCAGGTTGTACGCCTCAAGGTTCCGGAAAAATATTTTGATTTGTTCACTCTTGAACGCGACAACTTAAAAGTCCAGGTAACTCGTCCTGCAGAAAAAAATATGTATGATGATGCAGTTACCTCAGCAACAATCGAAAACATTGCGCCTTATGTTTCTCCTCAGAGCAAGAACTTTATAGTTGTTTGCAAACTTGATGAACCAGGGGAACGTTTCCGCCCAGGTATGTTTGTAAAGGTTCAGGTTGCATACAAAACTTATGAAAACGTTCCGCTTGTAAGCCTTAAGGCCCGCAAAATGGATGGTTCTTTCTATATATACGATGAATCAGACGGTACGGCACATTTTATTGAAGGTCAGAATTTTCCAAATGATGGCACGAACTTTATTGTTCCAGAAGAATATCGTAATTCATATATCGTGATGGACGGTCAGAACTTTGTTTTTGACGGACAAAAGGTTCGTATTTTTGAGGAAGCGTTGCAGGAAGCTCAGACTGCTGCAAACAGTCATGATGTTAGTGAGGAATAACAGATGAAGGTTTCTGAATTTTCTGTAAAACATCCGGTTGTCATCACTATGATTCTCATTGTGCTTATTGCATTCGGTTTTTATTCCCTGAGTGGAATGCGCACAGAATTCATGGAAGACATTTCCATGCCTCAAGCTATTGTTTACACGGTTTACCCAGGTGCCAGTGCTGAAGATGTTGAAAGTGATATTACAAAAGTCCTTGAAGATTCTTTTGTTACCTTGCCTCACTTTAAGGCAATCGACTCTACTTCTTCAAATTCTCTCAGCTGGATTTTGATTACTTATGCTGACGGCTATGACCCGTATGATCAGCTCACAGAACTTCGTAACCGAATTTCTGAACTTGTCGAAAAACTGCCGGAAGGAATTTCTGGTGAACCTCGTGCTCTTGTTGGTGGAATGGCAATGATGCCTATCATCACTTATTCTGTCAGCTCGGGTCAGGACACTGCACGTCTCACTCAGTATCTTGAAGATGAACTCAAGCCTCTTCTTACTCAGATTGATGGAGTTTCTCAGGTTTCTATTGATGGTGGAAAAGAACTTGCAGTAAACATTAAAATTGATGTTGATGCACTTACTTCAAAAGGCATTTCAGTTACTACAATTTATCAGGTTTTAAATTATGGAAACGTTACTCTGCCGCTTGGTAACGCAAGCTACCAGGATCGGGCAATTCAAGTGCGCTATGCCGGAGGATTCAATTCTCTGGAAGATGTAAAAAATCTTCCTGTAGGAGTCGGCGATGATTCTTCTATAATCCGTTTAAGTGACGTTGCAGATGTTAGTCTCTCCTACCCTGAAAAGAACGTGACTGTTACTAACGGACGCGAGCCGCTTACTATTGTTAGTGTAACCAAACGACTTGATGGCGACACTGTTAAAATTGTAAAGAAAGTAAAAAAGGCAATCGCTGAATGTGAAAAAAATACAAACGGGGCAGTTCAGTTCCACATTGTAAGTGATGACAGCCGCCAGGTTTATGCTTCACTCAAAGCAGTTATCCAGAGTGGTATTCTTGGTGTTGTTTTTGCGGTTCTTGTAATTCTGCTTTTTATGGCAGACTGGCGCGCAACTCTAACAATCAGCCTTTCTATTCCTCTTTGTATTTTGTTCAGTTTGATTGGTCTTCGCATTCTTGATATTTCCCTGAACCTTATGACTCTTTCAGGTCTTGTAATTTCTCTTGGTATGGTTGTCGATGGTTCAACGGTTATGCTCGATCAGATTTACCGTTACTACAAGCGACGAGACCAGGAAACTGGTGAAATGGAATATACCGTTACACAAAGTATTTACAAAGGCTGGGACGAAGTTTCTGCATCTATCCTCGCGAGTGCTGCAACAACAATTGTCGTATTCATTCCTATCGCAATGCTTGGTGGTCTTATAGGAAGTGTTCTTCACGCTGTTTCTGTAACAATTATTCTTGCAATTTTCTCTTCTTTCTTAGTTGCAGTTGTAATTGTTCCATACCTTTTGAAGCTCTTCCTTTCTGAAAAAGGCCCAAAGGTTCGCGGAAAGCCCCGCAAGTTTGACCGTGCCATGGATAAGGTTGAACGCGGTTATCGTAAGCTGCTGGCGTTAGCTTTAAATAACCGTGGTTTTGTTTTGTTAGTTGCAGTTTTCCTTTTAGTGTTCTCTGGTTTTATTGCTCTCCGACTTGGAATCAGTTTTATTCCTTCGACAGACTCCGGAGATTTTTATATTTCAACAGAATTCCCGATGGGAACTGAAAAGGAACAGACCCACGAAAAAATGCTTGTTGCTCAGGAACTGCTTTATCAGTATGTTCCGGAAATTGATAACGTTGTTATGTACGAAGGTCAGGGTGACTCTTCAAACTTTTCATCCGTTTCTACACCTCACTATGCTTATACTCACGTTGTACTAGTTCCTGTTTCTGAACGAAAACGAGATGTCCACGACATTATGCTTCAGATTCAGGAAATCTGGGCTGCAGTTTTACCGGACTCAAAAGTTTCTGTTCAGAATGGAGGTTTTGATAAACTCGTTGGTTACGTTTCTGATGGCGGTGGTTATGGTATTACTTTGATTTCCGAAGACCTTAACGTACTTTATGAAACTGCAATGAAAATCAAAAATCATCTGGAAGCTGATCCCGAAGTTGTTACTGCAAAGCTCGATACAGATTTTGACACAAGTACAATGATTATTGATATGAGTCAGGAATATCTGAGTTCGCTCGGCATCACAAGTTACGAAGCCGGAATCACCTCGGCTATTTTGTTCCAGGGCATGGACTGCGGACGCTACAAAGATCTGGAAAGCGGCAGACGTTATGACCTCAGAATCACATCAAATATCACAGATAAAAATATTACCGCAGATGATATTTCGAATCTTCACATTGTTACCCAAAACGGACAGGACGTTTCTTTTGCAAACCTTTCTGATATCCGGGTTGAAAAATCTATTTCACAGATTAACCACTCGAACCGCGCAAAGAAGATTACGGTTACAGCCTCTCTGGTTGGCGAAGATACAAGTGGTGTTTCACAGCGCGTAAATCAGTTCATTGCAAATAATCCGCTTCCAAATGGTGTACACTCAAAAGCCGGCGGAATTATGGCACTTATCGGCGACATGATTACTCCAATGATTTCTGCACTTCTGATTGCAGTCTTCCTAGTTTATACAGTAATGGTAATTCAGTTTGAAAAATTCAAACAGCCGCTTCTGATTATGGTAACCATTCCATTCTGTTTCATTGGAGTTGTCGCAGGACTTTTGATGTTTGGTTCAACTCTTAATCTTTTGTCTTTGCTCGGTTTGATTTCTCTCGCGGGTGTAGTTGTTAATAACGGAATCATTCTTGTTGATTATATTAATCAGCTGAGAGTTCAGCGTCGTCAGGTAATTGCACGCAGCAAGGGTACTCAAGATAGAGATGGTGAATGGCACGTTGACTTGACTCCAGAACAGGAAGAAGAGCTTTTACGAACTTCTGTTCTTGATGGAGCAGCCAGTCGAATAAGACCAATTCTTATTACAACTCTTACTACCCTTCTCGGTGATATTCCGATGGCCGTAGCAAAGGGTGAAGGCTCGGAGTTGTACGCTTCTATGGGTCAGGCAATTGCGGGCGGACTTTTGACTTCCACCCTTATTACATTAATTTTAATTCCAGTAATTTATTATTTAAGTGAAAAAAAATCTAACAAACATATAAGAGGTAAACATGAAAAAACAGTTCAATAAAACATTACTCGGATCAGCACTTCTTGCTGCTACACTTTTATTCTCTGGCTGTTACTCTGTTTTCAATGGAGGCACCGGCGGACAAATTGTCGATGCAGAAAGCACTTCAATTCCAAAACAGGGAATTGCCAATGTTGATATTTATGCTTACACAGAAAGCAGCGTTCGTGATTCAGATTATAACCGCTGGAAGGAAGGCACTGTTTTTGCTCCATCAAATTCGTATTACGGCCACACAACTACAGATGCCGATGGAAGCTTTGTAATTTCAAATATTGTATGGAAAGAAACTAAGCCAGATTTCGGTAAAGATGCTGATTACACCACTATTTATCTTTTGTATTATCACGAAAACTATGGTCTCACAAAAGATCAGACTGTCATCACTTCTGACAGCACAAGTGATACGGTTTATGCAGAACTCAAAGCTATCAGAAAAACAACTGCCTTGAATATAAGCATTAATGATGTTGCAAACTCTAACGCAACACCAAACAATGTACTCGTAAAAGTTTCTGTTCCTCAGAGTACAGAAACCCTTTCAGCAAAACCAAAAGTTTATGAACAGATTATCGCAGGCAACGGTATAATCAACATCAGTTATCCTCGCTGGAAAAATGCAGAAGATAAAGCAGAAGGAATTGAAAATGAACCAGAAGTAAGCATTACCTATGCACAGAGCGCAGATACGATTACATGGAAGGCTTGTAAAAACACTAACAACGATTACGCTTTTTACGAAGATGATTTCAGCATAACAAAAAAAGTACAAAACACAAATTATAGTATTTCTCTTTATGGCAAAGCCACACGCATTTACATACCAACTGTTAACGGAACTTATGGCAACTCTTCTGATTCAGCAAATGATGGAATAAAAATCATTATGAGAGCTAAAGATTCAGATGGAAATTACACAATAGACTGTGGTGAAGCTACAACTAACTCAAGAGACCTTGGAGATGGAAATCAAAGTCATGGATATTTCAGCGGACTTGGAAATGGATTTTTCTTTACTGATGATATATACACAGAGAAAAATAAATCTATCGAGGTAAAGTTCTATAAAATAGAAAACGATTCAGAAGTAGAACTAAATACAAGTATTAATTCATTCCGAAGTGATACAAGCCCATATACTGTTAAATTAAACTAACACAGGCTAGCCAATGAATAGAAAATTATTTTTTACATTAATATTCCTCTCATTCTTTGCGGTGATTGAGCCTGTCGAAATTACCGCTCAAGAATCGCAAAGTCTCTACACCCTCGACACCTTGTTAGCCGCAACTAAACAAAATCACCCTGAGCTTCTAAAACTTCAGGAAGAATATCGTCGCAGTCTGCTTGATGTAAAAGACGCCTGGTGGAATCTAGGCCCTACTGTTGATTTTCAGGCGAGCGGAACTTATATGGTGAATCCTCCCGTTGATGCAATCTATGTTAACGTTGACGATATTGTAAATTCAATTTCCTGGAATGGAATAAAACCGCAAACCAGAGGTCAGCGTATAAAAGTTTTCAATGGAATGGAAAACACACTTTACAATTTTCAGGTAGATGTAACTCAGCCAGTTTTTACGTGGGGAAAAATCACAAACGCAATTAAGCTATACAGGCAGATTTCACAAATCAAGCAAACTCAGATTACTCAACAAACAGAACAGCTTGAAACAGAACTCAAGACCCGCCTGCTCAGTCTTTATTATATGAATAGAATTTTACAAATCCTTGACGAAGAACAGACCTACACAGACCGTATGGTTGAAGTAAGTGAGAGTGCCGAACAAACAGGTATGCTTTTACATCAGGATGTTGTTGATGCAAAGATTCAGGCTAAGGAACTTGAAATTGCAAAGCAGGATTTGATTGAACAAATTAACGACCAGCTGCTGGAACTTGGACGCATCACGGGAATTGATTCGCTTACTTTAGATAAAATTGATTATGACTTTGTGCCTCTAGTTGTTGATAGCTTCGACAGCCTCTTGCAGACAAATCAAGCTGAAGTTGAAGCTCAGGTTCTTTCCGGTAATCAATCTTCTATAAAAATGCTGACTCAGCTTGAAAATGTGAGCAAGACCGCAGAAAAGATTTCACGCGCTTCTGAAAACTGGAAGCCGGATTTAGCACTCCAGATGAGCAGCTCTTATTCAGGCTCACGCTTTCCGTTAGTAGAACCTAACTGGTTACGCAAAGATGACTACTCAGTAAACATCTCTGTCGGCTTAAAAACGACAATCTGGGATGGCGGAAAAAAAGTCCGTGACGTTTCCAGAAAAGTCAGCGAAGTAGAAACCGCAGAACTCAACAAACTCGACGCCCGCTCAGAACTCAGCAAAACTTTTAATTCTCAGTGGAACGCTGCACAAGTCTGCACAATGAAAATCGAATATCAGGATTTGAAAATTGAATCTGCAACTTCAAAAATTGAGCAGAAGCAGCAGATGTATGAATCAGGTTACGGTTCAGAAACTGATGTCCTTTCAGCAAAAATTGAACGCTGTAATGCTCAGATAGAAAAGGAACAGCAAGCCTTGTCTCGAGCCGCCGCATGTCTTACAATCGAATATCTGAGAAAATGATGAAGGGGGCTTAAGGGCCCTCCTCCCCTCCTTCCAAGTTTAATGTATTTTTGATACATTTTTACTATGGACTTTTCTGAACGACCGCTTAAGATTTTCTTCTCCTATTATAAACCTCACTGGCATCTTTTTGCGGCTGATATGATTTGTGCTGTTTTCATTGCTGCCATTGATGTTGCTTTTCCTATGTTTTCCCGCTATGCCCTTAATACGCTGATTCCAAATCATCAGCTGCGAACTTTTTTAATTCTTGTAGCTATTCTGCTTGCGGGATTTGGACTCCGCTGGATTTGTAACTGGTTTGTAAATTACTGGGGCCATATTTTTGGAAACCGTGTTGAACAGGATATGAGGCGAGATGTTTTTGATCAGCTGGAAAAACTGCCCTTCAGCTTTTATGATATAAACCGCACCGGAAAAATTATGTCACGTGCAACAACAGACCTTTTTGAAATTACTGAGCTTGCCCACCATGGCCCTGAAGATTTTTCCATTGCTGTCCTTACCATTTTGGGTTCCTTTTTTTTGCTACTGAAAATCCGCTGGGAGCTTGCTTTGATTGTTATTGTGTCGCTCCCAATCATGGTTTTTATTGTAATTACTTCCCGCCGCGGTTTTTCAAAAACTTCGGTAAAGGTTAAAGAAACTACTGCAGAAATAAATGCCAGTCTTGAATCAAGTATTTCCGGCATTAGGGTTACGAAGGGGTTTGTGAATGAGGATTTTGAAAGGGAAAGATTTTTCAGTCACAATTTAGAATACAGCAAAGCTAAACAGAATCGTTTTCGATATATGGCACTTTTTCATTCTAATATTGATCTTTGTAATAATATGCTTTCACTGCTCGTACTTGCAGTGGGCGGATATTTTATTATGAAAGGAAAGATGTCTTTACCTGATTTGATTGCGGCTAATCTATTTATTGCAAGCTTTACTGCCCCAATCCGAAAACTCACAAACTTTGTAGAGCAGTTCATAACCGGAATGGCCGGCTTCAATCGCTTTCTGGAAATTATGCAAACCCAGCCCGAACCAGCTGATGCCCCTGATGCTGTTGAAATCCTTTCTGCCCGCGGCAACATCAGTTTTAAGGATGTTAGTTTCTCCTACACTAAGGATTACCCGGTTTTATCTGGCGTAAATCTTGATATCCACGCCGGAGAAAAATTTGCTCTTGTTGGAGCCAGCGGCGGTGGTAAATCTACAATCTGTAATTTGATTCCACGTTTTTATGAAATCACTGGCGGTCAGATTCTGCTTGATGGAATTGATATCCGTCATATTAAAAAGTCTTCGCTTCGAGCCCAGATAGGAATTGTTCAGCAGGATGTATTTTTATTTGCGGGAACCATCCGAGAAAATATTGCTTACGGAAAACCTAATGCCACTGATGCAGAAATTGAAGCCGCAGCCCGCCGTGCAGAAATCCACGAAGACATTATTAAAATGCCAAACGGCTATAACAGCGTGGTCGGTGAACGAGGAATCAAACTCAGTGGTGGTCAGAAACAGAGAGTTTCCATTGCCCGCTGCTTCCTCAAAAATCCGCCGATTCTCATTCTAGATGAAGCAACCTCTGCCCTCGACACTGCAACCGAAATCAAGATTCAGCATTCCTTTGATGAACTTGCAAAAGGCCGTACAACTCTTGTAATTGCTCACCGTCTTTCTACAATCAAAAATGCCGACAAGATTGCGGTTGTTACCGACCACGGCATTGCCGAGCAGGGAACTCATGAAGAGCTTATGGCAAAGGGTGGAGAATACTTTAAGCTTCGCACAGTTCAGGAAGAATAGCCGACTTATATTTTCTGCAAAAATCTTCAACTGAAATAGGCTTATCAAAATAATAGCCCTGGAATTGATAGCAGCCAAGTTCTTCCAGGGATTCAATCTGAGCCTTTGTCTCAACACCTTCTGTAAGAACTTGTAGACCAAGTTTTTTGCTCATTGTAATTATGGATTCCAGAATCACGAGACTCTTGTCGGTATTTTCTGTTTTACGCAAAAAATCCATATCAATTTTAATCATGTCTACATCAATATCTTTTAACATACTCAAAGAAGAATAGCCTTTGCCAAAATCATCAATTTCAATAAAGAAGCCTTCGTTTCGAAGCTTTTGAATTGTTTCAAGAACTTTTTCAACATTGTTCATCAGAACAGACTCAGTTATTTCCAGATGCAATTTCTGCGGTGGAATGTCATAGCGTTTTACAAGCTCAGTCATCGTTTTATAAATATCAATATTATTAAAATCTTTGACAGAGAGATTGATGGAAAGCTGAAGCTTCTCTTTATCCGTTCCCTTCCAATCACTCAAAAGTTTTGCAGCCTGTTCCCAAACGCAATTATCGAGCTTTGAAATAAGGCCTGTCTTTTCAAGAATTCCAATAAAGTGGTTTGGACCAACAATTCCTTTTTTCGGATTTAGCCAGCGTACTAAAACTTCTGCTCCAAGCAATCCATCCATTGATGAAAACTGCGGCTGAAGATAAATTACATACTCACCATTTTTGATGGCTGAATCAAAGCTTGCAATAATGTTACGCTCATTTTCTTCACGAAGCATAAAATCATCATCAAAATAGGCAATCTTTTTAACTACATTGCGCTTTATTGTTTTTAAGGCACGCTTTGCCCTTCCGGCAGCAATAGAAATATCACTATCGCAATCTTTGATTTTATAAACGCCAAAATGAATATTTATTGGCATTGTGTTCTGGCGGAATTTTTGGTTTAACAATTCAGAGATTTTTATTAAATCCTTTTCAGAATATTTATTTTCCGGCAAGCAGACAGCAAAGCGGTCACCACTTATTCTCGCACAAATATTTTTACCATTACCAAGCTCACTTATGCAGCTTGCCATCTGCTTTAAGATTTCATCACCTTTTTTGCGGCCGTATAAATCATTAATCAGTTTGAACTCATCGATATTCGAACAGATTATATACCAATTGTTTTTGGTATCTTCTGAAATTGTTTTTTTCACAATTAAATAAAAATACTCTCTGCTATAGAGCCCGGTCAAATTATCAAAATGATTTGAAAGATACTTTTCTATAATGTTACTTTTTTTCATGATTGCTTCTGAGCGAGATTATAGCAATATGCAAAAAGTTGGAAAAGTATTTTTTATTTCAGATACTCATTTATTATTCTATTGATTTCTGCGCGTTCAGCATAAGCTGTTTCAATGACTAGCGGAAACTCATAACGGTATGGCACATTTTGTGACTTAAGGGCATTTGTGCCTCTGTGAGTGTTGCAGAAGCCCCTTAATTGAACATATCGCTGAAATTTTCTATAATAGAGCATTAAAATTGTGGGCTAACTATGCCCGAAACGGAAAAATCAGAGGAAAAAAATGCCTAAAATCGAATGTAACGAAAAACTGTTTTTTGATGCTATCGGAAAAAAATACACTTATGATGCTCTGGAA
>CAMNIU010000010.1 GCA_946540605.1 uncultured Treponema sp.
GGCGGCTTTACGGCTTTTGAAAGTCTGGAAGAAAACTGGGCCTACTGGAGCCGGCAGATTTATTTGAATCGTTTTGTAAAAGCTCCTTTGCCTGTCTATGAAAAACTCCTGGAACTTGTTAAGGATAAAAACTATTTTGTCCTTACGACTAATGTTGACCACTGCTTTCAAAAGGCGGGCTTTGATAAATCAAGACTTTTCTACACTCAGGGTGATTACGGACTCTGGCAGTGTTCAGAGCCATGTCATAAGAAAACTTACGACAATCAGCTTTTTGTTGAAAAGATGCTCAGGGAACAGGGCTTTGTAATTCAGAGTGATGGCGGCCTTGAACTCCCGAAAAATGGTTTTGAAGGAATTAAAATGACAGTTCCGTCTGAGCTCGTTCCTCACTGTCCCGTCTGCGGAAAGCCCATGACAATGAACCTGCGCTGTGACGATACTTTTGTTGAAGATGAAGGATGGCATAAGGCGGCTAGCCGTTATGAAAATTTTCTGAATAAAAACAAAGACGGCCGTATTGTTTATCTGGAGCTTGGTGTTGGCGGTAATACTCCGGGCATTATCAAATATCCTTTCTGGAAGATGACTTATGCAAATCCGAAAGCTGCTTATATCTGCATAAACAAGGGTGAGGCAGCAGTTCCAGAAGAAATTGAGAGGCAGAGCATTTGCGTGAACAGTGATATTTGGGAATTTTTGCAAAGTCTTATTCCGCAAAATTGAAAAATTTTTAAAATTGCGGAATAGAATTTAATTTTCATTCCGCAAAATCAAAAAATTCTTGAAAATGCGGAATGGAAAGTGTATAATGCTCCTATGAAAGTATTGGAAAGACAGGATTTTCTGCAAAAACTTATTAATACAATTTACACTCCCGACATAAAAGTCATAACAGGAATTCGCCGAAGCGGAAAATCGAAGCTTCTGGAAATCTTTATCGCATATCTGAAAAATCACTTTCCAGAAGCAAATATCATTCATATCAATTACAATCTTTTTCAATTTTCTACTATCAAAAATGCAACAGCTTTGAATGAGTATGTGGAAAATCTTTATGTTCCGGAAAAAGAAAATTTTCTTTTAATCGATGAAGTTCAGCTTTGTGTAGATTTTGAGCATGCAATAAATTCTTTTCATGCCTCAGAAAAATATCACATCTATCTGACAGGTTCCAACGCATTTTTGCTTTCAAATGATTTGGCCACACTGTTCACCGGCAGAACTTTTTCCATAGAGGTTTTTCCTTTCAGCTTTAAGGAGTTTGTTGCCTATTTTGACTGCAAGGATTTACAGCAGGCCTTTGACCGTTTTGTAATGGAAGGCGGAATGTCGGGTTCTTATCTGTATGATTCTCTTGATGATAAATATAATTATTTGAATGAAGTTTTTGAAACTTTGATTGTCCGCGATATTCAGCAAAAATACAAAATCAAAAATCTTCCGCTTTTGGATATGCTGAATGATTTTCTTGTTGATAACATTTCCTCTGAAATTTCTGCAAGAAGCCTTGCAAATACTCTGACTTCAAAAGGCAGCAAAGTTGATGATAAAACGGTTTCTTCCTATATAAAATATCTTTGCGCCTCTTACGCCTTTTACAAAATCCGACGCTACGATATAAAAGGAAAAAAATATCTTGCAAGTCAGGACAAATATTATCTTGCAGACCATTCTTTTAAATACGCAAAACTTGGAACTAAAAATCTGGACTATGGGCGGATTTATGAGAACATAGTCTGCATAGAGCTTTTGCGCCGAGGCTATGAAGTTTACACGGGAGTTCTTTACCAAAAAGAAATTGATTTTGTGGCCGTAAAACGCAATGAAAAAATCTACATTCAGGTGAGCGATGACATTTCCCGTCCTGAAACAATGGAAAGGGAAAGTTCACCGCTTTTGAGCATAAAAGATGCTTATCCAAAAATGATTATCGCACGGACAAAACATCCGGCCTATCAATATGAAGGAATTGCGGTGTGGGATACTGCGGAATGGTTGATGAACCGATAATAAAAATAGAAGTCGTAAAAATAATATGGAGAAAATGATGTCTAAAGAAAAAAGATCCGTAGAACCAAATATCGCTGACCTTGTGAATGGTTGGCTTAAATCATACAAACTTGACTACAAACTTGAACAGGAAAGCCTTAACGATTCAATCGACAAAGCTCTGGACGAATACAAATCAAAACAGGGCGGAACAGGTGGAAACCGACCTGACTGTAAATTGCTTGCTTACGACTCTTACGGTACGGCATATCCAGTTCTCATTGAATATAAAGGTTATAAAGATCGCCTTGTAAAGTTTGATGAAAATGGAAATGTTGCAATCAAAACAAGTGATAACAAAAATGACTACAAAAACATAAACTCTTACGCAGTCAATGGTGCTGTTCACTATGCAAACGCTCTTTTGCATTACACAGATTATGAAGATATCATTTCAATTGGTGTTACAGGCTATAAAGACGAAAGCGGAAATTTGCAGCATGAAATCGGTGTTTATTATGTTTCAGGCAAGAACTATGGTTACGGACAAGAAGTCGCAAAATACACGGATTTATCTTTCTTGGAAGAAACGAACTTCGATTCGTTTATTGAAAAAGTAAAATCTTTGAACCTTACCGAAGAAGAGAAAAATAAGAGCATTGAAAAGCGTGAACAAGAAATTTCTTCAAGCCTTGTAAAACTCAACAACGACATTTACAAAAATGAAAGCGGACTTGGAGAGTCTGCACGCATTTATCTAGTTGCAGCATCTATCATCGCAAACCTTGGTATAAAAGGTGAAAACCCAGTAAGGCCTCTCGAAAAATCAGACTTAAAAAGCTCTGCGGAAAAAGGCGAGCGCGACGGTGATATAATGCTACGAAAAATCAATACTTTTTTGACTGCTAAAAATGTGCCTGAAGATAAGAAGAACCTCATCATTCAGACTTTCTCAGAAGGGCTTTTGACAAACGAAAACATCAACAGGCCAATAAACGGTGAAAGTCAGCTAAAAAGAGTTTTCTCAAAAGTAATTGATGATTTAGGATTGTATTATAAAATAGGTTTAACCACTGATTTTACAGGAAGACTTTTTAATGAAATGTACAACTGGCTCGGTTTTACACAGGACAAACTAAACGATGTAGTTTTAACGCCATCTTATGTAGCTTCTTTTTTGGCTCGTCTTGCAAGAGTGAACAAAGACAGTTATGTCTGGGATTTTGCAACTGGTTCAGCTGGTCTTCTAGTTGCAGCTATGAACATTATGATTGATGATGCAAAATCTAGCCTCAAAAGTCCGGACGAATTCAAGAAAAAAGAAGCGTTCATAAAGGCAAATCAACTATTAGGATTGGAAATCTTACCGTCAATTTATATGCTTGCAATCCTCAATATGATTCTGATGGGAGACGGAAGCAGCAACATCTTAAATAAAAATTCACTCACCGACTTCAACGGAAACTATGGTTTTGTACGGACGAGTGAAAAATTCCCTGCAACTGCATTTGTTTTGAATCCGCCGTATTCTGCAAGCGGAAACGGTATGATTTTTGTTGAAAAAGCCCTTTCCATGATGGAAAAAGGATATGCCGCAATCATTATTCAGAACAGTGCAGGAAGTGGAAAGGCAGTTGAATACAATAAAAAGATTCTGAAACACTCTACGCTTTTGGCAAGTATAAAAATGCCGATTGACCTTTTTGTTGGAAAATCGAGTGTTCAGACAAATGTTTATGTATTCCGAGTTGGGGAAGCACACCAGAAAGACGAAATAGTAAAGTTCATTGACTTTTCAAATGACGGTTACACAAGAACAAACCGCAAAAAAGCAAGCATTAATCTTCGTGATACAGACAACGCAAAGGAACGATACGATGAAGTTGTAAGCCTTGTTCGATTTGGAAAGAGCAAGTTGAAGATTTTTACAGAAAAAGAGTATTACGAAAGTACGATTGATCCTGAAAATGGAGCAGACTGGAACCAGAGCGCGCCAGTAGACACAAAGCCGACTTTGCAGGACTTCAAGAAAACTGTTGCCGATTATCTTGCATGGGAAGTTAGTAACCTTTTGAAAAATCAAGCAAACGGAACAGACGGAGAAAGCGGCTTGGGAAAATAGATGCCCCACTTGGCGAAAAGTTGCAGGCGGTCAAGTGGGGCGAATACAGGCTTGGGGATTTGTTTGATGTTCTTTCGTATAAACAGAGATTTGACGCAAACAAAGTTACTCTCGTTGAAAATGACGGACATCCTTATATTGTGCGACAAGGTTCTGATAATGGACAAAAAGGATTTATTGATGAAGACGAAATTTATCTGAATGACGGAAACACAATCTCTTTTGGACAAGATACTGCAACAATGTTCTATCAAGAGAAGCCGTATTTCACTGGTGATAAAATCAAAATCTTGAAGCCAAAAATGGAGAGATTTGGTAAAGATAATGCTCAATTCTTTTTAGCAACAATGCGTCGTTCATTCAGTAACTTTGGCTGGGGAACATCAAGTTTCAGTATTGAGGTTATAGAAAATCAAAATATTACTCTTCCCACAACCTCAAACAACGAAATCGACTTTGATTTTATGGAGAGCTTTATACGCGAACTCGAAGAGGAGCGTATACGCGAACTTCAGTCCTACCTCGCCGTTACTGGACTGTCAGACTATACATTGACGCTTTCGGAGCAAGACGCACTGAAAGGCTTTGAGACGCTTGAGTGGCGGGAATTTAATGTTACAGATGTGTTCAATGTCAAAAACACGCACAATATTCTTTCTTCGGAAATAGCAGAAAATTCTGGAGGTGTTCCGTATCTTTGCGCTAGTGCGGAAAACAACGGCGTAAGCTCTTATATTTCGTATAATGCGGATTTCTTGGAAGATGGAAATTGTATTTTCATTGGCGGAAAAACTTTTGTGGTCAGCTATCAAAAATATGATTTTTTCTCTAATGACAGCCATAATTTAGCTTTGTATCTTAAAGATTGTGAAGCGGAAAAATCTAATCAGCTTTATCTTGCGACTTGCATAAGAAAAAGTCTTGCCCACAAATACAGCTGGGGAAACAGCATCAGCAACGCAAAAATCAAGGGAGACAAAGTTATGCTTCCCGTCCGTGACGGTGCGCCCGACTATGCGGCAATGCAGGATTTTATCAGTGCGGTGCAGAAGCTGGTCATAAAGGATGTGGTAAAATATGCAGAAGACAAAATAAATGCAACAAAGAAAGTCATGAAAAACAAGGATGAATATAAAACGAATGAGGATAAATCATTTCTGTCGGTTGCAGAGTCTGCTGATTATAAAGAAATTCCGCGTTAGGGATTGTAGGGGCAGCCCGATAGGGCTGTTGCGGAACGTAGTGGAGCAATGGAGCCGAAAGGCGGAACCCCGCAAAGCCCGGCGGCAGCGAAGCTGACGCAACGCCCAAATAAAAGAGAGGAAAAAATGACACAAAAAGAACGCAGATTATATTTGATAAGTGAGCTCCTCAAAGAAGATAAGGGTAGTGCAGGCTTTAAGCTGGGTCTTGTGCCCGGAAATGAAGGCGGCTTTGTGATTCCTGATGATGAAAAAAGTCAGCGCGATATACTCCGGGCTTTGATGAATATTCGTGGTCCATATTCCATTAGCGAAGACTTTTTGAGAATACAGGATGAGTACCTGCAGCAGGTTAATAAAGAGCGGGGGATTACGGATATTGCAGACTTAAGCCCGGTACGTGAAGCAGGAGGTTTCGACAGGCTCAACCACCGCGGGCAGCTATACCTCTGGCAGGGCGACATTACTACGCTAAAAGTTGATGCAATTGTTAATGCTGCAAACTCTGCCCTGCTTGGCTGCTTTGCGCCCCTTCACATCTGCATCGACAACTGTATCCACACCTATGCAGGTATTCAGCTACGGCTTGCTTGTAACGAGCTGATGCAGAAGCAGGGGCACGAAGAAGGAACCGGACTTTGCAAAATCACCCCGGCCTTTAATCTTCCAAGTCGTTATGTGCTTCATACTGTTGGCCCCATTATTTACACAAGCGTGGGAAAGCGCGAAAAGCTTCTTCTTGCAAACTGCTATAAAAACTGCCTTGAAACTGCGTCTCAAAATCAGCTTGAATCGGTTGCTTTCTGCTGCATTTCTACCGGAGTCTTCAGATTCCCTCAGGACCTTGCCGCTCAGATTGCAGTTGAGACGGTTGAAATGTGGCTGACAGAAAATCCAGATTCCAGCGTGAAGAAGGTTGTCTTCAATGTCTTTGGAAATAAGGATCTGGAGATTTATCAGGGGCTTTTACTTTAGGGCGGGACGTCGATTACAATTCATGATAATAAGGACAGATGTTTTCAAAATGTCCGTCCTTCATTCTAAATCCCTTTGGAATTGTGCCCAGCTGTACAAAGCCCAGTCGCTCATACAAATGGCGGGCGTGAATATTGCTTTCTACAACAGCATTGAACTGAAGAACTCCATAGCCACATTTTTTTGCCTGGATAAGGCAGTCTTTTACAAGCTGTTCACCAATATGTTTTCCGCGGGCATAGGAAGCGACGGCATAGCTTGCATTACAGATGTGACCGCAGCGTCCAACATTGTTTGGATGAAGGATGTAAAGTCCATAAATTTTGCCATCTTCTTCTGCAACACAAGATAAGGTTTGTCCTGCAAAAAAANGCCTTGCCGCTTTCTGGAGTCAGCAGCTCTTCCTGCGGAAACGCAATTCCATCTTCTACAACTTCGTTCCAGATTTGAATCATTGCTGTAAGATCTTTTTCTTCGTATTTTCTGACTGTCATATAAACTCTTTTATTTAAATATAATTATAACTAACCCAATTCGGCAAGCCAATCTTGAACTGCTTTTTTAGCAGCGCTTCTGTTTGTCTGTGCTACCTTTCCTTGAACGGCGAGGCCCTTTTCTACTGTAGCTCCTTTGCAGGTTGAACGGATGCGGCTTTCTGTTCCGGCCAGTCCGCTTCCTTCGTGGGTGCAGAACGGGATGATTGTTTTTCCCTTCCAGTCGTGGGCTTCTAAGAATGTGTAAACCGGCATTGGCATGTCTCCCCACCAGTTCGGGTATCCGATATAGATTGTGTCGTATGCGGTGATGTCGATATCAGCTTTGAGGGCAGGGCGGGCTTTTTTGTTCTGCTCGTCTTTTGCAATCTGAGTCAGGCGGCTGTAGCTGTCGGTTGGATAAGGCTTTTGAGTTTCAAGTTCAAAAAGCTCTGAGCCTGTTTCTTCTGCAATGAACTTTGCGATGATTGAAGTGTTTCCTTCTTTTATGTTTCCAACGTTATATTGTTCGCCTGCGAGCGAAAAATAAACTACCAGTGATTTTCCCATTTTAGCCTCCTTTGAGTTTGAAGTTTTGTTTTGTGCGAATAGCGAACCTGTGAGTAAAGCCGCTGCCATTACGAGTGTAAAAAATGATTTTTGTTTCATCTGAATCTCCAGTAAAATACGTTAGGCTATGGAGCGGTGCGAAGCAGTCTGCGTCAGCAGACCGGCCGTAGGCAAGCCGCGGAACAGCCGACCGCCACTTGTGGCGGGAACGCCCTGTTAATCCCCCTATTTCTTCTGTTCTGAAGGGTCGAGCATTTTAATAACTTTTGCAGGCACCCCACCGACTACCGCAAAATCCGGGACGTCTTTTGTGACTACAGCACCTGCCGCAACCACTGCATATTCACCGATTGTAACGCCGGGACAAACCGTAACGTTCATTCCAAGCCAGGCATTCTTTTTGATTGTGACTTTGCCGTAGGTGTATTTTGTGTGACGCTCATTAAAGTCGTGATTGATTGTGGCAATGCGCACGCCTGGAGCAATACTTACACCGTCTTCAAACTCGATTCCGCCGGATGCCGATAAAATCGCTGAATGATTGATGAAGACGTTTTTCCCGAACTTTACGCGGTTTCCAAAATCGCAGATAAAAGGAGTGAGAATGCGAACATCATCCAGCCTGCGGCCAAAAAGTTCTTCCAGGTCAGAAACATAACTTTCGTCATCGGGCATTTTTGCGTTTGCTTTTGCGCAGAGTTTTCGCGCTCTCATCATCTCGTCCACGGCCTCCTTAAAATATGGCTCGCGAACATCTGTCGGTCCGCCTTTTTCCATAAGTTCATAAACATAGCCTGGGGTGTAGTCCATTTTGTCCTCCGAAGAAATTAATTTGGGCGTTCGTCGTTCGCTTAGTTTGTTAACAAACATGCTCACTTCACGAGTTTTCTTTTGCTCACCAAAGGGTTCGCATTTTGCTTCGCAAAAACAAGAAAACTCGCGACGTCGGGCTTTCCGCACTTCCGCTATCGCTCCATACCGCTTGCGCGGTACGCCTTAGGCGGTGCTACAATCCCTAACGCTCATCTGCATTATAAGCGACAAATGTCTATTATCTATGGGCAAGATATGGTATAATGTTGTTTAAACGACAGATATTGCAAAAATGCCTATTAAATAGGTTTTCTGGAGGGAAAAATGTCAGAAGAAAAAACGCAAATCAGAGTTTTTGAAGAACAGAAAGTTCGTACAATATGGAATGCCGAAGAAGAAGAATGGTATTTTTCGGTGGTGGATGTTGTCGCAGTATTAACAAATAGCGCAAATCCAAATAATTACTGGAAGGTTCTGAAAAACCGCCTGAAAAAAGAAGGAAGTCAGTTGGTTACAAATTGTAACCAACTGAAATTACCGGCTTCTGACGGAAAAAACTACAAAACAGATTGTCTTGATACTGAAGGAATTTTCCGCCTGATTCAGTCAATTCCTTCTCCAAAAGCAGAGCCCTTCAAAATGTGGATGGCGCAAGTTGCAAAAGAGCGGCTAGATG
This sequence comes from uncultured Treponema sp., assembly GCA_946540605.1. Taxonomy (GTDB): domain Bacteria; phylum Spirochaetota; class Spirochaetia; order Treponematales; family Treponemataceae; genus Treponema_D. The sequence continues at coordinate 8,824 of CAMNIU010000010.1, forward strand.
AAATGCAGGATCCTGAGCAGGGAATCCACAGAGCTTTGGCAGAATACAAGGCATTGGGATATTCTGACAACTGGATTAATCAGCGCCTTAAATCAATAGAAATTCGCAAAGATCTTACCGACGAGTGGAAAAAACACGGGCTTAAAGAAGGCGTTCAATTTGCAACTCTTACTGACATTATCTATAAAACCTGGGCAGGAAAA
>CAMNIU010000011.1 GCA_946540605.1 uncultured Treponema sp.
TTCATTTTAACTAGACTTTTTATTATAATGATTTTCTATGAGTAGTAACGGCAATACATTTGGAAAAGTTTTTTCTGTAACAACCTTTGGAGAAAGCCATGGCACAGCACTTGGCTGCATAGTAGACGGATGTCCTGCAGGATTAGAGCTTACAAAAGAGATGATTCAGGCTGCACTTAATCGCCGCCGTCCGGGAGCTTCTGTTACGGGAAACTTCAATGCATCTGTAACTGCCAGAAAAGAAGCCGACGAAGTAGAAATTCTTTCAGGCGTATTTGAAGGCCGCACAACCGGAACTCCAATTGCCTTAGAAGTTCGAAATACTTCGCAGCATTCAGCTGATTATGGAAATCTGGATTTAACTTTCCGTCCGGGTCATGCTGATTTTACTTATGACATTAAATACAACGGAAACAGAGATTACAGAGGTGGTGGCCGCTCAAGTGGTCGTGAAACTCTCTCTCGGGTAGCAGCAGGTGCCGTTGCTCAGCAGCTTTTAAACAAAGAAGGAATTAAGATTACTGCTTATACCGTTCGAGCAGCAGGAATCAGTGTAAATAAAAGAGACCTTTCTCAAATAGAAGAAAATAATTTGCGAGCTCCAGACAACGAAGCGGCAGCATTAATGAATGCTCGAATCGAAGAGCTTCGCGCTTCCGGAGACTCTGCCGGGGGAATTATCGAATGTCTTGTAGAAGGCTGTCCTGCAGGCCTTGGAGAGCCTGCTTTTGATAAACTTGATGCAAAACTCGCTCAGGCAATGCTGAGTATTGGAGCTGTAAAAGGTTTTGAAATTGGGGACGGATTTGCCGCAGCTGATAGTGTTGGCAGTACAAATAATGATTTAATGCATGCTGAAAATGGTAAACCTGTTTTTGATTCAAATCATAGTGGGGGAGTACTTGGTGGAATTTCAAACGGAAATCAGATTATCTTCCGTGTTGCCGTAAAACCTGTACCAAGTATTTTTAAGCCTCAGCAGACTGTAAGACGTTCCTCTGCTTTTGATGATGATGGCAATGTACAGTATGAGACTACAGAACTTCAGATAAAAGGCAGACACGATGTTTGTCTTTGCCCAAGAATTGTTCCTGTTGTAGAAGCAATGACAGCCTTAGTTCTTGCAGACCTTCTTCTGGAAAACAGGCAGGCTAGATAAATGAAATCAAAAAAACTATATGTCTCACTTGCTGTTACAGCTCTTCTCTTTTTTTCTTTTGCTGTTTTTACAGGAATTCGTGCCCTGTCATTTAAGAAGATACAGGATGCAGAGGCTCTTACAGCAGAAGAATCTTTTGAACTGACTCAGTTTTTACTTGCAGAATATCCGGATGAATATCAGACCTTAAAGAAACTTCCTTATAATATTACACAGCCTGCTCTGGATGTATGGGCCAGGGCCGCAATTCTTGTAGATGTTTCAAACGGTTCTGTCATATATGAAAAAAATGCAGATGAAATAATTCCGCCAGCTTCCATGACAAAGCTTTTTTCAATGTATGTCGTAGAAGAAGAAATTGCCAGCGGGCGTTTTTCTTATGACCAGGAAATTCCTCTGCCACCGGAAAGCTGGGCCTGCAATATGCCGCCTCACAGCTCTCTGATGTTCCTTGGAAAAGGCCAGCGTGTTACAATGGAAGAACTCTTGCTGGGACTTTCAATCTGTTCGGGTAACGATGCAGCTTATGCGCTTGCCTATACTGTAAGCGGAACAATGGAAGCCTTTGTAGAACGCATGAATCTTGTGGCTTCTGATTTAGGCTTAACTAACACGCACTTTGTAGAAAGCTCAGGCTATAGCGAACTGAATCAGACAACCGCCCGCGAAATGGCTAAGTTCGCAACAATCTACCTGCGCCGCCACCCTGACTCCCTGCGGCGTTTCCACAGCGTACTCAGCTTTACATATCCAAAAGCAAGAAATCTTGCTCCTGGCGACTATCCTGCTGCCCAGGACTTTTCTCAGGGACTTCCCGCGAAAATTACAATGCCTATCACTCAGGAAAATACTAATCCACTGCTTGGAAAACTCGAAGGCTGCGACGGACTCAAAACCGGTTACATCGATGAAAGCGGTTATAATCTTTCGCTCACAGCAGTACGCGGTGAAACCCGTTTTCTGTCTGTTACAATGGGAGGTCCCGGAAACAATGCCCGCGAAGGTCAGGCAGGCCGTGTTCACGACGGCACAGAGCTTATGGAATGGGCCTTTGCAAACTTTGCAGACACTTCTCTTGAACTCAAAGTTCATCCATACCTTGTGCGAAGTTTCAACGCTTCACAAAAAATGCTTCGTCTCATTCCAGCCTATACTCCTTCTACAATTACCGTGCCTTATGTAAGCGGCAGCTCAATGGCCGAAAATTTCGATGCACTCCGCATTGAAGTGCAACTTCCAGATTATTGCTGGGGACAGGTAGAGCAGGGCCAGTCATATGGCAAAATAAAAATCTCAATAAATGACTACCTCCTGCAGGAAATCCCCCTCGTAGCCGACCGCTCCCTCAAAAAATCTTCAGTTTTTTGTACCGCCGCAGATTATATTTTATCCCGCATCTTCCTCCTCGGAAAATAGATCAAGTAAAATATTGCATCACGATTCTTACTCCTCTGTGAGTGGCCAAAAATGGTACCAGGACAACATCATCCCCGTTGGCCGGGTGCCATTTTTGGTCACTCACAGAGGAGACAGATTTCTTTGTAAAAAAATATTTTACTTGATTAAAAAAAGCTATAAGGTTAATATAAAGTTAATAACGTACAAAAAACAGGAGATAAATATGTCATTAAAGAAAACTTTTTCTAGTGATGGTAAAAAGTGTACAGTTGTATTTACAGTTAACCCTGAGGCTGCCGCTGGCGCAACAAAAATCTTCCTTGCCGGAGATTTTAACAGTTGGGACCCAACCTCAATTCCTATGAAAAAGGATCCTGCAGGTTCTTTCTCAGTAAAAAAGCAGCTTGAAACTAATAAAGAATATCAGTTCCGCTACTGCATTGACGGAAATATCTGGATTAACGATTGGAAAGCTGATAAGTATATTCGTTCAGAGTTTGCAAGTGATGATAACTCTGTTGTAGATACTACAGTTCCAAAAGCTCCAAAGGTTTCTAAAAAGCCAACCTCAAAGGCCGTAAATAAGTCTGTTGACAAGAAACCAGCTGCAAAAAAATCTACAGCAAAAAAATAAAAAAAATATAAAAAAAGGTCTATGACCTGTTGACAAAGTGAGTGTTAATCACTATATTAATACTCACTTATTTATTCCCCGATTGTGTAATGGTAGCACTTCAGATTCTGGTTCTGACTGTGGGGGTTCGAATCCTCCTTGG
>CAMNIU010000012.1 GCA_946540605.1 uncultured Treponema sp.
GAGAAGCGCAGAAAGTTTTCTGATAAGCCTTTCTTTTTACAGATGGCAACCTTTGGAAAGAGCACTGTAATTTCTGCTGATGAATCAATTCACCCCTGGCTTAATGACTGGGTAAAAGGCAAGCAGGGAATCTGGCTCTTTGAACAGCACAATTATTATGAGCTTGAATGTGAACTTAGAAAGCACGGCTATAAAATGGCAACAACCCATCATATGTTTATGCCGGTCTCAGAGCTGATTGAAATCAAAACTGAGCTTAATATCAAATGGCTTGAGCAGAAGGATATTGCTCATTTTTATGGAAATGAAAATTTCCCGAACGCAATTTGCGACAAGTTTAAACCGGAGCGTCCTGATGTGCTTTGTGTAGTTGCCATGGATGGCGACAAAATTATGGGCATGGCCGGCTGCTCTGCAGATACTCCGGAATTATGGCAGATTGGAATTGATGTACTGCCTGAATATCGGGGTAGGGGAGTTGCAAAAACTCTTGTGACTCTTTTGAGGAATGAGACTTTCCGCCGCGGAGCAATCCCATATTACGGAACGAGTCTTTCAAATCTTGCATCCTGGAAAACTGCTATCGACTGTGGCTTTAGACCTTTATGGGTAGAAGCAGAAACACAGCCAGATAAGAAAATGGATTTTGTAAAGTAATGAAAATTAATAAAAGGCTAAGAAACGATAATGGAAATCATGATTGAAATAATGACCTCTACCCATCCACTGTGGAATAAAACAATCTCATTCGCAGAAAAGTGTTCCTGGAGGGCAGGGGCGGCACTTGCAAGAAAAATGCGGGAAAATGATTTTGCGGAAAACGAGCGCGTGATTATTGCTTTAGAAAATGATGACATCGCAGGTTTTTGTACTTTCGCAAATAAAGATGAACTTCCGCCGGAATATGATTTTACGCCTTTCATCAGTTTTATGTTTGTTGATGAAAAATATCGCGGCCACCGCTTGTCTGGCAAGCTGATTGATGTTGCCTGTGGCATAGCAAAAGATCAGGGCTTTTCAATAATCTACGTGATGAGTGGCGAAGTCGGCCTTTACGAAAAATATGGTTTTGAGAAAATAGGATACTATGCTACAATTTATGGAACAAGGGATCAGTTGTTTCAGAGGAATTTATTAATCAAAAATGGCTAAATTAGATAATATAAAACTGTTTGTTTTCGACCTCGGTGGGACTCTTATGGAATATAAGGATATGCATCTGAGCTGGACGGGATATTATAAGAGTGCCTTTGAGTACGTAAACACTAAGCTGGGACTGGAACTTTCTGAACAGCAGATTGCAGATTCGATTCAGATTTTTTGTGATTATAACCCGGCGGTAAATCCTCGCGAAAAGGAGATTGATCCAGAAATCATTTTTGGTGATATCATAAGAGGGTGGGGGACTACAATTCCTGTTACGAAAATCATTGAGGTTTTCTTTGAGTCTCTTAAGCTTGAACCTGTGATTTATGATGATTCAATTCCGACTCTGGAAGCCCTAAAAAAAGCCGGCTTCAAGATTGCTGCTATGACTGATGTTGCTACCGGTATGCCGGACCTCATGCACAAAAACTACGTAACGCCGCTTCTGCCATATTTTGATTTATATGTTTCGTCTCTTTCCTGCGGATATAAAAAGCCTAATCCAAAGGGCTTGCGCGACATTTCTGAACAACTTGGAATTGCGCCGGACAATATGGTAATGATTGGTGATACTCACCGAGACGTAAATGCAGCAAAAAATATCGGCTGCCAATCAATTTTGATAAATCGTAAGGATAGTCCGGCTCAGGAACTCGGCCAGGATTTTACCGTAAAAAATACACTGGAAATTTTAGCTCTCATTCAGTTATAGTAGTTAATAAGGAAAATTATGCGAAAAGACAAAACCAACTATTATCTTGATATTGCAGATGTTGTTTCGAATCAGTGCACATGTTTACGTCGCCGATATGGCGCTGTGATTGTTAAAAATGATGAGATTATTTCTACAGGTTATGTAGGAGCTCCTCGTGGACGGCAGAACTGTACAGATCTCGGTTATTGTGTACGACAGAAGTTGAATATTCCCCGAGGTGAAAGATACGAATTATGCCGAAGTGTGCATGCAGAAGCAAATGCTATTATTAGTGCAGAACGTGCTAAAATGGTTGATTCAACACTATATCTTTCAGGTCGTGAAGTTGAGACAAATGAAATCATCAAAAATTCAATCTGTTGTTCTATGTGTAAAAGATTGGTTATAAATGCCGGAATTAAAACAGTTATTGTTCGTGATACACCTGAAGAATACAGAATTATCGATGTAGCTGATTGGATTAAGAATGATGAATCTATAGCAGGCGAATTCGGATACTAAATGAACAAAAGAATAACTATTACTATACTATTAACTACTTATAATAGAGATTCTGTCTACTTATATTAAATATTGAGGATTAGGTAAGCGTCAATTTTTAACCTCCTACGCGTCATTTTTCCAGGTACCCTCTTCATGAAAGGCAGAAATTGAGATGTTCCAGGGAAGTAATT
>CAMNIU010000013.1 GCA_946540605.1 uncultured Treponema sp.
GCGGATGTCCTGAATGTCTTCTTCTGTGAGTTCGTTCTTTGTCCATTCTGCGAGGGCCTGCGGTGCTGTGGAGTCTTTGCAGGATAAAAGAGCCGCTGCAATGAATCTGTCACGGTCTTCTGCAGAAAGGTCATCATAAGGAATCTTTTTAAGGAATGAACGGAAAAACTTAATAGGCAAGGGCTCCCATTCAGGGGAGAGGATGTCTTTTTTGAGTGCTTGGCTTGTAGTGGATGATTTGCGCTTTGTTCCTGGCTGCGGTTTTTCGCGCGGTGTGTATTCTTTTGCGTTCCTGATTGCTTCGAGGACTAGATCAAGATGACCATTGAGAATTGCTTCATCCGGGTCTTTATAGTTGAAATTGTCGGGAAGGACGGTTGTCTTGATTTTGCCTGCATAGCCTTCTGCAATGAGTTTTTCCGGCAGCGTTTCTTTGATGCCGTCGTTTGGATCCGGCTGGATAAGGCCGAACATTTTTTGACTCTGGAAAGGCGGCTTGTGGTCGGCCGGGTCTTTGTCTGCGAAAAAAATTACTTCTGAAACGTTGGCCGGAATCAAGAGTTTCCGGATTTTTGGCTTCGAGAAATTATTAAGGCCACCGATGGAAAAAATATTGTTGATTCCGCAAGCTCTGCAGACTAGGGCGTCCATTTCGCCCTCTACCAGGATTATTGACTTTCCTTCGTATTTTGGCAGCTCGTTTGCAAAAAGGAATGGGACGCTGCGCGGATTTGACTTGTTGCTCTTTTCCTTTTTTGCCTCTTCATCATAAGCGTAATAAAAGAGCTTATAACCGTTTGGGGTTAAGGTTACAACACCATCTGACCACCAGGCAAGTTTGCGAGGTTCTTGTTTAAATTGTTCGTAGTTGCCGCCGTTCCAGGAATAACAAAGGTCGCTAGTGAGGTCTACATAGATCTGACCTTCCTTGCCTATGGCCGGAAATTGACTGATAGAAGGGTAGTCTTCAACTTTGCCGTTTTCTTTCTTATAGGCAACTCCAGCCGCCAGCAAAAGCTGTGAGCCGAGGGCGTTGAGGGCGGCGTTCTTTCCTGGAAACCATAAAAAATATGTTACAAGTTTTTCGAGGATTTCTGGCGGGTATTGTTTTATTTTTCCGCCTGTGGAAACTGTGGCACGTTTTGCGAACCAATTTTTAACATATTCCTGGGAATGGGGGAAGGCTTTGAGCCATTCGGTGAATTTCTGCAAAGCTTCTGGATTTGGAATAAAATCTTTTTTTTCGATTTCTTTAACAGGAGCTTTTTCAATGGCCTTGAGAGTTGAAGCTTCGCCATTGCCAAAGATGCGGTCAATTTCTTCAAACTGCTTGGCTTTGTCTTTTTCGCCGGTGAGAATTTCTACTGCGTCGTATATGTCGCCTGAGCATTTGTCACCGCAAACATAACAGTGGAAAAGTGTCTCGTTTACGCTGCATGAAGGGTTCTTGTCTTCGTGCTGCGGATGAAAGCAGCGTATAAGGCCTGGGTGTGAAATATCAACGCCCATGTGCTGAAGGTAAGGTATGAGGCAGGATTTGTATTTGTCAAACGGTAATTCTTTTTTTTCAAAATGTTGCATTTTTTTTAAACTGGAGCTTTAAGCCCCCCCCTCCAATAAAACTTATTGATTTTCGGCAGAAACTATAGTGCCGTCAAAGGCTTTCTTGACTATGTGCACCTGAACTGGCAGCTCTTTGGCTTTCTGCCAGTTTTGCGTAATTTTTGCAAGCTCTTTTGGATTATATTTAGTGCCATCTTCGCAAAAAAGCCAGCCGGAATTCTCGTCAAAAGCGATACGCTGATTAAGTGACTGGCTCTGAATGTATGTCCATTTACCTTTCATTTTTCTGGTTCATACCATGGATCATGAGCAATAATCAATTGCTGATTTTCTTTGTCATATTCAACTGAAAAAACTTTATAGATTTTTGAATCTAAAAGAATTCGCAAAGAAGTATTTGAAGGAATTTTATTTATAATATGACTCAGTTGATAAACTTTAACGCCGCTTGTTCTGGAATTATGAAGTTTGAAATTGTCTTCGTTTGATTCCTCGTGAGCTTCGTGAGCCTGCTGTGGTTCTGTGTTTGTTTTGGGTATTGGATTATGGTCTACCTGGTGAACTGCTACTGCATCATCTGGAATTGCATAAATCCACCAATGAGAATTTATCTCATCTGAATCAATGAGAAAATCTTCAATCGTAGTTTTTTCGGCAACATTGTGTCCTTTTCCATCCCTTTCGTCAGTCCACCAGTAGCAATCTAACTGTGTATGATTTCCATTGAAAGATGTTACCTGAGCAACGATGTATTTTTTATTTTTTTCAACCTCAACTGGCAAAATAAAATTTCTACCCATCCATAAATCAGCAAAATGTAAACGTTCGCCGATTTTGTCAATTTCAGTGCCAGGGCTAAAGCGTTGCTCTTTCCTTTCTCTTTCTTCGTCGATTTCATTCTCGTTTTCAAAATCTTCATCATCATAAAATTCTCCTTCGCTCATTTCTGATGGTGAAATCATGCTTTCATCATCATCTTTGAATCTTAAAACTGTTGAAGGAATTGGTTTTGTTTCTGGTGAAATATCATAAATCCAGTCATTTGAATTATTTCCATCAACAAATAACTGACTAACAGATGCACCATCATTAACCGATAATTTTGTTCCATCTGAAAAATAAGCATGATCTTTATTGATTTGAACGATTTGACAAAGTTTGTATACAATCAGGGAATCAGTGCTTTTGTTAAGAATAAAAAACTTACCAGGTAATAAATCTTTAAAAAATAATCTTTTACCAAATTTATCAACTTCAACTCCTAAATATAATCCATTTGGTAAGTTTTCATTAATTGTACTCGCGTGAGTAGTTGCCGGATTCTTTTCTTCCTGCATCATCCTTGTTGCAGCTCTGTAAGTTCCGCCTTCTGCAATCAGCTGAGTTAGGCAAA
>CAMNIU010000014.1 GCA_946540605.1 uncultured Treponema sp.
CCGGGAACCGGGGTCGAACCGGCACGCTGATTGCTCAGCACAGGATTTTAAGTCCTGGGCGTCTACCAGTTCCGCCATCCCGGCAAGTTCTTGTATCATATAGTAAAAAATAGATATTTTCAAGATGGTGTGATTTTATTATAATCTGCGTATGTTTACTAAATATCTCTGGATTTTCTTTATTTCTATGGTACCGCTCATTGAGCTTCGCGGTGCAATTCCGGTTTCACAGGCAATGCAGCTTCCGATTATACCTTCTTATATTGTTTGCATAGTTGGTAATATGCTTCCGGTTCCAATTATTTATCTTTTTGCCAGAAAGTTTCTTGAATGGGGACAGAATAAAAAATACATTGGCGGAATCTGCCGTTTTTTCCTTGTAAAAGGAACTGCTGCCGGCGAAAAAATGCAGAGCAAGGTGGGCCGCGGTCTTTTTATTGCGCTTTTGCTTTTTGTCGGAATTCCATTACCGGGTACAGGTGCCTGGACAGGAACTCTGGCTGCCAGCCTTCTGGATATGAAATTTCGTGACACTGTAATTGCAGTAATGCTGGGAGTTTTGCTTGCGGGGCTTATCATGATGGCGGGAAGTTTGGGGTTATTTACAGCAATTTTTGCCGCTACAGGAAAATAAAAAAAACTGTCATTCCGAACCTGTTTCGGAATCTATTTTATAGACCCTGAAACAAGTTCAGGGTGACGTGGAGATATAAATTATGTACATTCTCGTAATGAAACAGCTTATTACAATGTTTCTGATTGCACTGGCTGGTTTTATTTTTGCAAAAATCTTTAAAATAGAAGAATCTCAGCAGAAGTTTATAAGTAAGCTTTTATTGTATTTAATCAATCCGTTTATGGTTGTAAAATCTTTCAACCTTGAGTTTAATGCAGATAAGCTTGTTCAGCTTGGCTTTGTTTTTGCTATTTCACTGGTTATTCACGGAATAATGATTTTGATTGGATTTTTCTCAAGCAAAGAACAGGTAGACCGTCTAGCAGTATGTTTTACAAACTGTGGATTTATTGGAATTCCTTTGATTCGTGGTGTTTTTGGTGATGAGGGCGTTTTTTATCTGATGGGCTATCTGGTTGTGTTTAACATCACAATCTGGACTTACGGCTACTATATAATGAGCGGCTCGATAAATCTTAAAAAAATCATTACTAATCCGAATATTATTGCCGTTGTGTTTGGTATTGCCATTTTCTGCAGTCCATGGACTTTGCCGGAATTCATTGCACGTCCTGTAACGATGATTGGGGACTTGAACACCGCAGTAAGTATGATTTTGATTGGTATTCTTCTTGCAAACTTTAAGCCTGCAGATGGAAAGTTGTATGCGTTGAAAATTGCAAAGGTGAGTCTTTTCCGTCATGTAATTTGTGCGCTCGTAAATATCGGGGTGCTTTTTGTTGTATGGAAGCTCTTTCCGAATATGCCGGACTGCCGCATTTTGCTTTTTGTAGTTTTGATTTGTTCTATGTGCCCGGCAGCGACTACAATTCCGGGCTTTGCAGTATTGTTCAATCGCGATGAGACTTATGCAAGTTTGATTATTTCTTTCACAAGTGTTCTTTGCATGATTTTTCTTCCAAGTTTTGTTGCACTGGCGGAACTAGTAATTAAGTAGGGGGCGTTGCGGGGGTGTCCCCCGCTGGAAGGGGTAGCCCACAACGAAGTGTGGGCGAGGGGAAGACTTTCCCCTATATAATGATATTGAAAAAAAAACGTTTTCATTATATTCTATTATATCTATTTTTTGAGGTGTATTATGGCAGAAGAGAAATTTGATTTCACTATAGACAATTTGGGACCTTGTACAATTCCTTCCCCAATTAAGCTTTCTACAGTTCATGGGGATTATACTGCAAATTATGTAAGTGATGATTCTTATGTTCTTGCAAATGTAAATGTTTTTGATAAGAAAAAGCCAATCGTTCTTGATTCTTCAAATCTTATGGAAAAGGCTGGTCCTCGTGAAAAGATTTATTTTGACCCTACTCACGCTAAGGCTGGAATCTGTACCTGTGGAGGTCTTTGCCCAGGTTTGAATGACGTAATTCGTGCCATTGTACGCTGTCTTAATACACGTTATGGCGTAAAGACAATTAAGGGATATCAGTATGGTTTTAGAGGTTTCTTCCCAGACAGCGGATACGAGCCTCTCGAACTTGACCGCTATCTTATTGATGAAATCCACAAGATTGGTGGTACTTACCTTGGAACAAGCCGTGGAGGCGGACAGCGTGTTACTGAAATTGTAGACTGTATTGAACGCGACGGAATTAATATGCTGTTCATTCTTGGTGGTGACGGTACTCAGCGCGGTTCTTATGATATCGCATGTGAAGTTGAAAAACGTGGTCTTAAGTGTGCCGTTGTTGGTGTTCCTAAGACTGTAGATAATGACCTTATGTTCATTGACCGTTCATTCGGTTTTGAAACTGCTGTTCAGCGTGCTAAGGAAACTGTAGCTGCTGTTCATATGGAAGCTGCCAGCCAGATTAATGGTATTGGTCTTGTAAAACTTATGGGACGTGAAGCTGGCTTTATTGCTGCTGCTGCTGCTCTTTCAAGTCACGAAACTAACTTCTGTCTTATTCCTGAAGTTCCATTTGAAATGGAAGGTGAGAACGGATTCCTTGCTTGCCTCGAACGCCGTCTTGCAAAGCGTGGGCACGCAGTAATTGTAGTTTCAGAAGGTGCCGGACAGGATCTTCTTCAGGCTACTGGTGCAACTGATGCTTCTGGAAACAAAAAACTTTCCGATATTGGTGTATTCTTGAAGTCAGAAATCGAAAAGTATTTCAAGGCTAAGAAAATCGAAATCAACCTTAAATATATTGATCCTTCATATCAGGTTCGCGCAAGTGTTACTACTGCAAGTGACTCAATTTACTGTGAACGTCTTGGTAACAATGCTGTTCACGCTGCTATGGCCGGAAAGACAAAGTGTGTAATTGGTCTTGTTCACGACAAGTTCGTTCACCTTCCAATCAAGGCTGTAACTGCTCATCGTAATGCCGTTGACCCTGAAGGTTCACTCTGGCGTGATACTCTGGATGCTACTGGTCAGCCAATTCTTATGGTTAATGATAAGGAAAAGGCACTGGAGAAGATGGCTGCGGCTGTCGCTGGGGCTAAGAGCAAGCCTAGTGAGCAGAAGAAAAACAAATAAATAGTATCATAACTATACGAACAATAAAAAAGGCTGCTGCTACGCGATGAGCCTATACTGACAGTCAGTCAAGCTGACTGCAGTATAACTCAGAGTGTATCAGCAGCCTTTTTTATTGTCCTATAAGTTCAATACAATACATTTAGGGTTTTTCTTTTATGGACGGAATAGGATAGTGAGATTATTCTGTTATCATGAAAAGTATATTGGAAGAGTTTGGTTATTCGAAGTTTGATGTTGAAAACCGTGTGATTGAATGTTGGAATAATATTTTCGATCAGAAGAATCCTAATCATTTCTATTTTGAAGCTGAAGATAATACCGGTTATATGGAAGATACCGGAAATGATGATGCCCGTACTGAAGGTATGTCTTATGGCATGATGATGGCCGTTCAGATGAACCGTAAAGATATTTTTGACCGTATCTGGAAGTGGGCTAAAAAGAATATGTACATGGGAAGCGGCCCGAATGCAGGCTATTTCTGCTGGTCTAATAAGCCGGATGGAACTAAAAATGCAGATGGTCCTGCCCCTGATGGTGAAGAGTACTTTGCAATGGCCTTGTTCTTTGCTGCCCGCCGCTGGGGTGATGGAGAAGGAATCTTCAACTATACTGAGCAGGGACGCGAGATTCTTCGGGTAGCAATTCATAGTGAAAACAAAATGTGGTTTGAAGAAAATCATCATATCCGCTTTGTTCCTAATTGTCCGTTTACAGATCCTTCATATCATTTGCCTCATTTTTATGAGCTTTTTGCTGAATATGCAGATCCTGAAGATAAGGAATACTGGAAGGCTGCTGCTAAGGCAAGCCGTAAGTATCTTGTAAAAGCCTGTCATCCTGAAACAGGGCTTGCTGCAGAATATGCAAATGACGAGGGGGAACCTTTGCCTCCAAAATATCATGGTACTTTCTTTAGTGATTCTTACCGTGTAGCAGCAAACATAGGTCTTGATGCCTTGTGGTTTGGTGGAAATGCCGGGCTTTCTAAAATTGCTGCAAATATCATAAACTTTTTTGATGGAAAAGAGGCTGACGACCTTAAAGATTATTTGATTGATGGTACTGAACTTAAAAAGAATGCGCGTCATCCGGTTGGTTTGATTGCAACAATTGCTGAGGCTGCGGCGGCGGTAAAAAGCGATGACCGGGAAACTCGAGCTGCGGCAGAACGTGCCGTAAAGCGCTTCTGGGATACTCCAATGCGCACTGGCCGCCGCCGCTACTACGATAACTGCCTGTATTTCTTTGCAATTTTAGCGTTAAGCGGTCATTATGTTGTATACTAGTGTGTAACTGTGTGATATAATTAATTTCTAAGGAGTAGGTGGTTGAGCTTGTCGAAACCACCTTTTTTATCGCTTATCCAGTCAGACTGGATAATTGTCGTAAGATGAGGTTAATATGTTCAAAATTGATGGAAAAAATGCTTTTGTTTGTGATGAGAGTGAATTTTCAGGCGTAAAGAAAATTGCCGATAAAGTATGTCTTGATGTTGAAAGAGTAACTGGCAGGAAGCCTGCTGTTAATGCGGGAGCTGAGGCTCTCGAGGGGGGCGCAGTTCTTTTTGCAACTCTCGGAAAGTCTCCTCTTGCAGAAAAGCTTGCTTCAGATAATGGTCTGACAGCTGAAGTTTCAAAAATCACCGGCAAGCGTGAATGCTACGTGTTCGCAGTAAAATCAGACAAAATCATTATTATCGGAAGCGATAAACGCGGTACAATCTATGGACTTTTCCATCTTTCTGAGCTTATGGGAGTTTCTCCTCTCGTTGACTGGTGTGGAGTTTTGCCTGCAAAGCGCGATGTAGTTGAACTTGAAGAAGGTGTAACTGTAACAAAAGAACCTTCTGTACGTTTCCGCGGCTTCTTTATTAATGACGAATGGCCTGCTTACGGTAATTTTACCAATCATAATTTTGGCGGCTTTAATGCAAAGATGTATGAGCATGTTTTTGAGCTCCTTCTTCGCCTTAAAGGAAACTATTTGTGGCCTGCAATGTGGGCTGCACAGTTCAGTCTGGATGGTCCTGGTCTTGCAAATGCCGAACTCGCTGATGAAATGGGCGTAATTATGGGTGCAAGTCACCACGAGCCTTGCTGTCGTAACGGTGAGGAATACAAATATGTTCGTGGCCCTGGTTCTATTTACGGTGATGCATGGAACTTCTGGAAAAACCGTGATGGTATTACAAAGTTCTGGGAAGACGGCTTAAAGCGTAACGGCAAGTTTGAAAATGTAATTACCGTTGGTATGCGTGGTGAGGCTGATACGGCTATCATGCAGAATGCTACTCTTGCTGATAATATCAACCTTCTTCGCGATGTTCTTAAAACTCAGAACCGTCTTATCCGCGAAAATGTAAATCCTGACCTTGATAAGGTTCCCCGCATGCTTGCCCTTTACAAAGAGGTTGAACCATATTTCTACGGCGACAAGCACACTAAGGGGCTTATGGGAGACCCTGAGCTTGAAGGCGTAACCCTCATGCTCTGCGATGATAATCACGGAAACCTCCGTACCGTTCCTACCGAAGCTATGAGAAATCATAAGGGCGGTTATGGTATGTATTATCATTTTGACTACCATGGATGGCCTTACAGCTACGAGTGGCTCAATACAAGCTATCTTCCAAAAGCAAGAGAACAGATGTCTGCTGCCTACGAGTTTGGAATCCGCGATCTCTGGATTGTAAACGTTGGTGATATTCTTACAAACGAGTTCCCGCTTTCTTACTTCCTGAATCTTGGTTACGACTACGAAAAATATAATTCTGATACTAAGGCTTATTCAGATGCCTGGTTTGCTGCTCAGTTCCCTTATTTCTCTGCTGAACAGCAGAAAGAGGTTTCTGATATTGTTTATGAATCAAATAAAATCACAAGCATGTGTCGTACAGAAGCTCTTAAGCCAACAACCTTCCATCCTGTAAACTTTGGTGAAGCTGATTATATTATCAGCCGTGCAAAGGCTCTTATAGAGCGTACAAAGGAACTTCGCAAATCTGTTCCGGCAGAACAGGATGCAGGTTTCTTCAGCCAGGTTTATCTGCCGGTTGTTGGAACAATGAATGTTGAACTGATGCAGCTTTATAGCGGCAAGAATCACTGGTTTGCACAGCACAATGCACTTGTTGCAAATATTTATGCAGACAAGGTTCGCGAATGCTGTAAATTTGATAAGGCTCTTGTTGATGAATGTGATAAGGTTGGAAATGGCCGTTTCTTTGGAATGGCATGGTCTGAGCACTTTGGATTCAGAAACTGGTGTGAAGCATATAATCAGTATCCGATTTATGAATATGTTGAACCAACCCGTAAGAACAGAATTACAGTCTGGGTAGATGATACTGATTTTGTAACAACAGGTCAGGACTGGACTGTAAGAGACCTTTATCTGGATGCATTTAAGAATCCGGATGTAGAAGAAGCGTGGGTAAAAATTGCCGTTAGTAGTGAAGCTGGCTGTGATTTAACAACAAGTGTTGAATGTGAATGGCTTTGTTTTGCAGTTGAGCAGGATGTAGAAAAACTGACAACAGATGGAAAGTCTGGCCTTGATACAATCCGCATTAAGATTGACCGCGAAAAACTTGCTTCTGCAGCTGATAAAACTGCTTTACTTAAAATTGAAGGCAACGACGGTCACGGAGCAAAGATTCTCGTAAAGGTTCATATTGATGCTAACGTGCCTGAGATTCTGAAACAAGTTCAGAATGACGGGGTGAAGAATACCTTTGTTCAGACAACAAATTAT
>CAMNIU010000015.1 GCA_946540605.1 uncultured Treponema sp.
AGAATGACTGGAATAAACCAGGCCTTACACCAAACCTTCCAAAATGGGCCGGCGAAGTTGCAGCAAAAAATGCTGTCGGCGTAATTCTTGAAACAGCCTCACCTGCTAAGTTTGGTCAGATTGTAACAGATTCAATCGGTAAGGAACCACCTATGCCGGACCGACTCGAAGCAGTTATGAGACTTCCAGACAACGCTATTCCAATGGAAAATGATTATAATCAGTTTAAGGACTGGTTATTAGCTAATTTATAGAGGTCTTAAAAACCGCTCCCGTCGAAAAACACCCCCAAAAACGGCTTGCTCGAAGCTTCGCTGCCCGATGCCGCGCTTCGCTTGTGCAGAATGTTTTTGGGGGTGTTTTTTAACTCCGCGGTTTTTAGGCTTCGATTAGTTTTCTATTAATCAATTCATTGATTATAATCTTTTCAATTTCTTCCGGGGTCTTTTCGTTTACATCTATAATCAGGTCGCAAAAGGCGTAGTCGTTATTGTCTATGCCGTAGAATTCCTTGTAGCGGCGGGTGTCTTCGCTGTCGCGCATGGCTGTAAAATCTTTAATTGCCTGCAGGTCACCGCCTTCGCGGTTGTATACGCGGCGGGCACGGGTGTCGTCACTGGCAAGAAGATAAACCTTTAAGTCTGCTTCTTTGAGCATCCAGATTGCAAGGCGGCTGCCGAGAACACAAGGCTCTGCAAGAGCAAGTTCTACCTGATGCTTGTCTACATATTTGTCGTAAGAATCGTCTGTTTTGGCAGCTTCTATTACTTCTGCCAGGGTCATACCTTTTTCAGCAGCAAGCTGGCGGAAGGTATAGTTAATAAGTGTAACTCCAAGAGTTTTTGCAAGCATGCCGCTCACGGTAGTATTTCCGCAGCCGGATTTTCCACTGATGGCGATGCGGATGTCTTTATTAAGTTTCATAAAAAGTCCTCCTTTTTAAAGTCGGCAAGCATAGCTTGCCTCTGAGCCATTTTTTCGATGAACCTAAAACGACCCGCTGTCGCAGCTCGTTTTTTAACGGTTCTTCGATTTTAGGCTTATTCAACATTCTTAGACTGTTCTCGAATATTTTCCAAGCTGTCCTTAGCAGTAATGACCATTGCACCAACTTCGGCAAACTGATTTTTGCTGCCGATTGTATTGATTTCGCGGTTCATTTCCTGGCAGATAAAGTCCAGTTTTTTGCCCGGTGTCGGGTTATTTGCAAGTTCGTCGCGCATAGCTGCAATATGGCTGTTCAGGCGCACAATTTCTTCGTTAATTGTATATTTTACAAGCATAGCCGCAGTTTCTGTCATGATGCGGTTTTCGTCTGCTTTATCTTCAAGAAGCTCGTGGAACTTTGTTGTAATCTGTTCCTTGAACATTTCTTCCATCTTTGGCTGCCATTCTGTAAAAAATTGTGCACACTTTGAGAGTTTTTCTAATTTCTGTTGAAGGTCGCGTTTCATATTTTCACCTTCACGTGTGCGGTCTGCATTAAACTTTTCAAGTACAGAATCAAAAATCGGCTCTATCAAAGCCTTGTATTTATCCATATCATACGAGCGGTTAGAAACAATTACCCCCGGCTGACTCAGAATAAAGTTCAGAGCCGCTTCAGAATCAGTTCCAAAACCAGAAGCCTTAATTACCTTTTTTACAGCCTCAGAGTAAGCTTTTACAGCCCCCTCGTCTACTGTAATATCAGGATTACTTTCGAGTTCTTTTACACGGATATAAACATCTACTTTACCGCGTGCAACCTTTTCTGTAATTTTATTACGGAAATAACTTTCCAGCGGATTCAGATAAGGCGGAAGATTTACTGTCAAATCCAGAAAACGTGAGTTAACTGATTTTATTTCTACGCTGACTACAGCACTTTCATAATTTTTTTCTTCGTAGGCATAGCCTGTCATTGATGTCATTTTGATTCCTCGTAGTCTTTTAATATTTTTTTACCCAATTTCCAGTTGTCACCGGCCCCCATAGTAATGAATAAGTAGCCATCAGGATATTCTGGACCAAGAGGCTTTTCTATCTCCTCTTTCGCAAAATCAGCAGCATCCAGAATCTCTTCATAATAATGAACATTCTTCTGCCCTGTCGCAAGGACAGCCTCATAAAGTGTACGGCCGGTAATATCAAAATCTGCAGGATTTTCTCGGGCAGAACTGTATATTTTATGAAGGATTACTTCATCAGCAGCAGTAAAACATTTTGCAAACTCCGGCAGCAAAGCCTGAGTACGCGAATAAGTGTGGCTCATAAAATCAACTATGATTTTGCGGCCTTTATAAAATTCGCGGTAGCCTTCAAGAGTTGTCTTTACAGCAGTTGGATGGTGACCGTAATCATCTAAAACAATTACATCCGCACCACTTTTGTTTGTAAAGCGTCCTACGATTTCGCTGCGGCGTTTTCCACCGCTAAAATTCAAGAGGCCGCGTCGAATACTTTCAAAATAATCCAGAGGATTTTTACCAAACTCGCGCAGTAACTGACAAACAAGCGCAACCGCCGCAGCGGCATCCAACACCTCGTGGCGGCCAGGCATAGACAAAGCGAAGTCGCCTTTTGAAGCAAAGAGGCCGAGAGTAAAGAAGTTTCGCTCGTTTTCAACTTTACCGAATATGACGGAGAAATCGCTGTCTGCATTCTCGCCATAAGGAATGGCCACAACATCCGGGCGAAGACCTCGGACAATGTTTACTGTATCACAAGCTCCTTTATCATCCACGCAGTAAATAACCTCGCCGCCTTCTGGCAATTTACAGATATAATCAATGAATGCCTGGCGAATATCTTCATAGGTCGGGTAATAATCTTCGTGGTCCGGCTCAACAGAAGTCAGAATAATCTTTTGCGGACAGAAGCTCATAAAGTGACGCTGGTACTCACAAGTCTCGGCAACGAAGATAGCCTTTCCACCACTGACAGTCGGCGAAGTATAGGTACAAGTTCCACCAAACGAATTAATCACACTTCCCGCAAGCACCTGGCTCGGTAAATCAATTTCCTTTAGAATAGTTCCAACAAGACCTGTCGTAGAAGTCTTACCGTGAACGCCACACACACCACAGGAATAAGCCCGCTCGCTATACGCACCAAGTGCCTGAGTGTACAATAAACAAGGAACACCTCGTCGAGTAGCTTCAATCAAATCAGGATTTTTATCTAACTTATAGGCAGAAGAATAAATTACATACTGAACTTCATCTGTAATGTTAGCTGCACCAAACTCCACAGCATGAAGGCCAAGTTTTTCGAGCACTTCATCAGTATAAAAACGCTCAGAAACATCAGAACCAGTAATAACCGCCCCTTTGTGAAATAGAATTTCTACAAGAGCCGCCATTCCAGTTCCCTTGATTCCAACAAAATGTATGTGAACGCCGCGAAAATCTTCGGGCAAAGAAACAGATTCATTATTTTGCATAAAATCTATTTTATCACATTTACATTATAATGAACACCTTATCAACTATTTGTTTTTGATTCTGATAATATTCTTTTTAGACCAGTTTTTCATTTCCGGATTAACCTTGCTTCGGGCACATACTCGGTAGCAAATTTTAGAAACATCTACCGGCAACCTGTCATCAATCAAATAATTAAATTCTGCAGATACAGGTTCCGGTCTGTAAGAGACTAATTTATCTAATCCGTTATACAGATTGTAGTACTCACATTTTACTTCATAAAAATCTGCACCTGCAACTTTATCCCAGCTGAAAATCACATGACCATTTTCATAAACTGATTTTAAATTCAAAGGCCGTTCAAGCTCACCAGCAGGAACCCCGGGCATTTTTGTTGTAAAAGTGATTTTTACAGTTTCGCTGTTTGTATATTTATCCCATATGGTTCCAGAAGCACGAGCTTTTATTTTTACTTCGTAACTTTCATCCCAATCAAGATTTTCGATTTTTACTTTTGGTTCATCTGGAAAATACATAAAGCTTTCTTCACCAGAACTGATATTTGTACATTCCACTTCATAATCAATTGCATTTGAAACTTTATCCCAGGTAATAATAACAGAATCATGAGTAAGGTTTTCAACACGAAGATTTTTTGGAGCATTAAGAGAAACCTCATTGAAAACAATTGCGCAAGATGAAGACATCACCACAATAAAAATACTCAACATAAAAAATAAAACTTTTTTGAAACACATATTGCACTCCACTATATAGATTTTACTTACTCAACAACAATTTCTATGAAGCCAGGATTCCAAATCTGCAGAAAATAATTTTTTCCAGCTTCAAAGTTATTTTCTGGAATTTCTGCATAAATCCCGTCATCTCTTTCTTTCAGATACAAACTTGAAACAATATAATCTCCATTTGTATCACAAAGAGATACGCATTTTCCGTTCAGATAACATTCACCCAATTTTATTAGCCCTTTTTTGGGATTTATAACAAACCAAAGCGAATCCTTATCAGTATAAAAATGTTCAGTGACTCCATTTTCAAGCTCAAAAGCATTTTGAAGATTTGTATTAGCTGCCTCAGGAACCACACAACTCTTTACAATAGAAAAGACGCTACATCTTCCATCAGCACAAATTGCCTTCAACTTAAATCTGTATTCAGATTCGTTGTAAAGATGATCTATCTGACACTTATTTGTATTTACTGTCGCAATTTTTTTATATTCTCTATATTTATCTTGTATGGAATTATTCCTATATATTTCATATTTTTCAGCTCCTTCGCACGCAGACCATGAAAGTTCCAGAGAATTGTTTTTTCCGTAAATCTTAAAGACAGTAAGATTTTTAGGATGGTCAAGTACGACTAGATGATCTGACTTAGTAGTTATAGTTTTTGCAGTTGAGGTTGCTTCGAGTAAATCACCAAATACACGCCCATAAAACAGCCCCTTTCCCTTAAAATATCCGGCGGTTACGGTGTAAGTATATTCAGTTCCAGGTTCGCAGGTTGAATCTGTGTACGAGGTTGTGTCTTTGGAAATATATTTGTAAATAACTTCATCTTTTACACCGTCTCTAGTAAAGGTTCGGCTAATTCCATAGCCTTGAGCATCATCGCATTTGTTCCAGGAAATTATGATTTCTGTAGAAGGAGAGGATTTTGATAATTCCAGATTTACCGATGGGGTTTCTACATCAGGATCAATCATACTCCATTTACAGGAACTCAGAAGTAAAACAGGAAGCATTAAGATAGATAAATAATATTTTTTCATACTATAATTATAACAAATAGTATAAAAAAAATTGTTACTTTAAAAAGCAAAAAAATCCCCTGAACGCCAACGACGCCAGGGGAATAGATGTAAACAAATTTTCAGAAAGACTCTGATAATTTTCTAATTTAGATTCCCGGGTCAAGCCCGAGAATGACAAGACTATACCAGACTTAAATAAATCTGGTCGGCGAGGCCGAAGCCTGCATTTTTTGTCATTGCAGTTGAGTATTCGTCATAAAGCATATCTTCGTAGGTCTGACGTGCGAAGTCTGTGTCTCCACTGCGATGAACGGTTTTTCTCATTTCTGAGAGCATCTGCTTTACAAAATAATTTTCAAGCTCCATAGATTTTTGATAGAGCTCAGAAGTTTTATCGATTGTTTTTGGCTGAACGTGGATATTTGCCTGATTTGCAGCGGCACCACTTGGGCGGGCAGCTTTGTCGGCATCACTA
Organism: uncultured Treponema sp.; assembly: GCA_946540605.1. GTDB lineage: Bacteria > Spirochaetota > Spirochaetia > Treponematales > Treponemataceae > Treponema_D. Next base: position 5,663 of record CAMNIU010000015.1, read on the forward strand.
GTGAAAGTGCCTGCAAAACCAGTTGTGTACTCACCGTTGAGGCGGCCGTTTTCTGCAATCTGATCTGAAGAAATAGTTCCTCGGCCTTCGTTCTGATTTTTGAAACGCTCTAAGAGTTCTGAGAACTTAGCCTTATCCGCATTATTGCGTGCAGACTGCAAAGCTCCCTGACCACCAGTGATTCCGCTATATGTATTTGAAATTAATCCAACGTTCATTTTTCCCACCTTTTTTTAGGTTCTAGGTTATAGGTTTTAGGTTCCAGGATTTTAAACTCCGCGGGGTTTTAGGGGCTGCGTAAGCCCCTAGGCGAAAGGGGTATGGTGAAGACCGCTCAGCGGGCTGAACCTAGGGGGAAGGCTTTCCCCCTCATCCCTAAAACCTAGCACCTAGCACCTAAAACCTAACAACCTATCTCTTAAGATTCACCGCAGTACTCAACATCGTATCAGATGTCTGTATAGCCTTTGAGTTAAACTCATAAGCACGCTGAGCAACAATCATCTGAACCATTTCGTTCACAACCGAAACGTTTGACATTTCGAGGAACTTGTGGCGAACATCACCAAAACCATCGTAACCAGGGCGGCCTGCAATTGCCTCTCCGCTGGCTGCTGTAACCTTAAAGAGGTTGTCGCCGTCTGCCTGAAGACCTACAGCATTTGGGAATCTGTAAAGCTCAAGCTGACCAACTTCAACAGGATCATTTTCACCGTTGATTTTTACGCTAACAAGACCTGTCTGAGTAACGTTCAAAGTAGAAACGTCATAACCTTCCGGCAGGATAATTTCTGGGATTACGCGAAGTCCGTTATTTGTAACTAACTGACCTGCAGAGTCAACCTTAAAAGAACCGTCTCGGGTGTAAGCATAGCTTCCGTCGTATTTCTGAACACGGAAAAAGCCTTCACCTACAATTGCAACGTCTGTATCAACACCAGTGTTCTGCAAAGAGCCCTGGTTCATAATTCTCTGTGTTGCTCCAACCTTAACACCGGTTCCCTGCTGAATGCCAACAGGAGTTACTGTATCTTCTGTTGCTGGAGTTCCTGCAAGCTTAAGGTTCTGATAAACCAGGTCCTCAAACTCTACGCGCTGCTGCTTGTAGCCGGTTGTATTTACATTCGAAAGGTTGTTCGAAATTGCATCTATATTTGCCTGCTGACCGTTCATTCCGGTAGCTGCTGTCCATAAACTTCTTACCAT
>CAMNIU010000016.1 GCA_946540605.1 uncultured Treponema sp.
TGAAAAGTCGTCCGCAACAGTTTCACTGTTTATCTCAGAAAAGCTTCGTAACTTTTTTTCTTTCTGGTTCCTCTTCTTAAAAAGTCCCATTTATATTATCGGTACTCCCTTATTATTTGACTATGTACGTAACGTACACATTCAAACGCGCTTTTATGCCATAACAACACCACTGGAAGCAGCAGAGAATATTGCGTAACGCATAGCGTCCATGTAGTGGTCATTTACTTTCACAATCTGATTATTCTCATCACGAGAGTAATCCCATATTTCACCAAGAACACCGGTACAGTCTTTGCATACGAAAAACTGACCGCGTTCAATTTTTGCTATGATGTAATCAATTCCTGCATCCACAGAGTTGTTTGCTTTTACGCCTCCCGGTACTTCCTGAATTCTTTCACCGCCTGCAGGGTCGCAGTAAGTCACAAAGCAGTCGTCATACCAGTTCTTTGCCTGCTGCTGCTCGACAGAGGTTTTAGTTGTAATGTTAAAGCCGCCAAAATCAGCAACAACATAAACCGTCTCTCCAACCCAGCCAATTTTTACAGCCGCAATATGAAGTCCAAAATCCTGACCACCTGTAAAATGGTCAAACTCCTGCGGTAACTTATCGCGTGGAAGAATCATAGATTCTTCAAACTTTTCATAAACCGAGCCCTCTGGTTTTACCCAAAGACCGTCGCGGAATCTCGCACGCTGTTTTTCCGGCATGTTGTCCAGAATATCTGTGATGTAGTCTTCATCCAGATTTTCAGCGTTATCCATCGGGTTCAAAACTTCAGAAGCATAAAGTTCAGGCTTCAAAAGCTTTTCATCCGTTCTCGGTTCAATCTTTCGAATGAACACCTTGTATGCCCAGTGCATAGGCGAACAAGGGTTGCAGTCATAAAAAAACTTATTCTTGCAGCCTTCAACCTTCATCGCTAATCGCGAATAAGCTGTAGTAATTGCAGAATAAGAAATCTGACTTACTTCGTTGAAATAGATAGTCACATACTCGTGTCCAAGAATGCGGTCCACCTGTTCCTTATCACCAAGACCACCAATCCAAATCTCGCTTCCGTTCCACAAGGTAATCAATCCGTCATGTACGTTCGCCTTGTAGTTAGAAGCTCCAATCGTCTTGTTAAGCCACGGAAGCAAGGTCTCATGCAAAACAGAACTTCTGGCATCTTTAGCTCTGTAACGACAAATAAGGTGTCTGCTTCCAGGGTAGCGGCAGGCTCTAAAGATAATCGCCATTACAAGCACCGTAGTTTTCCCGGAACGCGAACCGCCAAAAAGCAGAACGTGTTTCGCAGAAGAACTAAGCAGCTTCAAAGCCTTTTTCTGAACCGCCGTCGGCTTAAAGACTTCCTGCAATTACAAATCCTTAAATGAATCTGCAAATGTAATTGCAAGCTCGCCTTGTACAGGCTTATTGTTTTCTTTGTCTGTCCCCGCAATAAACGAATCCAGCTTTGCGGAACGCTCAAGCAAATCCATTGCGCCATCTGCATCCAGTTTTTCAGGCTCAAGAGTTTTAAGGCGTTTTGCCACAAGCTCGTCAAAGCCGTTCAACATTTCCATCTGTCTTTTGCGGCGCTCAACGCGTTCCGCTAAAAGCTCTCTTTCTGTCTCCTTTGCAATATATTCATCATAGGCAGCAGCTCTCTCATTCCACCGATAAAGCCGTGCATATCGAGCCCAGGAACCATATTTCTTAGGCTCAATTCCGTTCAACTCCATACAAGCCTTAATACTCCGCTTGTAACCCATAGCACGAAACAAACAAAAAGCCTTAAAAGCCTTGGGAGGCTCTTCTGGTAAACGTATCTCCCAAGACTTAAAAGGTTCTGTTTTTTCCAGTTCACTGTTAGTAGGTATTACAGTGTCCTGACCGCCCACCTAAAAATCCTCCTGTGTAAGGCCGCTGGCGGCCGGTGTTCTATAGCAAAGCGTTAAGAAAATTGCGAAAGCAATTTTTAGCTTTACCACCCCTCTGATTAAATTTCAAAAGTCAGAAAAATTATTTTTCAACAATTCTTTCAGACTTGCACTCAACGTAATATTCACAGTAAGTCTTCTCAATCTTTACCGGAACGCCATCCTTCAAACTTATCCTTACGGTAATGTCACCAAACTTTTTCTCACAAGCTTTTTGAATTATGTATTCAGAAGCAGCCTTCGCAGCTTTAGAAATTCGGCAATCCATCTTAAGCCCCCTGAATCTTAGATCCGACCCATGCATATAAATCAGCTTTTCTAAAAAGAATATGACGTCCAAAATTCATATGCGGAATCTCATTCGCACGAGCAAGCCTGTAAAGATATGTAGTGCTGAAACGAAGATATGCAGCAGCTTCCTCAATCGAAAGCAATTCCATGTTTTCATCTTTTTTTTGTTCTTCTGCCATAAAGCACCTCGTTAAACTAAAAAAGCCACAGCAGACTTATCAATCTGCTATGGCTCTATATTAAAACCAACAAGCGTTTACATTGTGTTTATAGTTGTTTACATTCAGAATACGTTTCCCAATAAAACATAAACAAGATGTAAACGTTTTCAAATTATCCTAGTTTTAGAGGCACAAAACTTACGCCGCAATCAAAACTTTCCAGCCCTGAGAAAGCACCTCTTTAGCATTATTCAGTTTCATCTGAGTTTCATGCTCAGAGTAAAGTCTAGTC
>CAMNIU010000017.1 GCA_946540605.1 uncultured Treponema sp.
ACTGGTTCACCGTTTTCCATTACGGCAACACAAGAGTTTGTTGTTCCTAAGTCAATACCTATGATTTTTCCCATTTTATATACCTCGCTTTCTAATTTACTATTTATGAAGGAGGGGAAAGCCTTCCCCTCGCTCGCACTGCGTTGCTCGCTACCCCTTCTAGCGGGGACACCCCGCAACGCCCCGGTTAATCGTCATTGCGAGCACATAGTGCGAAGCAATCTATATTATTATGGATTGCCACGTCGCTTCGCTCCTCGCAATGACGTTCTATATTACGCCTTCGGTACCTTTACCATTACCTTAGCGTGTCTGATTACTTTATCCTTGAGCTTATAGCCCTTGAGATAAACCTGAGCCAGAGTTTCCTTCTTGGCTTTTTCATCTTCCATACGGCCTATTGCTTCGTGCTCGTCAGGATTGAATTCATCTCCTTCCTTACCGTAGCCAACAAGACCATATTTGTCTTCAAGCATTTTTACAAGAGCCTTGTTAATCATTTTGATTCCGTCGGCAATTGATTTTGCATCTTTTGCATCTTTTGCAGCATCAATTGTGCGGTCAAAATTATCAAGACTGTCGAGCAGGTCGCTCAAAAGTCCGGCATTTGCGTAGTCGTAAGTATCCTGCTTTTCTTTCATCATGCGCTTGCGGTAGTTATCAAAGTCTGCAGCGCGACGTAAGAGCTGATCTTTAAGGTCTGCATTCTCTTTTTCAAGAGCAGCAATCTTTTCTTCTGGAGTGAGCTCTTTTTTCTCGTCTGATTTCTCAGCATCAGCGGCATTTGTACCATCTGTAGTCTGAGCCTCAGCAGTTTCCTGAGAAGCTGCCTTTTCTTCTGTCTGGTTTTCAGCCTGTTCTGTTTTCTCTTCAGCCATTAGTTTTCCACCATCAAAAATTTGATTCTATAGTTAAAATTAATAATTTTAAGGGGAAAACGTCAACATTTTTTTAAAATTTTGTTAAAAAATTCTATTTACTTTTAATTAATAGAGAGTATTTTTTTGCATTCTTTTCCATTAAACAACGAAATTCCGTAAAACGAATCTGCAATAAGAGGATCTCTGGCTAAATAAAAAACACCTTTTTCTGTTTTTGCGAGATATGCAATACACCCCACTGCATCATAAACAACAGAATTAATCTTCATAGAAGAATAATCATAAGAAATAAAAGAAATCTGACCATCAATACTAGCAGGAAGAATAATTAAATTATTATATGCAAATCCATAACCAAAAAAGCAGTCAAATTTTTCGGGCAAAGCTGGATCCCCGTGTAAATTAATTTGACATTTTACATTTTCTGAATCTGTAAAATCCTGCAGGTTAAAACTATAAATTACCGGTAATGCAGGAGATTTATCTCTTCCACTCAAAAAAGCAAAAACCTTATTATCATTATAAATAAGTCGCAAAAAATCAGATTTTTTTTCTGTACTAAAACATTTATGAATACCTTTTGCAGTTATATAAAACACATTATTTCTAGAATCTTCCCTATTTCCTCCACAAATACAAATGCCTTTGTCTGTAAAAAAACAATCAGAAATAAAACAATCTATATAACCTGTCCATATTTTATTAAGATTTATTTTCTTTCCAGAATAACTGTTTTCATACAGTGCAAAATTGAAGCCTTTGTTTTCATCAAAAGAATTTCCCTGTATTAATATATAATTCTGATTTACAAAAACAAGAGAACCTGAAAGCAGAGTTTTTGAACGTATTTTTTTACGATTATCTATATGATATAACTCTTGAGTCTTTTTATTCCAGGCTATTATCCATCCACTTTTTTGTGAAGTACTTACGGCCTTTTGAGTAAAACCATTGGAAACTGATTTAATATTATAAGATTTTATTTTTAAATTACTGTCCTCATCAAATGAATATAATTTTCCATCCGTTGAAAAAGGAACATTATAAAAATCTGAGGCAGAAATATTTTCAGTACAACCAGAAAAAATAATCAGACAGAAAAAAAATACCGCAAGTTTAAGGCAACCTGCGGCATTAATTCTGCCCTTTGCAATTGCAACGGACAGGCAGTTCATTTCTATTCCCTTATATTTTCGTAAACTTTATTGAAGTATGGTGAAAGTACAATTTCTTCTGCAAGAACGATATTCTCTTTTGCAGTTGCGATATAATCTGCAATAGCCTGATTCTTCTTTTTAGAAGAATAGAAATAACGTACTGCATAATAATCTTTTACGATTGTATATAATCCAGAAGTTGTCCAGTCAATTCGGCTTGAGTTAGAATCGATATCCCAGCCATATTTGTCATAAACCCACCATACAACCTTTGTACAATACCAGGTATAAGTATCTGCTTTAGTAACAACATTAAAAATGTTTACAGTATTCTTGAAGAAGCCGTACTCCATATTTTTGTTGTTCATATCACAGTAATAATCCATGTATGACTGAGCTGAATCAAGTTTTGATTTATTAAGACTATAAGCTGGATTAAGAACACAAGCATTTACTTTATTACGCCAGTCATCAGCAGTTTCATATCCTGCACCTTTTGTAATTGCAGTTTCAAGACAATAAACACCTTCATTATTTGGGTCATACTTATCCAAATCAAGAACAGCTCCATGATAATATGAACCTGGAAGTGTTTTTGGTGATACCCAGTCGATTACAGTTCCAACCATATCATCTGTACCACCAGATATATAAACAGCACCGTCTTTGTTAAAAGGCATATTTGTCATTGCAGGATATTTACTTGAACCAGATTTCTTTCCGCTGCTTCCTGCACGAGCAGTAGCATAACGGGCACCTGTTTTTGACATTTCAGTTCCATACTTAGCATCAAAATATGCAAGAGCTGAAGTTTCTTTCTCTGTTCCGAGAGCATCCATTACTTTTGCAAAATCTGCATCGACTTCACTTTCCCATGCACCGACATCTTCGGGAGCAACTCCAGAATCAATCACATCTTTTCTGCTTTCAACTGTGTCAAAAGAAAACTCTTTAGCACATCCAACAAAAACAACGGCTGCTACAGCCAGTAAAATAAGAAGTTTTTTCATTATATTCTTTCTCCTAATAGTATTATTGTACTATATAATTAGGAAAAAGCAAGAAAATCGGGAGAGGAATGAACGTTATACTCTTTATCACCAAGGCTAAAGGCCAGATATGCAGCGTGGAGGTACATGCGAGTGGCTGGCTTGCCACCATAGAGTGTGTCGCCGAGGATTGGGAGCCCTCGCGATGAAAGATGAACGCGGATTTGGTGGGTGCGGCCAGTGTAAAGGGTACACTCTATAAGAAGGCATGAGCGGCCTTCTATTGTAAGCCGTCGCAAAACTTTAAAGTCGGTATGCGAAAACTGGCCGCCGCTGCTTTGAGGTACTTCGCCCCACTTGCCTTGCTGCGATTTTGATGAAGTACGCCCAATATTCATTTTCACTGTAAATGACTCGCCTTCCCGAACCTTCCCGTTATCTTCCACAACCGCGAAATACTGTTTAGTCAAAGTGTGTGTTTGAAAGATTTCGGAAATCGCTGCATTTACAGCCCTCGTTTTCGTAAACAAAATAACACCACTAGTTTCACGGTCAAGACGGTGCATAATTCCCACATAAGGCGGGTTTCTAAGAGCCGGATTACGATGCCATAAAAAATCAACAAGGCTGTCGTGAAGGTTAGCTCGATTACCGGTAATTGTCTGTTCTACGGGAAATCTTGCAGGCTTATCAATAAAAATCAAATCCTCATCTTCATACAAAACAGACGCATCGGTAACTTCGAATTTTGCATCATCCGGTTGTTTTTCAAAAAAGAATTTATCAATATCCAAAGCTACACAAACGTCAGATTTTCCACGCAGCTCAAATGCAGGTCTTAATACTTCACGACCATTTACACTAACAGCTCCTGCTACAATCAGCCTGCGGATTTTTGAGTTTGAAATCTCGTGGCCGCAAAGCTGGCTGCATTCTGGCAGTTCTTTACGCAAAAACTCATCGAGGCGAATCTTTTTTTCAGTGCTAAAATGAAGTTTTTTTTGCATTTTATTTTTTTAGCTTTTTGAACAGGCGTACAAGAAGTCCAATTTTTCCAAAAAGCAGCCAGAAGAGTAATGCAGCAACCGCAATAAGAGGGATTCCGAAAATCACAATATAGAACAGGATTTTGAGCAGCCCCCAGAAAAAAGCAATCACTGTCGAAACAAATTCATTCCAGGAATTCTTTACATCCGGAAGAATGATTCCACCTTCATCTTTTCCCCGTTCAAACTGCATGTTTATATATATAGTAGAAAAATCAATCTGCCCAGACAGTCTCTTAAAACGACCTTCTGTGCTGTCTATATCTTCGAGAACAGAATTAAGCTGACGCTCTATTTCAAGTAAATCTTTTATATCCTTTGCCTGATTAAGATAGCCGGTAAGTTTGTCCCGCAAAATATACTTTGTCTGTAAACGTGACTGCAAGTCGTAATAATTATCGCTTACATCCTGAGAGCTCACACTGCGGTTTGTTACACGACCAAATTCCCCAGCCTGTGCCATAGCATCATCAAAACGACTGGCCGGAACTCGGACTGTAAAACCAGCTCCATTTTCCCAGGTATTGGCATTTGTAATATAACCGCCAAGACTTTTTGCCCAGGCATTTATTTTTTCTTCTGCATCAGAAACTGTCTTTACTTCGAGAGTAACGTTTCCTGTCCGGATTAATTTTCTTTCATATTCGGCATTCTGGGCGCGACTGTTATCAAAATCTGCACTCTCTTCTGCCATTTCATACTCTAAAGAATCGCTATACACAGCATTGCTGGCTCTAGCTCCTGAAGCAAATGACTTCATAGAAAGCTTTGATTCTTTTAATGAATTTGCCTGTGGCGCACCATAAGATTTTGCTGATTTTTCATTACAACCGGTTAAAACAAAAACACCCGCCATTAATACGGCAAGTGCTGTGGTAATCATTTTTTCTGTCAATTTTGTTTTCATCATATCACCTCATAATCCGGGCCATATTCACCTGCAAACACTTTTACTCTGCATTCTTCCATACAAACATTTTCGCAGAAAGCTGCAAGATCATAAGCCTCTTCACTTAATAAATCATCCGGATTGTAAGAAGTTACAAGCTGACTTTCTTCTCCTTCTCCTGCGACTCGAGACATTGCACCGTTTAAGCTAACAATATCATGCATAAGTGTGATAAATGAATGACAATGTTTTTCTTCATATTTTTCATCAAGAAAAAGAAGCTGCATTTTTTCTATTGCTTTATGATTTTCACCTTCAGGGTTGAAGCCGCTTTTATAGCTGCAATTGTTTACCCGCTGCCATTCAGCAAAATCAGAAAAGAAACGTGAAGGATAAATACGCAACGGTTTTAGCACAGAAAGGAACCAGGGAACAGCCCTACCCGCTGTATAAAAAGTTCTGCAGGCAAAAGCAGTATCACGACAATAGCGGATATCAGCAGCAGAAAAAGTTCCGGTTACCTTTGGCGGCTCCAGTTCTGTATTCATAATCTGTGGAAATTCAATGTGATTAGGATATTGCTGAATTGCAAAATCCAGGCGTTCCATAAAAAGTTTTTGAGAATCACCCGGAATAACTGCATAAGTTAGATGAAATCCAAACACAAGTCCTGCCTCATTTAACAGGCGGGCTTTATTTGCATAAAATTTTTTATCAAAAAGAAGTTTTCCACCTTTATCTGAACACTCAAGCGGAATATCAAAAGAACAGAAAATATTCTGAGCTGCAGCAATTACCTCACGATCAAGGCAGGCAGCATTGATTAATATGGAAACAAAAACATCAGGCACGTTTTTTTCTATGAGCCTGATGATTTTAAGGATTTTCTGTTTATCATTTGCAACGGCAGAATCATGAATTGAAAATTCCGTAATACCTTTTGATTTGAAGGTTGGAATCTGAGATTCAAATTCTGTTGCATTAAATTTATATTCTTTTGTCATACCCTATTGTCATTCCGAACTTGTTTCGGAATCTCTTTTTACAGATCCTGAAACA
>CAMNIU010000018.1 GCA_946540605.1 uncultured Treponema sp.
ACAGACGCAAGCGGAAAGATGAAGCCAAGCGGAACTGTAATAGGCAGCGCGGCCGGAAAGACTGCAGGAAGTGCAGCAGGAAACGTGCCTCTTGTTGGAACTGCTTTAGGCACTACTGACAATAACTTGTTAGTGACTAATGCTTCGGGAGGAATGAAGCCATTTGGAAAGACTCCGAATCAGATTGCTTACTGGGGAAATGGTGGAGGCGTATGCGCTACAGCTGCTGCTACTGGAGCAAAAACTGTAAGTATCTCAGGCTTTAATTTGTATACAGGCGTGACTGTTAAAGTTATGTTTACAAACGGCAATTCTAACAATGCGCCTACACTTAATGTTAACTCTACTGGTGCAAAAAATATTAAAGTAGTAAAAGCCGGGGCTAAAATTACGCCGCCGGTTCATACTGGAAAATGGCGTGGAGCAAGTTCAGCAACAACGGAAGCATGGCAGCCACTGACTACTCTTGAGCTGATGTATGATGGTACTGACTGGGTAATTATTGGAAACCCGATTGTGGAAGATTATTATTCAGAAAGTCAGAGTTATATAGTTTATGCGAACGGTTTTATTGATATATCCGGCTACAATAAGCCTTCTTCTTATCAGCATACAGTTTCTTTCCCAATAAGTTTTACAAGTGCTCCAAAAATTACAGCAGTGATAACAAATCCGAACTCAGATGTTACTCTAAATGTAATTTGTATAGTAATGCTTAATTCAGTAACAACAACACAATTCTCTGCAAAGGCGCGAAACGAGTTGGGTGATGGAACGAGTCAATCAACAAGTGGATATTGCTATAGGGCTTTAGGTTATTAAATTTATAATCTATATAGAATTAACAAATTAATAGCCTCTTACATTGTAATTAAATTTGCTTCCTTTTACATAATTAGCGGAAATAACAAACCCGAATGATAGTCCACTTTCATTTATTTGTTGAATACTTACAGCTCCAGCAGGTAGTCCATCAGTGTTCTGTCGTGCAAGCCCTGTTGTACACATTGGTGTTGTTTGTGTAAAAGTAATTGGAAATATAATACTTTTTAATTCACCTGCATTATTTTGAGTTATTTCTTCATATCCCATTATATCAATAAAACCGTTCCTTTTTTTTGATAGATTTTTGACTGCTAAAAAACTGTTAAAAAAATTAATAATGTCACGATTTTGTTTTTGTGATAAAATTATAAAAGAGGTAAAACAATTGAAAAAAACTGATGAAAATGATTGGAAAATGAAATTGCTTGGTATTGTTGGAATATGGCTTGTTATGGGAATTATTGCCTGTGCGGTGATTTTTGTTAAGTCTCTGAGAGAAGAAGGAAGCCTACAGCAACAGGTAGTTGCTGAAAATGTAGAGAAAGCTGGATCTTTGGAAAGTGCAGCAGCTTCTCTGCCGGCGTTTAAAAAAGAATCTGGTCTGTCTGAATCTGAGAAGCTTAGAAATCCATTGATTGTGAATCATACAGGGCTTGTTCAGGTTGTGACTAATATGAAAGGAGAGCGGCTTGGGGTTGCTCAGATTATAAAACTTTCAGAAAAAGATTTTGACTCGATTACTGCAAAGAATCTGAAGGATTTTTGGCTTGAATGTAATTTTGACGGCTGGGAATGGGTTTGGATTTTGGAAAGTAATTCTGAAGGAAATACGGGACGTGCGCTGCAGATTACAGGAAATGGCAGCGGGGCACGCTATGGATTTATCAATGCTTTTGAGAATGCAGGAATTGAGTTTGGACAATTCTATGAAACTGTCAGAGAATTCTTTTATCTTTCGGATGAAAATGATTTTCAATATTTTAATGCTGATGATGCGGATGATGAAGGTTTGAAAAGATTTAAGGATTCTGACAGAGTTTTTGCTGCAAAAATTAACTAAAAATAAATTATAAAATGTAAAATTACACTTGAAAATATAATAAAGTCGTGCTATTCTAGTCAATCGGAAGGGGCACGGCTTTTTGTTTTTTTTAACTAAAGCCACAAATTCGTTATAAGGAGCTTGTCTATGATTTTAAGGCAGTCAGAATTTGCGCGGATGTGTGGGGTGTCGGATATGGCTGTTTCTCTGGGGGTGAAAAGGGGAAAGCTGGAAAAGAGTGCTGACGGCAGGATTGACACTGAAAATTCTGTAAACAAAAGTTATTTAAAAAAGCATTTAAAAAAGTCTCCAGTAATTAAAACAGAAAAAAAAGATGTTGAGTTTGATATTTTTTCCGGGTTGGATTCGGGGTATGAACTGGGTGAAAAGGTTTATACTCAGGAAGGGCGTGAAGCTGTAAAGGCCTGTAAGCAGCTCATTCATTACATTGAGCTGCAGGAGAAAGCCCTGGCTTTGAAGGCCGGAATCATTCAAAAAGAGATTGAGCCTTGTGCGGTTCATTTTCTTCAAAGTATTGCCGAGCGGATTGTGCTATGCCGCGACATTGACAATTCTTATACACATGAGGGGATGATGATGTCTATGAATGAAGAGTATAGGCATCCTTATCTTATGGCTCTTAATCAGGCGAGGAAGAAGCAGGAGCAGGCTGCAGAAGGTCAGAATCTTCAAAAAGTGACTGCTGATCTACGTTCATAATTTCAAAGTCGAACAGGCTTTTTTTTGCGCTGCGGCTGTGTTTAGTCCAGGAAAGCATCGTATAAAAAGCTGCGTGCTTTGCCTGGAGCGGTGAGTCCCAGTCTGTTTCCAGCTGATGCGGGAAGATGCTTCTGATGATTCTTCCTACTTTCAGCTGGATTGAGTAAGTATAGCGATTTTGCTCGGTGCGGTAGACAGTGAGGATAATTTGATTATCACCGTGAACTTCATCGCGCTGCTCGGTGATTGTCAGATTAGAGTTGTTCATCTTTATGTTGTTTTTTGGCCATTGCTGCTAAGAAGCCAGCCTTAAAAAGGCCTTCCTCTTTTGTTCGCGCGTTTCTATATGCGTATTCAAGTTTGTTTTGTATTTCGTCTGGAAAATCTTTATTTATGAACATCTTAAAAAGATTGACTGGTGCTTGATAGATAATTTTCTTTTTGTTTTGCTGTGCATAGTCAAATTCAAGAATTGCACCTTTGCTTTTTTTCCAGTCGGAAAGAAGATAGACTGCATCGCAAATATCAATCATGGCATAGCAGATGTGAAGGTAGTCTTCATGGCTTACTTCTTCATAGGCGGGCAGAACGCAAGGTATGAATACCTGATGCCCCTTTGTCACGAGAGATTTTTGAGCAGCTTCAAATTTTTTAATTACATCATCGCGGTTGAGTCCGCTGATTTTGCCAGCAATGTAGATTTTCATTTAGTCTGTTCTCCTTTGTTTTTTACCTCACTAATTTTGTGTTTAAGCTTTGCAAGGATAACGGCGGTTTCTGTTTGTTCTGCAGATTCTGATCTAAGTTTCTGGTGATTCAGAATTGCATTTTCATTCCTGGTAATGCACATCAGATTTTCAATACTGCAGTTATAATGATTGCCGTCTTTAAAGCTTATCATGCAGCCTGCTGGAACTTTGCCGTTATGTTTTTCCCACTCTATAATGTGTTTGAAACGCCACTGTTTTGGCTCTGCAATTTTAATTTTCAGATAGCCGTCTGTTGTCATTACTTCGGTTCCAACTGGTACGTGATTGTGTGGCATCTGACCTTTTTTGAACCATCCTTTTTCAGATCCAGGAGCGCAATATCCTTTCTTGCCTTTGTTGGCTGGAACATGACCTTTTTCAAAGTGTCCTGTAAGTCCTGAGACTAGATGCATTCTGGCACGCAGTCCTTTTATTCCTTCTGGTGTATAGTCTGTTCCAAACGTTGAGTTCAAAAGCTCTGTGATTTCCCTGGCTGATTTTCCGACATTGTTTTTTATGAGAAAATCGCGTATATATCCTGGATAGCGTTCTTCTTTCATTTTGCACCTCCAAGAAGCTTCTGGCGTGCTGCTGTTTCGGCTGAGCTGTCTTTGATTGCCAGGAGAGCAGGCATATCTTTATTCAAAAGATTGCAATTTTCCATTGTCTTTATTGCCTGAATTTGTACATTTGCAACTTTGAGAATCTGGGAAGAAATGGAGCTCATTGCCCTTGCTTTTTTCAGTGTTTTTTCAAGTTGCTGAGGATCTTTTTCCAGGTCATCATCTTCCAATTCTTCAAGCATTGCAAAAAGATGATTGTTCAAATCTGCAAGATTATTTTTCATTTTTTTTCTCCTTTCATCGTTTTATACTCCTAAATCTTCCAGTTTCTCCAGAAGAAGATTCATTTTTTCTTCATTACAGTTTAAGACTGTAATAACCTTGTTGGATTCCATGACGTTTACTTTCTCCAGAACAGCAATTGCCGATTCGTTCAAGTCAGTTATTTCATAGACTAATTTTCTCAGCTCACAGAAATCTATTTTTTTTTCTTCAGACATTTTCACTCCTTTTTTACTCTCTACCTGGCTTATTACCTTTTCAAGTTCGTCAAGAATTTTTTTTTCTTTTGCAATCATCTGACGCGTGACTTCCGTGTCTATGACTTTATTGCAGAAATAACTCCAATCAATAGATTCTTCCCAAAATTTTAGAAAATCTTCTTTATTTTCTGCTGCGTTCTGGTCGTAAAGCATAAAATCTCCTTTCTATTCATTTGGAAGAACAATTTCTTTCCAAGCGATAACATCATCATTTTTAAGATAAGTTCCTAAAGGTGATAATACCCACCTTCCGTCTCGTATATACCCCTGTAAAATAAATCTATGTTCATTATGAATTACAAAACATAATACATCGTGTAATTCTTCTGGCAGTCCGTATTTCACATAATGCCATTCGTTCGCCTTGTTAAAGCCAAACGTTGCGGCTTGTTTGAAAGTTTCATAAACTGTATCATGGATTTTTCTTGTGTAAATTCCTTTACCAGTTTCACAAGTTCCAAATACTTTTATTTCATATTCTTTCGCTTCTTTCTCAAACATAAATTTCTCCTTATCGGAAATCTTCAAATGGATTATCCTCTGGTTCTGGGTATTGGTTTTGTTCCTGTTCCTGGATTAATTGCTGCTGTTCTGGCGGCTTGTCGTAATTCAGGAACTCAAGTCCTTTTTCTGTGAATGAGATATAGCGGAAGCCCCATTCCGGCATTAGTGAGCCTGGGCGTCGCTGCTGGACGTTTATTTTGCTACCTTGCAGCTCATGGTGGTCTTTTTTAAGATAAAAAATAAAGCGGCGTTGATTGAGAGCTTCGGCTGAGCCTGGCTGATAGCCTTTAAAGTTCAGATAACACTTGTAAAGATCGGTTGAAAAAATAAAGGCTTTTGAGTCGTTAGGGGTGAACTTGATGCAGGCCTCATAGAATTCATCTGTGTCCTTACTTTGAGCTTCGATGTAAGAGCTCTTTGCATTCTCACATTCCTGTGAGGTTGGAATGTTAAGGTTGTATTTTTGTTTGAGCTCTATGTATTTTTCGGCCAGCAGCTTGATGATGCCTGGAGCTTCTGCAATTATCTTTTTTTCAAACTCGTTAGGGTTTGAAGGAACGCTTTTGTAAAGCTGCTTATATTTTGCATCCTTAGAGCGTTTTGCGTGTTCTACATTGAAGTGGAAGACCAGGAGACGGCGGATGATTCCTGAATCGTGCTTATAGAAAGATGGCAGCTCATTGCCGACGATGATAATTTGTGCGGTCGGCAGGAACTTGTGAAGGCCCTGACGCAATTTTCGTGCGGAAATCATATCGTTACCTGTGAGGCGTTTGAGCTGGTCGGAGTTGAGGCGGCCGTCTTCCGGGAGCTCCATTGTTACGGAGAACATCTTGCCTTCGAGTTCTGCGAGTTCTGGGGTAGGGCCGTTGTCATTGTCGAAGCTGCGTTTGTTTGCAATTAGGACGGAAGCCTTGAGGTTTGCAAAGCAGTTATTTGTGAAGATGCCTTCCAAAGATTTTAAAAGCGTTGATTTACCTGTGCCACCTGGGCCGGTCATAAAGCAGGAATATGATTTAGATATGTTCCTTGAAGGAATCAGAGACAGATAATAAAGCAGTGTGTCTTTTGTTAAAGTTGGGTTTAGTTGGAGAGTTTCTTCATCCGGCATATCAAAGTCCATATCAAGAGTTTTGAGAAAGAATTCCGGATTAACTGCGTTGCGGATTTCTTTGCAGGTATAAGGCAGATAGGTGAGGCGGTATTCGTCCGGGGTTCCTTTTCTGAATTTTATTTTGTCGCCGGAAAAATCCATAACACCATCAGCAAGAGTGATGGTCTCTGCAATCTTTTGAGAATCGAATAAGACTGGGTCTTTGTTTTCGTCGTGATAAAATTGCGCTTCCTTATGGTTGAGGTCAAAAGCGAGATGGCGGCGGAATGGTGTAGTGCCGATTTTTTCAATAGCGTCTGTTACAAGCTTCTTGTCTCTTGGGTACTTACGTAAGTAGCAGAGAAGGGCGTTGAGCAGGATTGAATGAGATTCTGTTGCAATGCTTGGAATAAAGACCCATCGGTTTTCGATAAAGACATAGTTTGCTTCTTCGGTGTTGATGTAGAGCAGTCTGTTTTTGAGTGCTTCTGCGACTGTGTAGGAACCAAAAGCGTGGTCACAATAGTGAAGGAAGGTCTGAAAGTTTTTTGTTTCAATCAGTTTTTCATAATCAACCGGGAAAACTGTTGGGATTGGGGAGATCATGTTCAGGATTTCTGCTGCAGGAATGAGAATTTCTTCCAGCTTGTCCAGGAGATACTTAGAGGCTCCGTGTTTTACTGCGATGTGA
>CAMNIU010000019.1 GCA_946540605.1 uncultured Treponema sp.
AAAATCCCGATTTAATAATTCTACAAAGCAGAAGTCCATCCTGTGGAATCAAGCAGATTTATGATGGAACTTTCTCAGGTAACAAAATCCTGGGCCACGGACTTTTTGCAGAGCTTTGCATTAAGGCTGGGTATAGGGTTCTGGATATTGAAGATATTATGGAGTTTCCATTTCGTTTGGAAGGAAAACTCTAACTCAAATATTATTAAGAATTCTTAAATCAGCTATAGATTTTTTAATCTCTTAAATAGTTTTTCTACATCGTCTTCAGAAAGCCATCCATTCTGTTCTCCAGAAATTCTACCTTTCTGAAGTTCGCACATGAGTTTGAGAGCAGCCTTTGTTTTTTCATATTCTTCATGTTCTTTGATATCCACAATGACATAAGCACCACGCCCGTTTTTCGTAAGATAAACAGGTTCACCTTCGTGAACTTCATTAAGAACCGTTGCATAATTTCTTAAATCTGAAACTGGTCTAATATTCGGCATAAATTACCCCTTATCAGATGCAAAATCTTATGTAAGATATTATGCTGTTTTCAACATAATTATAGTATACTTAAAACAAAAAGGCTGAAGGTATCCTGATATGTTAGGGCGTTCCCGGCTGCCCTTCGGGCATCCGGTCGGCTGTTCCGCACTTCGCTACGCTCATCCTCCTCACTCGCCTTTCGGCTTGTTGTGGTGGACGCCTTCGGCGGTGCTCCATAGCCTAACGCTGGTGGCATCAAAAAAGATCTGGTCCAATTTTGAAATTCCTGGTAAGCTGCAGGTATGACGAGTTTAGATTCTGCTCAATTATTGCAAAGCTTACAGACAGGTTTTATTTCAAAAACACATCATTCAATTAATGAACTGGCCCCATCTCTTTTAATTAATGATTATCATAGAGAAAAGAAAATTTTGTCTTCTCTTATTGAAGAACTTTCAAATTGTAAGTCTTTTGATTTTTCGTTGCTTTTATAAACAATGAAGGTCTTGCAGCAATAAAACAGAAGCTAGATGAACTTGCGATATATTCTTCTTGATCTTCTGGAATATGGAATCAATAAAGCGGCAATAAAAGAAAATGAAGTTTATGGAAATGATGGTCTGGTTTATTACAGAAAATATTCACGAAAATATAAAGACTACTTTATTAACAATACCCGCTTCAACTGGATGAGTAAAAATAAGCGTTATTTGAATTCCACGGATGTTGAGGCAATCTTAAATCAGGAAAATAATAATATACAGATAGAACTCTTTATCAAAAAAGATGATAATGAAGGAACTGATTTTTATTATATTGGAAATATGAAAACAGATTATGAGTCAAAAGAACAAACTCAAATTCCAAATGAGAAAGGTCAAAAGCTTCCTGTTGTTAATCTTCAGTTTGATATTGAACCATCTGTTCCACAAAATTTATATAGCTATTTAGAGGCATAAAATGAAACAAGTAACAGTAAGCGGAGCAATCATTCTCCGCACAAATCCAGAAACAAACAAGAAAGAAATATTTGCAACTCAGCGCGGTTACGGCGACTATAAAGACGGTTGGGAAATTCCAGGCGGAAAACTTGAGCCCGGTGAAACTCCTCAGCAGTGTATTGAACGCGAAATTCGGGAGGAGTTAGCAACAGAAGTAAAGGCTGAGAAGATTCTTGGCGTTGTGGATTATGATTATCCTAACTTTCATCTAACCATGCATTGTATTTTGTGCTCTATCGTATCAGGTGAACTAAAACTTCTGGAGCACGAGGCGGCCCGCTGGCTTTCAAAAGACACTCTGCGTTCAGTAGACTGGCTTCCTGCAGATCAGTTGATTTTGGATAATATTGAAGAAATATTGTAATTAAGTTTTTCATCCATACCCAAAAATACCAAAACGCCAAATGAAAGGCTTAAAAGACAAATCCTAATGTTTTTATCGGCAAAATATAATACTCTTATACATGCGAGTCTTGCCTTTATATTTTGCCGATAGCATGTTACATATTTCCTATTCATTTAACAAATCATACGAAGTAATAAAAAATCATCCGATGGCATCCGCATGTTTTTGAAAAAAAGAGATGCCTTTGGACCACCTCAATGTTCAGTGAGAAAAATCAAAAAATCAACAGGCAAAAAAGAAAAGCTTTCGCATGAAGAGAAATTTAAGAAGACATTATGAAAATCTGGTGTTTACAGATTCAGAAGGAATATCAGCCTCTTTCAATCCAAGCAAAGTATCCTTTGAAACTTTCAGAACCATATTAAAATGAATCAATATTTATTGTTCGGGTGAATGATATTTCATGCATAATCTGCATCCTATTTCCAGGAAACATTAAGCGCATCCGCAATGGAATATTGGGTAAACCTTTTTGAAGTTGGTCAGCATATAAACTCACTTGTAGTTATGTAAGGGAAAGATCATATTTAATTGAAAAAGTAGAATATACGACAATTGAGATTTACTGTGAATATGGAAGAGAAGTAACCTTGGTTATTTGTCGATGACATTTGTCACAAAGTTTTGAAAATGATGAAAAATCGGGTGAATATGAAAGAAAGGTTTATTGATTATAAAATAAAGTATGATATATTTAAAATTGATTATAAAAGTGAATTAAAAGGAAGGTTATAAATGAAAAAGTGTATATTTCTTGTTTTTATTTATTTTATTGTCAGTGCTTTTGCATTTACTAAAACACTTGAGAAAACAAGTGGAACAATAACTGGAAATTATTCTAATTATGAAAATCGTCCAAATTATAGTCTAGAAATAACAATGGATAATGAAAATGCTTGTGTTAAAAAAAATGATTATTGGATACTAAAAGCTGGAGAAAAAATTAATATAAAGTATAGTTCTGCTTGTGTAGGAGGAGGAGGGGGTAGTGAATATGGTTCAGGAGGAAGTAGTGATTATACTATTTTAATAATAAAAGATTCGAATAATAAAGAAATTAATTATAAAAACGAAATAATTATTAAAGCAAATGAAATATATGTTATAAATCTTTTTCATAAGCACTCAGCTACTTATTCTCAAGATTATGAGGAGCTGCTATTTTCAGTAAAGATAATAGCAGATGGTATATGTCCTACACCCCCTAGAATAAGAGGAGCGGTAGGTACCTGGACAAAAGAAAACGTAACGCTGACAGCGTCAGAAAGCAGTGACGATAAATCCGGTCTGAACCATTATGAATACAAGGTCGGAGAATCAGAGTGGCAGAGCGGAAGCACCTGTGCGGTAGCAGCAGAAGAAGGGGAGATAGTTGAAACTGATGTAAAATTCCGTGCCGTAGACAACGTGGGAAATGTTTCGGAAGAAGTAACAGCGACAGTAAAAATAGACAAGACAAAACCTGTAATAAGTGCAGACAAAGAATCCGGTAAGTGGACAAAAGAGGACATAAAAATAAATGCAATAGACAGCGGATCGGGGGT
>CAMNIU010000020.1 GCA_946540605.1 uncultured Treponema sp.
TGTACGAGTAGGCATGTTTGATTTTGTAGCGTCGATTTTCTGTCCGTAAGAAGTAAGCCACTTCAATTCAATTCCGCCGCGGTCACGCTCTGGAATAAAGATTGAAGGTCCACTCATAGGGCGATGAGTTACAAGATTCATCATTACAGACTGCTTTGCAGCTTCCTGCATGATGGTCTCTTCGTAAATCGGATTGATAAGATACTGGTCATTATTTGCCAAGTTTCCGATTGGTTCTCCGAGAACGGCTTTAGATGGCACAAAGCCTTTTCCAGTCTCCCAGGAGAAATCTTTTGGATTGTTCCATTTTTCAGCTCTGATATTTGGACAGAACTTAAGCTCTCCGAGTGTTTCGGCATCCTTGTTCCAGGCTGCGCACAAAGCTTTACCAAGATTAT
The DNA here is from genome assembly GCA_946540605.1 of uncultured Treponema sp. GTDB lineage: Bacteria > Spirochaetota > Spirochaetia > Treponematales > Treponemataceae > Treponema_D. The sequence continues at coordinate 399 of CAMNIU010000020.1, forward strand.
AGCAAACGTCTCTGTAAGAGAGAGGTTTCATTTCTGAATCAGCTTTACGCATGAGGTTGCGAAGCTCTTTTACAGCTTCTTTAATTCCTTCAAGTTCACTTGTTGTTGCAGTTGTCTGACTGTCGGCAGCCTTCAAAATGCCAGCAATGATTTCTTCATTTTCATTGAAATATTTTGAAATCTGTTCTGGTGTTGCAGCTTCAGTTGGAACAAGAGTTTTCATATTCTCTAATTTCTGCTGCAGTGATACAATTACTTCGTTCAAGTTTTCCTCCTTAGGTAACTTGGATAACAGAGCTACCAGCAGGTTCCAATTGTCAGCAGCTCTGTTTTTTATTTGCACTACTAAGCCCGTGCCAGGCCTTTAGTCAACTTATCCCAATACGAAAGCTCCTCAGGTTCCTGAATTACTTCCGTAATCTCAAGTTTTTTAGTACCGTTTCTGGCAAAAGGATTTGCCGGAACACAGCAGATAGAAAACTCCAGAAGTTCCTGTTTTCGGAAAATCAGATCGCATTCGCGGTCCTTTGATTCCAGAAACTCAACTTCCTCTGCAATAAATCCAACAGAGCCACAGCGTAAAGCGCCGGCCTTAACTCTCTCCCCAATACTCCATCCGAACTCGTCAAACTCTTTTGAGTTGAATACAATATCTCCCTCGAGCGCTGTATCAGCCTTAACATTCTCCGCATATCCTATCGCAGGAATTGAGTAATCATGACTCCAGAGGATTACAGGATTCGCAAGATAGTTTTTTAAGTTCCATCCGGCAGGGTCAACTTTTTCAAAATCTCGATCTACATCAAAAGTACTCATTACCCAATGAAATGAATCTTTCTGCACATCAATGCTTTTGAAAACTTCAACCTGAGGCGAAAGTTTTCCAGAATGTGTATTGTCCTTTAAGAAAGACAAAAACAGATTCTTGTTTCTGGAAAATTCCTTGTTTTCCACTCCGTCAATTTTTACTAACAACTCCAGCTCCTTAAATTTATTTTTTCCAGCTGTTTATTCAGAACACTAAAATCTTTCATGCTCTCAAAACCGATTTTCTTTTTAAGTCTGCTGATATGAATACCAACAGCACCTTCGGATGCACTAACCAGCCCACTGATTTGTTTGATAGATTTTCCTTCCCCAAGATACATACCAATCTCAAGCTCCATTTCGGTAATCTCAGAACAATACTTGCGGAAACGCAAATGTTCGTTTGAATCCAGGCTGTCTAAAACTTCTTCCGGAAAAATCTTTTCACCGGAAAAGATATTACGCAACTTATTCACAAATTCTTTTTTGTTACGAATATTACAAATAAAGCCATCAGCTTTTAGGTCGTAAACTCGAAGCCCAAAGAATCTTGAACAGTCTCCCTGCTCAACAAAAATAATCCGAAGCTTGCTGTTATAAACACGCAAAGCTGTCATTTTGAATCGAAGAACATAACTCAGAAAATACTTATCAAAAATGACAACATCATCTTCAGCACTCTTCAAATGATAAATAATGTCAGTATCATTTGAACCATCTACAATCTGCAGCGAAGGCATTGCTGCCTTTGCACAATGAGTAATAATTTCTTTTGTAAAATCATCACATACTGCAATTATGATTTTTTTCATTTTTGTACCTCTTTTTGTTATTGAGATTGTTCAACAGGAACCAATGAAGAAGCTCTGAACCAGGTATCACCCCATGGTTTTGTATTCTCGCCACGTTTACGCAGAACATCATTTATGGTTTTCAAGCCGGCATTGATTTCTGCAATATCCCTGTTACTCTGGGCATCTTCTGATTCCTGTAACTCAGGTATAGAATCAAGATTAAATACACCAGTTTCAGGCAGATTAAATCTTCTGAACAGCTGCACCTCAAGAACATCTTCAAAGTTCTTAAGGAGGGGAATCAATGTATAGTTCCAGAAAGCTCTGTGCTGACTGTCTGTATCAGTACCACTTAAGGAGCTCTTGGAATCCTGTATGTTAGCTACTCGTGGAGGTATCCCGTATTTCGCAAGCAGCGTATACAAGTTCCACTTTTTCATATCATAAAGCTTCAGAACATCAGGGCTAAAAGTAAGCGGCTGATATTCCGTCCCTTTACCCAAAACGGCAACACGGTTTTTCATACCACGGCCATACTTTTTATCCCAGGTCCTTGCCAATAGTTCTGCTTCAGCTTCTGTTAATACCTGGTCCGTCTTAAGTAAACCTTTCGGAACTCCTCCTTCTTTAAGCAAGCCTGTGTTTTGCTTTGCCGCAAGTAAATCCTGTTCAACCTCAAGCCCCAAACTTACCAGCGGACTTACACCCCTGTAGACATTCCATGGGTTCCAGTCCTTAAAATGAATTACCTCATCAGGAAGAATCATCAGCGGCCGTCCGCTGCCTTCTTCCGTGTAAACCCATTTGGTAATTTTTCCGCCGTCAATGACATGCTGCATGTATCGCGGATTAAGAATGAAAATCTCAGTTGGAATCCCACAGACATAGTTTTCTCCGAACCACCAGAATGCTTCACCATCCAGACTCCACCAGGCACAAGTCTGCTTCCATAAATCAAAGCGGCTCAGATTTTTATTTGGAAAACGAAAAAGATTAGCAAGAGCAGTGTCACGTTCTACAGTTCCATTTTTACGTACTTCAAATTCTGCTCTTGCAACGTTACGAGTCAAAATATCGATACACACAGAAACCCAGGCATGTTGAAGATAAGGATCTGTGCATGTCTTTTTCTCACGCACAGAAAAGTCCTCAGCAACTGTCTCTCCATTGAGTTGTTCAAAACTTTGTAATTGTTTCTGCTGCTTTCTTCTGAATAAACTCACTTACTGTTTCCTAGATTATCGGTAAACCAAAAAACTTACGCCATTACCACGCCGCTGGTCACAGCGCTGAAGATTGCGTAACGCATAGCGTCCATGTAATGGTCATTTACTTTTACAATCTGATTATTCTCATCACGAGAGTAATCCCAAATCTCACCAAGAACGCCGGTACAGTCTTTGCATACAAAAAACTTTCCACGTTCAATCAATGCAATAATGTAGTCAATTCCTGCATCCACAGAGTTATTAGCCTTAACACCTCCAGGTACTTCCTGAATTCTCTCGCCACCTGCCGGGTCACAGTAGGTAACAAAGCTCTCGTTATACCAGCCCTTAGCAGTCTGGTTTTCTACGCTGGTTTTAGTTGTAATGTTGAATCCGCCATAGTCACCAATGACGTAAACACAATCCCCAACCCAGCCAATTTTTACAGCCGCAATATGTAAACCAAAGTCCTGACCGCCAGTGTATTTATCAAACACAGAAGGAAGCTTGTCACGAGGTAGAATCATAGATTCTTCAAACTTCTCGTAAACGCTGCCTTCCGGTTTTACCCAAAGACCATCACGGAATCGCGCCCTTTGTTTTTCCGGCATGTTGTCCAGAATGTCACTGATATAATCTTCATCAAGATTTTCAGCGTTATCCATCGGGTTCAAAACAGCAGAAGCATAAAGCTCCGGCTTGTTTAACTTTTCATCCGTCCGAGGTTCGATCTTCCGGATGAAAACCTTGTAAGCCCAGTGCATAGGCGAACACGGGTTGCAGTCGTAATAAAACTTATTCTTGCAACCTTCAATTTTCATAGCCAAACGGCTGTAAGCAGTTGTTATTGCAGAGTAGGAAATCTGGCTTACTTCGTTAAAGTAAATCGTCACATACTCATGACCCAAAATCCTATCAACCTGTTCCTTATCACCAAGTCCGCCAATCCAAATCTCGCTACCATTCCACAAGGTGATCAAACCATCATGAACGTTAGCTTTGTAATTGTTCGCACCAATCGTCTTGTTCAGCCATGGCAAAAGCGTTTCGTGCAATACCGAGCTTCGTGCATCCTTCGCACGAAAGCGGCAGATCAGATGTCTGCTTCCTGGGTAACGGCAGGCACGAAAGATAATCGCCATTACAAGAACTGTAGTCTTTCCCGAACGCGAACCACCAAAAAGCAGAACGTGTTTCGCAGAAGAACTAAGCAGTTCTAAAGCTTTTTTCTGTACGGCCGTAGGCTTGAACAATTCACGCAATTACAAATCCTTAAATGAATCTGCAAATGTTATTGCAAGCTCACCTTGTACCGGCTTATTGTTTTCTTTGTCTGCACCCGTAATAAACGAGTCCAGCTTTGCAGATCGTTCAAGCAAATCCATTGCACCGTCTGCATTCAAATCATCAGGCTTTAGCGTTTTAATACGCTTAGCCACAAGCTCGTCAAAGCCGTTCAACATTTCCATCTGCCTCTTACGGCGTTCAACTCGCTCAGCTAAAATCTCCCTTTCAGTTTCTTTTGCAATATACGCATCGTATTCAGCTGCACGTTCATTCCAACGGAAGAGCCGTGCATAACGAGCCCAAGAGCCGTACTTATTCGGCTCAATTCCGTTCAGTTCAAGGCAGGCTTTAATGCTGCGCTTGTAGCCCATAGAACGGAAAAGGCAGAAGGCCTTGAAAGCCTTGGGAGATTCGCCTTCCAATTTTTTCTCCCAGGACTTCAAAGCTTTTTCTGACTGAACAAGTTCACTGCTGCTGGTACAAACAGTGTCCTTTTCTCCCACGCCTAAAACCTCCTTTGCCCGATTATTTATTTACAACGTAGTTTGCGTGTTCTGGTTCACGAACAGTGCAAACCATACTTCCAAGCCAGTTATATAAATCCGTCTTACGAAAAATAATGTGTCTGCCATAACTCACATGCGGAATCCTTTTTTCTCTTGCCAGCCGGTAAACAAAAGTTGTACTGAACTTCAAGTAAGCCGCAGCTTCTTCAACCGAAAGCAACTCCATGTTTTCTTTTTCAGTCTCGTCCATAAAAATCTCCCTGGGCTTTTTACGCAGAGCAAAAGAGCATAAAAAAAGCCACAACAGTTTTCTGTTATGGCTTAATGATAAATCCAAAGTGTTAAGCAAAAAGGTTTAGGATTTTTAACCCAGAGGTTAATATTTCTAAACCTTTTCGCAAATCAGGCAGAAATAATACATTCTTTCCAGGCATCCTGCATAATACTTCGCATGTTATTCAATTGCGTCATAGTTTCATGGTCCGCATAATGCAAACTCATAGAAGCACTCTTATGGCCAAGAATAGCCTGAACATTTTTAATATCAGTTCGCTGTGCAAGAAGAGTAGCGCAGAAGTGTCGCAGACTGTGGAACACAATATTTCTTTCCTTGCGCTGTTCTTCACTGATTCCAATTTCACTAAGAGCCTCATAAAAGCTGTCCTGGTAATAAGCAGGTCTGCAAGGAATCTCCGGTTTTACGTTACTGAAAAATACATAACTCAAATCAGAATAATTAGGATTCAATCTTGCTCTGTTCATAAGCTGCAAAAGAAGCTCACGTGTAACAGGCACATCACGTTCTTCGGTATTCTTCGTAGACTTCAAGCCGTCTTTTTCATTCCAGCTATGGCGGATGTGTAAAACTTCAGCCTGCATATCAAGGTCACATACTCTAAGCCCGCTAATCTCTCCGGCACGCAATCCGCAGTAAGCCGCAAGCTCAAATGCAAGTTTTCCAAGATGATTTCTCCAGTCCAGATTCAAGAGAGAACGAACTTCACTTTCTGTTGGAATGTCGCGTTTTTCATTGCTAATACCATAACGCTCAGCACCAGCCATAGGATTAAATGAAATCTTTCGTTTATCAAAAAGATATCCAATCGCCTTACTGCCACAAGTAATAGCATGGTTTACAGTAGAGCCTGAAAGCTTCTTTACCGTGTAGAGGTAAAAGAAAAAGTCATCAAGTTCATCCTGTTCCAAATCCTCAACAAGCTTGTCCGGACCAAAGTACGGAAGCCAGTGGTTCTTTGCAAGACCCTTCATAGCATCAGTATGCATACGCGAAAGTTTTTTTCCTTTGGCAAAAGAACGCTGCAGAGCTTCAGACTTATCGTAATCCCAGAAATTAATTAAGAACTCGGCAAGCTTAATGTCAGATTTTTTCTGAGCTGGTTTTTCAACAGAAACAGGATCAACAGTTTGGACAGAAGTGGAGAGAGGAGCAGAAGCAACAACAGCTGCAGAACCAAGCTTATCAGAAAGCATTAAAGCCAGAGCACGCACATCAGATTCCGTAAGGCCGTCTATAATGCCTTTTAAGTTTTTCGAAGCAGAGGAATCAGGAGAAAGAAATTTGCGGGAATTACTACGAGCTTCCGGCCTACCGTTTTTTACCCAGTCCGCCGCAATAACAGTTGCTTCTACCTTGTCCTTACAGTGGGTACTTTTAGTTGCACCTTTAAGCCCTGAAACAGGATCAATAAAAACAACATTGTAATAACCAGATTTGTTTTTGAAGAGATAGAATTGACGCATAATCGCCTCCTGTGTGGAAAGCGAATAGCATTGGCAGTTTTACTATAATCGTTACTATAATTTTTACTACAATCATTACTACAATCGCAGTAAAACCAGAATCGTCGTAACGTTCTTCCTCAGTAAAACCAAACTTCTGATAAGATGATGATTATGCCTAATTCCTTGTAACACAAGTATTTGGGCATAAAAAAAGCCTTTCTCGTTAGAGAAAGGCTTAAGCGGCTGCTGCAGGTTTTGAACCTGCGACACATGGATTAACAGTCCATTGCTCTACCAGCTGAGCTAAGCAACCATCCGGTTCAT
>CAMNIU010000021.1 GCA_946540605.1 uncultured Treponema sp.
AAGGATTACGGTGATGTAGAAAAAAGCGTAATCGTTTTCACTACACCAAAGGATGTTGCAGGAACTGGCTACCTTACATTTGATTACGAAGAAGAAGACAAGGATTCCGACAACTGGCTCTACATGCCTGCAATGAAAAAGACTCGCCGCATCGCATCTTCAGGTTCAGAAAGCGAAGGCTCTTTTATGGGAACAGACTTCACCTATCAGGATATGGGAGACCGCAGTCTTAATAAATACGACTATAATTTGTTAGGCGAAGATAACGTAGACGGTGTTGCCTGCTACAAGGTTGAATGCATCAGCAAGGCTCACACAGAAAAAGATCCACGCTATATCAGTTACATTGGCAAGGCAGACTACATTCTCCGTAAGTGTGAGTTCTACGACCGCCAGGATCAGCTCCACCGAGTTCTCACCTGCACAGATTTTACAACAATCAAGGGCTTTACAACTGCTCAGAAAATGAAGATGGAAAATGTTCAGTCAGGTACATGGTCACTCATTGAATCAAAAAATATCGCTTATGATGAAGAAGATATCGATGATTCATTGTTCACCGTAGCTGCGCTCGAGAAGGGTAGAATCAGGTGATAGGTTCTAGGTGCTAGGGAGGAGGGGGAAGTCCGCTCGAAACTTCGCGCATCTGCGCTCGTTGCGAATACCCCCTGGTTCGCACTTTGTTGCTCACCACCCTCTCTAGCGGGGCACATCCCCGCAACGCCCCTGATACCTGACACCTAAAACCTGGAACCTAAAAAAAGAGGTCATTATGAAAAAATTATTTCTTATAACAATGAGCCTGCTACTCGCAGCTAGCCTTCTCACAGCCGAAGGTGGAGCTGAGTTCTCCGGAGACATCGAAACCCTCTGGGGAGTCGGAGCTCCCTGGACAGACAGCGACACAAAAGCAGGCTATTTTACATTAGGTACAACTAACTTCACCGGTAAGCTTGATGCTTATTACGGAAACAGTTCTGCATACGCTGAAGCAACACTTTCCTACGATGCAGTAAATCGCGAAGGTGGAAATCTTACAAACGGTTTAGACCTTTCACTCGGTGAACTCTGGCTTGATTACACCGAATCCTTCTGGGGGCTTAGAATCGGTCGTCAAAAAGCAGCCTGGGGAAAAGCAGACGGAATAGACATCGCAAATGTTTTGTGCCCGTCAGATATGAGCAGTCTTGCTGCAATGACAAGCGATGATTCAAAACTTGCCGTAGATGCAATCCGCTTTTCTTTGAGCGGAAATCAGTTTACAGCAGATGTTTACTGGATTCCATTTTTTACTCCATCAGCCCTTCCGCTTGATGAGGCAAATCCTTTGCGCAAGTTTATAGTACCTCAAACTTTTGAATTACCTATTCCAGCAATGAATACAATTCTAAGCATTCCGGTGACAATAGATGGCATTGAAACTCCAGAAGTTGCAATCTGGAACGGTGAATATGGCTTACGAGTTTCAGGATATTTTTCTGCCCTCGACCTTTCGCTTTATGGCTTTTATGGCTGGGATGACACACCGTTCTTAGATTACACAATCAGTTATGGTGAAGCACAGCCTCCATATCCAGCAATGCCAAACGGTCTTACTGTAAACGGTAAATACGAGCGTATGGTAATGCTTGGAGCAGATGCTGCACTTCCTGCTGGAGAAACAGTACTCCGTCTGGAAACTGCATTCTTCCCTCAGCGTCATTTTCAGAAAACGGAAGGCGGCTCACTCCAGCGAAATCAACTTTCTGCACTTGCAGGCATAGACTGGATGCCAAGCGGATGGACTCTCACTGCACAGTATTATTGTGATGCAGTTTTTGGAGATATCGATGAACTCGAACGCACAGATTCATATCAGCATGGTGCAACTTTGAGCGTTTCAAAGTCTCTTGTAAACGAAACTCTTGAACTTAGCCTTGCAGGTATTCTTGGATTGAATGATTTTGACAGCATGCTTTCGCCATCTGTAAAATACAGCTTGTCAGACCAGATTTCGGTAGGAACTACAGCCTATATATTTCTTCCAGGTCCAGACAAAGATGGAAAATATGGAGCCTACAAAGATTTAAGTACAATTTCTATAAATGCCAAATTTAGTTTTTAAGTTTAAAAGGTAGTCCCTACCTTGACCAATTCTTTAAATAAATGATATATTTTATTACTATTTTTGTATTTTAATAGAAATTTAAATTTATATGATATAAGGAGTACGTTCCATGAAAAGAACATATCAACCAAGTAAAGTAAAGCGCAACAGAAAATTCGGCTTCAGAGCTCGCATGGCAACAAAAGGCGGACGCAAGGTACTCGCACGCAGACGTGCTAAGGGTCGCGCAAAGCTTTCAGTTTCTGACGAAAAGAAGAAGTACTAATTTAAGGGATGGAAACAGACTTGATAAAAACGGGATTTTTTAAACGTGAGGAACGAATAAAAAATCCCGCTGATTTTAAAAAGCTGTTTAAGGACGGAAAAAAGATAAGTATTCCGGGCGCTAAACTTTTCTTTCTGGAAAATGGCCTTGGAATGAATCGTGTCGGTTTTCCTTTGATGCGCGGCTACGGTAACGCTGTCGAACGGAACTTATCAAAAAGGTACAGCCGTGAAGTCTATCGATTACTAAAATCACATCTGAACACCGGGTATGACATGTTATTCTTAATATATCCCGGAAATGATTCGTTCCACTCGCGATGTGATCAAATTCGTTTATTGTGTCAAAAGGCAGGATTA
>CAMNIU010000022.1 GCA_946540605.1 uncultured Treponema sp.
ATAATATCCGGCTTTTGCAGCTTCAACAGCAATTGCGCGTCCAATTCCACCACTGGCACCAGTTACAAGAACCTTTTTATCAGCATTTAAGTTTTCCATATTTACCTCGCAATTTTATTTGTATTTTAATCTTATCATAGAGAATAATATTTTACTAGATGATTTTGACAATTCTGTAAAAAATGTCAATATGAATCGTTATTACGAGGCAAAGGTGAGAGAAGGTTAAGCAATCAATTTTTCTTGTTTTTATAAATCGGCCATGTTAAAATTATTGTTTAGAAATAGATATCTAATAAAGTCCATTATACTCAATTTACTACAGGTATTGTGGAGGCTGGAATGAAATTTATTAACCGCAGAACTTTGCTGCTTGTAATATGTACAATATTCAGCATTACATGCATGATAGGTATTTCAAGAATAGGAAGTATTAATGTAACAGTTCTTAGATACGGCAGTTTTGTTTTACCTGTTGTCTCTTTACAGGGAATCATAGGAGCTCTTAATTCTTTGAGCTGCATTCTTCTTATTATGATAGACTTTAAGAACGGTAGTAAGCTGGCTTTTAGTCTTACAGGTCTTTCACTTACAAATTCTTTGATTCCAATCTTAACAAAGCATACTTTATCACCTCTTCCTGGGGTTGTTACAACTCTTGTTTCTTTGCTTTCGATAATTATCATTTATTCTTTCTATAAAAAATCAACAATAAACAGTCTTACAGATTATATCACCGGACTTCCAAACAGACGATATTATGTAAGATATGTAAATAATCGGCTTGAAGCAAAACATCCGTTTTATATGGCTTGTATTGAAATAGAAGATTTTAAGAATATTAATGATGTTTATGGTATTCAGGCCGGAGATTTTATTCTTAAAGAAATAGCACCAAAACTAAAAATCATGATTGGCAAAAATGACATGCTGTTTAAAATTACAGGTGGAATTTTTGCTATGATTCTGGATGAAGAAAGTTATCCGGAAGAAAAACTCAAGCTGACTATTCGTTCCGAAGTAATGTCTCTTCCACCAAAACATGGAGAAGATCCTTCTATAAAAAGAACCTGTAATGTATCTCTTGCGGCAGGTGTTGTGCATATAGATCAAACTTATGATAAGGAAAGAAATTCATCAACTGTACTTCACTATGCAGAAATTGCACTTGCAGAAGCTCGAAAATCTCAAATACAGAAAATTGTTTTTTATGATGATTCACTTTTGAGTCAGGATTTAGAGCAGAAAGAAGCTGAATTCCTTATTAAAGAAGCAATGCAGCATAACTGGTTTTACCTTGTTTATCAGCCGCAGTATCTTACTGAAGGCAAAAAACTTCGGGGATTTGAAACTCTGATTCGCTGTAAAAAGCCTGATGGTACAATTGTAAGTCCTGCAAGTTTCATTCCAGCCGCTGAGCGTACTAATCTTATAACAGAAATTGATGATTATGTACTTCGCCGTGCCATGACAGAAATGAAGCCTGTTCTCGAAGCAAGTCAGGAAAAGTTTGTTGTTTCAATTAATGTTTCAGCAAAAAATATTGCTACAGAAAATTTTGCACAAAAGATTAAGCAGATGATAGATGAAACTCAGTTCCCGGCAGATAATCTCGAAATCGAAATTACTGAATATTCCTTTGCTGAATCTATGGATGGAACGATTGATAATATTTTGACATTACGTACGCTCGGGGTTCAGATTGCACTTGATGATTTTGGTACGGGCTATACTTCAATTGCTCAGCTGATGAAGTTACCGGTTAATCTTTTGAAAATTGACAAAAGCCTGATTGATGAAATCGAAAGCGACCCTGCTATGAGTGATATGGTAGATTCAATTATTTACATGGGTCACATTATGGACTGCGAAGTTATTTCGGAAGGTGTAGAAAACGAAAGTCAACTTGAGATTCTCAAAGAACATAAGTGTGACTTCATTCAGGGCTTTGTCTGGGGTAAGCCGCTGTCATTTGAAGAAGCAAAGGCGCTTGTGAAATAATGGATTGCTTCGTCGTTTCGCCCTCTCAATGACAAGTAATCCAAATAATCCTATCAGTTGAACTAAACTCATTTTTCTTATATTCTTACTATACTAATTTCAATTTGTTATATTTGATATGGAAGGAATTAATATGGAATTCACAAAACCTAATGGAAAGCGCCGCGTTGTTGTTACTGGTGGTGGAATGGTTTCTGCGCTTGGTCGCGATTGGGAAACCGCTTATGCTAACTTGAAAACCTGTAAAAATAAAATTAGATATATGCCAGAGTGGGAACGTTACACAAAAATGAATACTCGTCTGGCTTGCCCTTTTGATGAGCCGCTTCCAAGTTTCCCTCGTAAAAAGGTTCGCGGAATGGGCCGTGTTGCTCTGCTCGGACTTCTTTCTACACACGATGCTCTTGCTATGGCAGGCCTTCTTGCAGAAGACGGTGATGATGTAATTGAAGAACTTAAGAACGGACGCACCGGTATTGCTTACGGAACTTGTATGGGAAGTATGGATGCTATCGGCGATCTTGCAAAAATGGTTGAAACAGGGGATTCAAGTCATCTAAACAGCCAGACTTACATTAAGGCTATGCCACAGACAAATGCCTGTAACATGAGCGTTTACTGGCAGATTCGCGGCCGTGTAATTATTACTGATACTGCTTGTACTTCTGGCAGCCAGTCAATCGGTTACGGTTACGAAGCAATTGAAGACGGACGTCAGGAAATTATGATTTGTGGTGGTGCTGAAGAGCTTTCTGCTCCAGATGCCGCAATTTTCGATACTCTCGGCGCTACATCTTGTTTGAATAAAACTCCAGACCAGACACCAAAATGTTTCGATAAAGACCGCGATGGTCTTGTAATTGGTGAAGGTGCAGGT
>CAMNIU010000023.1 GCA_946540605.1 uncultured Treponema sp.
CAAGATTCAGACAGAAAACAAGATGGCTCCTGGTTACGACCGCAACTGCCGTCACCTTACTCCGGAAGAAGTAAAGGCTAATCTCGACGCAGGTAAGCCTTATGTAATCCGTCTTAAGGTTCCAATGGAAGGAGAAACAAAATTCTCAGACCACCTGCTTGGCGATATCGTATGGAAGAATGAAGATATTTCTCCGGACCCTGTTTTGCTTAAGTCTGATGGGTTCCCAACCTATCACCTTGCAAACATTGTTGATGACCACTTTATGAAAATCAGCCATGTTATGCGCGCTCAGGAATGGATTCCTTCAACTCCACTCCACGTTCAGATGTACCGTGCTTTCGGCTGGGAACATCCTGAGTTCTGTCACCTTCCAATGGTAAATGGTTCTGATGGTAAAAAGCTTTCTAAGCGCCACGGTTCAACTTCATTGAACGAGTTCCGAGCCCGCGGTTATCTTCCACAGGCAATTGTAAACTACGTTGCAATGCTGGGTTGTTCTTATGAGGAAGGAAAAGAGTTCTATACTCTGGAAGAACTTGCTAAGGCATTTAAGCTTGAGCACCTCAACAAGGCTCCAGCAGTTTTTGATTATAAGAAACTTGAGTACTACAACGGAAACTATATCCGTCAGCTTTCTACAGAAGAGCTTTACAAGTGGACTCTTCCATTCATTACAGGAACAGGTGATGCTCTTCTCGAAATCAATCCTGAAAACCCACAGCCAAAACCAAATGTTGGTCCAGAGTTCTCAGGCGTTGCAATGGGCGAAGACGGAAAGCCTTACTGTGTAGACAAGTCAATGAACATGTCGAGCGAAGATGTTGAAAAAACACTTATGGGACTTATGCCTCTTATTCAGGAGCGCCTTAAGTTCCTTACAGAAGCAGCTGAAATGGTTCACTTTATGTTTACTGAGCCAGCTGTTCCTCCTGCAGATCAGATTATTCCTAAGCGCATTGATGCTGCTAAGACAAAGGAAGTTCTTGAAGCTGCAAAAGAATTCGTTGGCAAGGTATTTGAACTTGACCACGAAGGTGCAGAAGAGTTTGCAAAGGCAAAGGCTGAAGAGCTTGGAATTAAACTCGGTGACTTTATGATGCCAATCCGTATGGCAGTTACAGGCAGCCGCGTTTCTCCTCCACTTATTGGTTCTATTTCAGTTCTTGGAAAAGAGCGTGCTCTTGCAAGAATTGACCGCACTCTTGCAACACTCTAATGACTAAAATATTATTTATCTGCCACGGGAACATTTGCCGTTCCCCAATGGCAGAATTTGTTATGAAAGAACTCGTGCGACGGGCTGGCCTTGAACACGAGTTTTTAATTGAATCTGCCGCAACCAGTCGAGAAGAAATCGGAAACGATATTCACTATGGAACGCGGCAGAAACTCCTTGAACAACACATTCCATTCTCACGTCGCGCTGCCCGCCAGATTACTCGTGCCGATTATGATAAGTATGACTGGCTTGTTGCAATGGATGACGAAAATATCTTCTATATGAAACGTTGTTGGGCACCAGACCCGGAACATAAAATTGTGCGACTTCTTTCATTTGCAGGTAAAACCCGTGACATTGCAGACCCATGGTATACAGGCAATTTTGACCAGACTTATGATGATATTATGGAAGGCTGCACTGCTTTTCTCAATAAACTCCGAAAATAATTATAACAATTCATTATTTGAAATCCGAAAGAAAAAAATTTACAGAATCAAAATCATCATTTATAATTAAAATGTTATAATTATAACCAAAAAGTAGTGTGCTTTTAACAAAATCATACTACCTAGATAACAGGAGAAATTATGAGCTCAAAGAAAACTTACGCAAACGGAATATATGTACCTTGGTACGGATATTTAATGATATTTCTATTATATGCAACCCCATTTATTGTAATGACACCTGCTGCGTTAATGACAGGTCTATTTAATCTGGATGACTTTGACGCTATCTTCAGTGCCCCGTTAATCAACCTTTTTGTAGCAATTGTAGTAATTGCGGGTACAATAATGACTTTTGTACTACGAAATACAATTAAGAATGCACAGCTTACACCAGAAGGTATTAAAAAATTCAATAAAAAACTAAAACTTATTGATCTTCTTAATATCCTTATTCCTGTTGGTTCTATGATTTGGATTGGACAGGCAATAAATTTTTATATTAAAACTCAAGGAATAAAACTTGCAGCTTTTAAGGGTGACTCACCAGGATTCTTTATTACAATGCTGCTGCTTGGCTCACTTTTCGATGTAAGCCTTTTGTTCTATATCCTTCATATTCGTATTATTGAACCAAGAATCTACAATATTCCTTTTACTAATAAGGATATTCCACTTAACATCATTCAAAGAAATGTTCTTACTCTTACCTTTGCACTCCTTGGATGTATCTTCCTTATTATGATTACCTTGACTCCTGCAAATCTTGGAGCCGGCCCACAGTCACTTTACAGACGCCTTATGCCTATTATGATTTACAGCGTAGTATACTTTGCAATTTGTACCCTTCTTCTTGTTGCAGATATCATCAAATGTCTTAAACAGATTTCCGCAATTACTGCTGCTCTTTCTCAAAAGGATTATACTGTTGCAGACGGTAAGCCAGAACATCGAAGTGAACTTGGTATTATTATCCAGGGTATAAATGCCTTTAAGAACCAGGCTGGTGATATTCTTAAAGAAATCGAAGTTTCTACAAAGAAAACTTCAAATCAGTCTGATGACCTTGTTCATAATATGGATTTGACAAAAGACAACGTTGCAAACATTGTTGAATCTATTGCAAGTATCAAACAGGAAATTGAAAATCAGTCTGCCGGAGTTGAAGAATCTAATTCTTCAATTGAGCAGATTATGGGTAACATCCGTTCCCTCAATAATTCCATTGAATCTCAAGCTGCCGGCGTAACTCAGTCTTCTGCCGCAGTAGAAGAAATGGTTGCTAACATTGCTAGCGTTACTCAGATTCTTGAAAAAAATAATCAGGTTGTAAATGCACTTACTTCTGCCGCAGACAAAGGTCAACAGCAGGTTAAGGCTGCCGTTAAAACCGCAGACAGCGTACTTCAGCAGTCAGAAGGAATCTTACAGGCTTCAAGCATTATCCAGAACATTGCAAGCCGTACAAACCTTCTTGCTATGAACGCTGCTATTGAGTCTGCACACGCCGGTGAAGCTGGTAAAGGTTTCGCAGTTGTTGCTGAAGAAATCCGTAAACTTGCAGAACAGTCTGGCGACCAGAGTAAAGCAATTGATGAAAATCTCCGCTCTCTTTCAGAAGCCATTGCAGGTATTACAACAGATATTAATCTTGTACAGACAGCCTTTGAAAGCATATATGATCTTTCACAGAAAGTTCGTGAACAGGAAACTGTAATTGCAAATGCAATGGAAGAACAGAACTCTGGTAACCAGCAGGTTCTCGAAGCAATGCGCGCTATCAGTGATTCTACTTCAGAAGTAAAGAACGGTTCTACAGAAATGCTTGTTGGTGGTGAACAGATTCTTAAGGAAATGAGAAACCTTTCTGAAGTTACAACAGTTATTTCTGATAATATGAATCAGATTAACGACTTCTCTCAGCAGATTTCTGATGCAGTTGCAATTACTACTGCTTCTACTAACAGCACTCAGGAAAATCTTAAAGGAATTATGAAAGAACTTGATACCTTTAAGCTTGAAAAATAGAGTCTGAACTTGTTTCAGCATCTTAAAAAACACGGCAATACGCCGTGTTTTTTTTTGTCTTTTATGTTATACTAAAAAGTCGGGGGCATTAAAAAAATGGCAGATTACCACGAATTTCCGGCGGCTCCAGAAGGCACGCCAGTTGCAAACTTTGTACACCTTCATGTACACTCAGACTATTCTCTTTTGGACTCTTGTGCCACTCTCGATAAGCTTGTAGCAAAAGCAAAAGCTTTGAATATGCCTGCTCTTGCTCTTACCGACCACGGCAATATGTTTGGTGCCCTCAACTTTGAAAAACTCTGCCACGTAAATGGAATCAATCCTATTGTTGGAGAAGAATTCTACGTTGCCTATGGTTCTCACTACGAAAAAAATGATGTTCCTTACAGCCACAAAGGCGAAGAAGGTGACCGTCACGCACACTACTTTCACCTTATTCTTCTTTGTGAAAATCAGAAAGGCTATGAAAATATGTGCTGGCTTAGTAGCCGCGCTTTTTGTGATGAGAACGCACTTTATTACGGAAAGCCACGTATAGACTTTGAATTGCTTGAACAATATCACGAAGGAATAATCTGCTGTTCGGCTTGTATTCAGGGAGAGCTTCCTCAAATGCTGCTTGCTGGCATGGACAAGGAAGCCGAAGAACTTGCCCTTAAGTATAAAAATCTTTTTGGACCTGACCACTATTATATAGAACTCCAGGACCACGGAATTCCAGACCAGAAAATTGTAGCAGAAAAGCTGATCGCCCTGGCCCACAAACTGGACATTCCCCTTGTTGTTACAAACGATATTCACTATGTAGAAAAAGAAGATGCCATTGCCCAGGATGCCTTGCGCTGTATCGGCTTTAAAAATCTTCTTCACGAAAAGCACGCCAAGATGGGCGGCGATATGGATTTGGATAACTGGTATTTCAAGACAGAAGAGGAAATGAGAGCTTTGTTCCCCCAGTGTCCGGAAGCTTACGATAACACAATCAAGATTGCCAACATGTGTAATCTTACAATCAAGCAGTACTCAACTCCGGAACTTAAGGAATGTCTGCCACGCTTCGAGCTCCCTGCGGAATTCCGTACCCATGGCGACGACTATCAGAGCGACCAGAACGACTATGTAAAATATCTTGTAGAAGAAGGTTTGAAAAAACGCTACAAGGAAATTACCCCGGAAATCCGCGAACGTGCCGACTACGAAATGAACACCATTTTTACGATGGGGTTCTCCGGCTACTTCCTTATCGTTTGGGAATTCATCAACTGGTCTAAATCAACTTATGACAATGTAAACAAAAGGCCAAAGCCTTATATTCCGATTGGACCGGGCCGAGGTTCTGGTGCAGGTTCTCTTGTTGCCTACGCCATGACCATTACAGATATCGACCCATTCAGATTTGGTTTGATTTTTGAGCGATTCTTAAACCCAGAACGTGTATCCATGCCGGATTTCGACGTCGACATGGACTTCGATTATCGCCAGGATATCATCCAGCATACCCGAGACCTTTATGGTGATGCAAACGTTGGACACATTGTAACCTTTGGTACACTCAAACCAAAAAACTGTATTGCCGATGTTGGACGTATTTTAAATATTCCGCTTTCCGAAGTAAACGAACTTAAAAAATGTATTCCGGATAATCCTAAGGCAAAGCTCAAGGATGCCTTTAGTGAACCTACAGAAAAAATGCCTGATGGCGGTCAGCTGATAAAATACAAGGATGATCCACGTTATCAGGAGCTTTTTGATCTTGCCTTCCGTCTTGAAGGTGTAAAGCGAAATACAGGTCTCCACGCTTCTGGTATGGTAATTGGTCTTACTCCGCTCCCGGACTGGGCTCCGGTATTTAAAGACCCTAAAACTGGTGAAGTTGGTGTTCAGTACACAATGGATATTATTGAACCTTGTGGACTTGTAAAATTCGACTACCTTGGACTTAAAACTCTTTCGCTTATCCGTTATGCAGAAGCAATCATAAATAAACACCGTGCTCCTGGGACTCCGGAATTCATTACAGCAAATGTAAGCGAAACTGATGAAGCAACCTTTGACCTTTTTGACCGGGGTGACTCAGTTGCAGTATTCCAGTTTGAATCACCGGGTATGCAGAAAATTCTTCGCGAATGTAAACCCCGCTGTATTGAAGAGCTTGTAGCCTTGAACGCACTTTTCCGTCCGGGTCCACTGGCATATATTCCAAAATATATTGAAGGAAAATGGCATCCTGAAAAAATTGAATATCCTGACCCGGCTCTAAAAGACCTTCTTAAAGAAACCTAC
>CAMNIU010000024.1 GCA_946540605.1 uncultured Treponema sp.
AGAGCCGTTTTTGTGTAAGAATCCTGCGGTTTTCGCAAGCGAAAATCCTCGGATTCTTTTCATGGCTAAGCGCCAAAGACGTTCTGATGCGCTTTAATTCTGCCGCTGCTCCGCCCCTCGTTTTTTACATAATTATTCTAATTTCCATTCACCATAATCATCGATAATAGACGTCTTCATACTCTCCATTGGGTTCCATACTACACCGAGTGTAATATAAGGCTTAAAATCATAACGTTTTTTGCCGTTTTCGGTGATTATACGTGGTTCTATCTTCATTGTCATATTGAATTTCCAGTCATGAAGATCGTGACTCATGCTCATATTAAAGGACTTAATCTTAAAGCCTGATTTTTCACGCTTTGAATCATCATCAAAACGAAATGAATTAATAAGATCATATAAAACATTGCCTGGGAAGCCCCCCCAATCACTGTATAAATCATTTTGCTCAGTATTATTATGAAAATACCAGTAAAGGACAGAGTTACGTGAAGTTGCCGAGAAAGAAAGTTCCCAGAATTCATGAATCTTAAACTTTACAGAAGGAGAAAAGAGCAGATAACTGTTTGTAGGACGAAGCAAATCTGCTACTACACTCGTAGAAAGCGAAGGTGTAATTGTAATTCGGTTGAACCACTGATAAAAAGTCTTTGACGGAAGTGCATAAGACGCAGAAAGAGAATATGGAAGGAACTCCTTCTCGCTTCTAATCATCCAGCCATCATCCTTATCAAAATCATAACCTTTTACATAAGACATAACATATGAAAGATTCAATCCGAATGCAGATGCGGAAATCTTCAAACTATCTGGATTATCGTCTTCAAGATTATAAGAAAAACTTTCGGAAATTTTCAATTTTGAATTGAACAGTGAAATCGAAAGACTCTGATTCAACGGACTCTTTTTCCATTCTTTTTCATAATCTTTATTTTTAAGAGTAGTATCAGAAGTTTTTACAACTCCAGCCTTAAGCTCCCCTCTCGACTCCTGAAAACCTGTACTTAAAGAAGCACTTACATAAGGGAAGCCCAGACTTAAAGTTGCAGTATATTTTTTAAGCAGTGGCGGCATTACAGCCTCGAATTTCAGAGACTGAGTGAACTTTTTATCCAATTCAGCAGCACGAACATCTGCAGAAACTGAGTTCACAGTTATACTTTCTTCATCCTGCCAGTCTGCAAAACTTTCTTCCCATTCTGGATTGTCTGGATCATCACCGGTAAATTTACGACGATAGAGCTTGATATTTGAATTCCAGGAAAGGTTTGTATCACTTATAAAAGGTACATAAATAAAAGGTCGTAAAACCAGAGAATTGGAATTAGTAATATCTCTGGATTCAGATTTATAGTCCGAAATTATAAGCTTCTTTTTATCTTCATCTTTATATCCGTATACTGAATCATCCGAAATATAAGGATGCTTCTGAAAAACCGGAGAGAAAGCAAATTTATTTTCTACAGTAAAAAAGTTTCCGCCATAATTAAATTTGCTGTTTAGAGAAAATGGAACCTTGATTTTATACATTGAAGAGCGAATTTTACTCCAGTCAAAATCTTCTGATTTTTTCAGGTTATCTGAAGAATAAGCCAACTGATTTTCTGCATTCATTCCAAGCGAATAAGTAAGGGCATAAGTCATTGTATCTGTAACGCTTTCTTTTGATGCAGTATAACTTAATTCAGGATTCAGATATTCAAAAATCTTTGTTTCTTCTGTATCATTGTCCGTTTTGGCAGATTTATCAGTATCTGGAGATTTTTCAGTAACTTCTGAAGTTTCTGCTTTTTTTGCCTCTTCTTCTGCTTTTAATCTTTCTTCTTCCAGCTGTTTTTCTGTTTTCAGTTCATCAGGTTTGTTAAGTGTAATCACATATGAAGGAGTTTTTTTATTTTCTGACTGTTTAGGTGGCCAGGAGAAAATAGTTCCGCTCATAGACATGTTTACAGAGGCTGGAGTAACTTGAGAAGGATAATAAAACTTCTTCAATGGAGTATTATACTCCCATGAGGAACGAGATGCACTTGAATAATCTGGATTCGTTTTAGAATTAATATTGACAGAGTTATTCATTGAAAGAGAAAGTGATGAAATATAAGGTTTTACAAAAGATGGCAGGGTCGGCGAATATGAAGAAGCAGCACTCCATGTAAAAGACGAAATTTCTGTTACTGTAATATCACTATCATCATCTTTAGTATTTTCAAGGAAGTATGAAATCCAGTCCATTGTTTCCATTCGATTGGTTTTAAAATCGTAATTAAAATATGGATCAGAATAAATAGGAAGTGAGATTTTTAAACTGAAAGGTTTTGAAAGCTGCAAATCAAGATTTGCCGCATAACGGAAAGGCATTTTTACACCAAGAAATACAGACTCGTCTTTATAACTGTTACCTGTAGATGAAAATGGATAATACTCTCCATTCTGTTCAAAAATTGTATTACTAAAGCCAAGCATTAAATTAAAATCCAGGCGTGTAATATAATTTTTCATTGGGACAAGCTTTCCGTCTACTCCAATCATATAACCGAGCGTTGAATACCAGTCGGCCATGAGCTTTACATATTGCGAAGTATCACCCTTATAGTCTTCATCAAGATTGTGAAGTACAAGTCCTTCGCGAACCTGTTCTTTTAGCGAGTTTGGCTTAATAAAATTATAAACCGCCTTTAAAGATTCAGCCGAGGTACTTTCCTTGTCAGAAGAGCTTGATGAACTTGAAGTTTTTGAATTACTGCTAGCATTTAGAGGCTTACGCCCCCAAAGGTAAGTAGTTGTCTGGACATAATAGCCTTCGCGCTTAGAATAACCAAAGACAGGATTAAAAATCAGTTCATCTTTAGGATAGTAAAAAGCCGGAAAGTATAAAACCGGAACAACACCTACATATAGCAGAGCATTAAAAAAAGCAAATTCGCCACCCGGTAAAAGCCAGGTTCGGGTTGCATCAATATGCCAGTGCGGAGGATCTTCATCACAGAAGGTAAGACTTGAATTCTTAAAAGTAATGACATTTTCATTACCCTTTCCGAAAATATCTGAAAATACAATGAGTGTTGAACCGGAAGGAAGATTTAATGCATCACTTTGAGTCTGCACAATTCGGCCGCCATCAAAAACACCTTCGAGAGTCGAAGTATTCATAAGCAGCGAAGTTGCCGTTGCAGTATCATTTCCTGATGAACCGCCCTTCATTGTGATTGATACATTACCTTCTGCATAAAGCATTTCAGTTTTGCGGTCATAAGTTATTTTGTCTGCTTTAATCTCATTGGTTGAACTTCCCTTTTGAACGGAAAGTGAAACTGAACCTTCGAGTACAATGGTATCGTTTCCAGTATCTTCAGCTTTTTTATAGGAAGTCTGACGGGCATTGTTGATAGTAATGACGGTTACTTCGGCTTCCTTGTTAGAACTGTTTTGTCCAAAGGTAGATAAAACACAGAGGAAAGATAAAACTACAGCTAAACAAAAACGCTTAAACATCTGCCACCTAGAACCTAGAACCTAAAACCTCTACAATCCCAGCTGTTCTTTGATAAACTGACCGGTATAACTATCTTTTACATTTGCAACTTCTTCCGGTGTTCCGGTTGCAATAATGTTACCGCCCCGGAAGCCGCCTTCTGGTCCAAGGTCAATTATATAGTCAGACTGACAGATTACATCCAGGTTATGTTCAATCATAACAACTGTGTTGCCCTGATCTACGAGGCGCTGGATTACTCCCATCAGCTGCTTTACATCAGCAAAATGAAGTCCTGTTGTAGGCTCATCCATTATATAAAGTGTTTTTCCGGTTGAAACGCGGGCAAGTTCATTTGCTAATTTTACACGCTGAGCTTCTCCACCACTCAAAGTAAGGGCATTCTGTCCAAGTTCTATATAGCCCAAACCAACTGATTTCATAGTTTCAAGCTTGCGAGCTATGTGAGGAATGCTTGCAAAAAAGTCGCAGGCTTCGTCTATGGACATGTTAAGTACGTCGTTGATGGATTTGCCTTTATATGTTACTTCCAGAGTTTCTTTATTAAAACGCTTTCCGCCGCAGACTTCGCACTGAACGTATACGTCAGGCAAAAAGTTCATTTCGATTACGTTTTCACCGGCACCCTGACAGGCTTCGCAGCGACCACCCTTTACATTGAAAGAGAAACGGCCTTTGAGGTAGCCGCGGGCTTTTGATTCGGGCAGACTTGCAAAGAGGTCGCGGATTGCGTCGAAGACTCCAATATAGGTTGCAGGATTGCTTCGCGGGGTGCGGCCGATTGGTGACTGGTCTATGTTGATTACCTTGTCAATAAACTCCGCGCCTTCTACGCCTTCGCACTCGCCTACATCGTAATTTGTGCGCATAACGCGGTTACTAAGGGCCGGATAAAGGACATCGCTCATGAGGGTAGATTTACCTGAGCCACTTACTCCGGTTATACAGGTAAAGGTTCCCAGAGGAATCTGAATGCTTACATTTTTGAGGTTGTGTTCGGTTACGCCGTTTAATTTTATGAAGTTACCGTTGCCCGGGCGACGGGTTGTCGGGATGTCCATTTTGAGAGTACCTGCAAGATACTGACCTGTAAGGCTTTCAGGCACCTTTGCAACTTCTGCAGGAGTGCCTGCGGCAACAACGCGACCGCCATTAACTCCGGCTCCTGGTCCAATGTCTATAAGGTAATCTGCAGTGCGCAGAGTCTGTTCATCGTGTTCTACAACAATTACTGAGTTTCCGTTATCGCGGAGGCTGAGCAGTGTGTCTATGAGACGCTGATTGTCGCGCTGGTGAAGCCCGATACTTGGCTCATCCAGAATATACATAACGCCGCAGAGGGCTGAACCAATTTGAGTTGCAAGACGGATTCGCTGAGCCTCGCCACCACTGAGGGTTTCTGCGGCGCGCTCCATTGTAAGATAGTCCAGGCCTACGTCCCTTAAGAATCGCAGGCGGGCGCGGATTTCCTTCATAATCTGAGTTGCGATTTTCTGTTCATTTTCGGTAAGTTCAAGCTTATCAAAGAACTCTATGGAATCTGCAACAGAAAGGCAGCATAGTTCCCAGATATTCTTACCACCGACAGTTACGCCAAGGGCTTCTTTACGAAGTCTCTGGCCATTACAGCAGGAACAGTGGCCTACTTTCATAAACTTTTCTTCTATATTAGCACGCATAGAATCGCCCCAGGCTTCTGCGTGGCGGCGCTTCATTTCGTTTAGAACTCCAGGCCATGGTCGGTTATATTCGCTGTAACCTTCCCCGCTCTGTTTTTTATATACCCAGTGAATCTTACGTTCAGGATCTCCCTCCCAAAGGAATTCAAACTGCTCGGCAGTAAGACGGGAAATTGGAGTATCAAGAGTAAAACCTGCTTCTTCTGCAACAGCCTGGAACATAGAATGGTTCCATTCACTATCCGGATTAAAGAACGGGAAAGCGCGCTCGTTGAAGCTCAAAGAGCGGTCGGGAAGAATCTTATTGAAGTCCCATTCCATTTTTTCGCCAAGACCGGTACATTCCGGGCAGGCACCAAACGGGTTATTAAATGAGAAAAGTCTCGGCTGCAAATCAGGAATAGAAATACCACAGTCCGGGCAGGCATTTTTCTGACTAAAGAAAACCTCTTCGTCTTTGTCGCCAACGCGGCGGGTAACAATTACAATTCCGTTTGCATTTTTAAGGGCAATTTCTATTGAATCTGCAAGACGGCTTCTTACCTCGTCGCTCTTTATGATTCGGTCTACAACAATTTCAATTGTATGTTTTTTCTGTTTATCAAGCTTAATTGCATCGTCCAACTCTGCCATTACACCGTCTATTCGTGCGCGGACAAAGCCCGAAGCCTTTGCATCATCAATAATCTTCTGATGTTCACCTTTTTTACCGCGGATTACAGGAGCGAGAATCTGCATTTTAGTGCCGTCTTCCCAGCCCATTACAGTGTCTATAATCTGGTCAACAGACTGCTCGCGGATTTCGCGGCCACAATTAGGACAATGAGCATGACCGCAGCGGGCGTAAAGAAGACGATAAAAGTCATATATTTCAGTGATTGTACCCACAGTAGAACGCGGGTTTTTATTTGTAGATTTCTGTTCGATAGAAATGGCAGGAGAAAGCCCTTCAATCAAATCAACATCAGGCTTATCCATGCGTCCCAGAAACTGGCGGGCATACGATGAAAGACTTTCCATATAACGGCGCTGGCCTTCAGCGAAAAGCGTATCAAAAGCCAGGGAGCTCTTTCCAGACCCTGACAGCCCCGAAATCACCACCAGCTTATTACGCGGAAAAGTTACGTCAATATTTTTTAAGTTATGTTCTCTCGCTCCGCGGATTACTATCATGTCGTCTTTCATATCAGCTAATTATAGCAAAAAAAACGGCGAGCCACAACAAAGTGTACTCGCCGTCTTCGTCATGCTGAACTTGTTTCAGCATCTTTATCATAGATCCCGAAACAAGTTCGGGATGACAGTAATTAGTTTGCCTTAACTGTATTCTTTACAATAACATCATGAGC
>CAMNIU010000025.1 GCA_946540605.1 uncultured Treponema sp.
TTCTTTATTTTTTGGGAGGGGGAAAGAGGGGGTTCTTAGGGGGGGAAAGGGGGAACACTTTTGCGTGCCCGCTATTTTAAGTTGCGACCTACGCGGACGACACATATTTTCTGAACGATACATATTCAGCGCGAAACGACTCTTGGCGGCTTTCACAAAAAGAGTGCTTACGGCAACCGCCACAAGGAATTGTATTTCAAAATGCGATGTTTGCGGATGACGAAAAATGTACCCTTATGGAAATGGGCCCGCCTGCGGAAACTGGCAGACCACAAAGCGTAGTGCTACTGCGAAGCAGATGCACGAAGCGACTGGGCTGACTGTACTTGCATTGCTCCTTGCTTTGCCCTAACAAAGGCATACGTGCGAACTTGCTAGTAAATGCAAACAGTGTGTGAACGAATGAGCAGAATGGAGCGGAACGAAGTGAAGCGGAATTATGCGAATGAGGAGCACTCTGTTTGCTACCTTTCTGGAAGACGGAACGTTTAGACTTCAATAAGTGTAGTGAGTGGAAGCTGTACGAAGTACGGCTGGAACGAACGACAATTAAGACACCCTTTTTCCTGAAACTATGATATAATAAAATTATTATGAAAATTGAGCACGTTGCACTTTATGTAAAAGACCTGGAAAAAGCTAAAGACTTTTTCCTGACCTACCTGAAAGGAAAAGCCAATGACGGCTACCACAATCCAAAGACTGATTTTAGTTCTTACTTCATTTCTTTTGATGACGGTTCACGACTTGAGCTTATGACGCGCCCAGAACTTGTTGAACAGACGAAGCATCCATTCCGCACTGGTTATGCCCACATTGCTTTTAGTGTCGGAAGTAAAGCTGCAGTTGATGAACTTACTGCAAAACTTGATGAAGCTGGATATTCCGTTTCTAGTGGACCGCGAACAACTGAAGACGGATATTACGAGAGCTGTATTGTAGGACTTGAAGAAAACTTTATCGAGATTACTGAATAAGACTAAAAACACTCTTTTATACTTTGTAGTAATGGATTTAAACACGATTGTAGTAAAGATTGTAGTAAAATAAAAACATCTCAAAGTAATTCAAAAACTGTCAGTTGCATAATTTCTTATACTGATATAAAATAAAGATAGCAAGTTGGGAAAGAAGTAGCACTGGATACTTTTGATATAATCTTGGTGACGACTGTTAATCCATGTGTCGCAGGTTCAAAACCTGCAGCAGCCGTCAAAGACCTTCGAGATTTCGAAGGTCTTTTTTTTACCCTTTTATGTTTACAGAAGTCTTATAAATTCCGATGCTGCTGCAGGTTTTGAAACGAAGTGAGCGGCATAAAAAATGCGAAAACCTGGAGCATTTTTTATGTAAGTTGCCATGGATGGCAACTTAGCGAACACAGGCGCCGCAGAGGGAGCAAACAGGAGGTTTGCGACCGTCGCGGCAAAACCTGCAGCAGCCGCTTAAAAACTTCTCTGAAAATCGGAAAATTTTTTTTATACACTTTTTATACCTATTTATGCTATACTGTCCATATGACCAAGCAAGAAATAAGAAATCGGATTAAAGAACAGCTCGAATCTGCTTCTATCAAAGCAACGTTACCTTCTCAATCACGAAAAATCTGTGAGCTTATATTACATTCAAAGCGTTATACCTCCTGCACAACTCTTCTTGCTTACATGCCGCTCCAGGATGAGGTTGATATAACACCTGTCATTGAAGATGCCCTCAGGTGCGGAAAAAAAGTTTTTCTTCCACGAATTTTCCCTGAAACAAGTCTTATGGAATTTTACCGCTATGATGGTACTGCCTCTCTAAATGAGGGTAGTTTTGGGATACGTGAACCGGAAATAAATGAATCCCGAAGTTTTTCACGAGTTATCGAAGATATGTCCATAAACGAATATGCACCAGCCCCACATTCTTCTACGCTGGTAGAACTTAAGGAAGAATTTCCATCTCAGGAACATATTCTGGTTCTCGTTCCAGGCCGGGCTTTTACAAAAGACGGAAGACGTGTTGGCCGGGGCAAAGGCTTTTATGATGTATACTTTTCGAAAGTGCCTTTAATTTTTGACATAAAAAAAGCCGGTGTGTGCTTTAGTCAGCAGCTTTTAGCCGACCTCCCCACAACACCGGACGATATAATAATGGATTTCATTTTTAGCGCAGCAGATAATTAATCTGCCGCACTAACCTTTATTATTTCTGAAGAATAAACTCTACACGTCTGTTCTTCCAGTTGTTATCCTTATCTTTAGGATTAACTACAGGCTTTGTACCACCCATACCATCAGTTTCAAGAGCAGTTGCACTTACACCGCGTTTTGTGAGGTAAGCCTTAATTGCATCTGCACGTTCCTTAGAAAGTGGCTTAGATGCACGTCCCCATTCGCGAGGATTATCAATTGTCTCTTCATCAGGGTTATCTGTAATCTTGTTAGCATGACCAACAATTGTTACCTTATAATCCTTGAACTTCTTAAGGATATCAGCAATACGATTCAAAACCTTCATATTGTTATCTACCTTTGCAGCGTCAAGCTTAGCATTGGCAGTCTGGAAGTTAGCAGCATCTGACTCGAAGATGATAGAAGGAACTGCCATCTTCAAGAGGTTACCATCGCGGATAACAAGTACATCAACAGGAATTACACCACTTACAGTAGAAGTCATTCCAAGATTATCTGTTACGGTAAACTCG
>CAMNIU010000026.1 GCA_946540605.1 uncultured Treponema sp.
GGCTGAAAGCCGGCAAAATGCTCCGATGGAGCATTTTGAGCGAGTCTCCGAGCAGCTGTGCTGCGAAGGCAAGCGAAGCTTGGGTGGCTGCAGCGAAAGCGGAACCTGTAGTAGCCCGACCCGGCGCGCCGAAGGCGCGACGGGATACGCCATGAATATATTAAATAGCTGCGAGACCTTTCTTTAAATCTTCGATAATGTCTTCTACATTTTCGAGACCAACAGAAACTCGAACCATACCACCGTCGATTCCAGCTGCAACAAGCTGTTCATCTGTGAGCTGGCGGTGAGTTGCACTAGCAGGATGAAGAACACAAGTACGGATGTCGGCAACGTGAACCTCATCGCAGGCAAGCTCGAGAGCATCCATAAAACGAACGGCTGCTGAACGGCCACCCTTTATGCTAATTGAAATTACACCACAAGTTCCGTTTGGAAGATACTTCTGTGCGCGCTCATAGTATTTGTCGCCCGGGATTCCAGGATAAGTAACCTTTGCAATTTTGTCGCTGGTTTTAAAGAACTCGGCAACTTTGCGGGCATTTGCGCAATAGCGTTCCATGCGGACTGGAAGTGTTTCTAATCCCATGTTCAGATAGAAGGCACTCTGTGCTGCAGGGTAACAACCAAAGTCGCGCATCAACTGTGTGCGTGCCTTAACAATATAAGCAGCTTTGCCGAAGTCACCAACGTAGCGAAGTCCATGATAACTCTCGTCTGGTTCTACCATATCAGCAAACTTGCCGGTTGCTTTATAAGCCTTTTCCCAATCGAAGTTTCCTGAATCTACGATTGCACCGCCACCCTGAACTGCATGACCGTCCATATATTTTGTTGTTGAATGAACAACTATATCTGCACCCCACTCAAAAGGACGGCAGAGAACTGGAGTAGCAAAAGTGTTATCTACAATAAGTGGAAGGTTATTGTCGTGTGCTGCCTTTGCCCATGTTTCAAAATCAAAAACTGTAAGGGCAGGATTTGCGATTGTTTCACCAAAAATACATTTTGTATTAGGTTTGATTGCTTTGCAGATTTCTTCGTAGCTTGCATCTACATCAACCCAGATACATTCAATGCCAAGTTTTTTAAGAGTGAAACCAAAGAGGTTGATTGTTCCACCGTAAATGCTTGATGATGCAATAAAGCTGTCACCGGCACAGCAAAGGTTCAAAACGGAAAGAAGGCTTGCTGCCTGACCAGAGCTTGTAAGCATACAACCTACACCACCCTCAAGGTCTGCAATTTTCTTTTCTACTGCATCGCAAGTTGGATTTGCAAAGCGTGAATACATAAATTCTGTTGGCTTATCAAAAAGAGCCGCTACGTGGTCGCAGCTGTCAAAGCGATAAGTTGTACTCTGTACAATTGGAATAGTTCCTGGTCCGCCATTTTCCGGTTTATAACCTGAATGTAAAACTTTAGTCTCGATTTTCATAATTGCGCCTCTTTTTCAAAATATACTGTTAGCGGAGCTATAGAAAAAAGCTTGAACCGCCTTGTTATAATTTTTAATTATACTAAAAATCTTTAATATAATAAATATATTAAAGATGCGATTTGCGATTTGAATTATGATTTGCCTAAGGTTCGTTTTACGATTTGTTTTACAATTCGATTTACGATTCGAATACAAGGCGGCCATCTATAAAGAGATCTTTTACTTTTCCTGTAAGTGTACACCCCTCGAATGGGGTTGCTTTGCCTTTGCTGAAGAACTTACTGCTGTCTACTGTCCATTCTTCATCTGGGTCTAAGAGCGTAAGGTCTGCATCGTAACCTGGTCTTAATACGCCTTTTTGCAAACCGAGAAGGCGGGCCGGCTGAGCGGACATTAATTGAGAAAGGCGGCGCGGATTAAACTGATTATCTTTTACAAGCACGCTGTTGCATACGGCGTAGGCTGTTTCAAGGCCGGTAAAGCCAGGTGCGCCGCCTGCCTTGTCTTCGAGTGTGTGTGGTGCATGGTCTGTAGAAATTACATCTACTGTACCATCACGGAGAGCTTCGAGGAGTGCAACACGGTCGTCTTCACTACGAAGCGGCGGATTAACAAGAGCGCGGATATATGGTTCATCTGTACCGCAGAGTGCCAGGTGATGCGGTGTTACTTCGCAGCTTACAGAAAAACCGCCCTTTTCTGTGGTGCGTGGGTTTGGAACCGGCTGATATTTTTCACCATCTTCAAATGCCTGATAAGCTGCATCTGCTTCATCTGCATTATAGTCAGCTTCATCATCATAAAGTTCATTTTTAGCTTCGCGGATTGCATTCATAGAAACTGCAGTACTTACATGCGCAATGTGTACACGGCAATCTGCCTGTTTTGCAAGCATAATGTTTCGCACGGTAGCAACATCCTCTGCAAGGGCGAGAATTTCGTTTGCCTTTGTGAGGGCGAGGTCTATGCGATCGAGGGCTTCTGCATTTTCTTCGTCGTCGGCATCAAAATCTTCGTCGCCGGTTCCCCATGCAGAGAGGCCTACTCCCTTCATAATTTCAAGGGCTTCGGCGCGGAAGGGTTTTGCAAGCGGACCAAGGGTCATGTCCTCAGAGTGACAGCTTACAATAATTCCTTTTTCTGCGGCTTTAGTCATTGCTTCGAGCATTATGCCGGAAGTTGGAACATCGCGGCCATCTTCTGTAATTACCGGTACATATTTTTTTTCTACGAAATCAAGATGGCTTGTGTCGTTACCTTCAAAATCGCGGGTAAGACTCACTGTCTGGAAAAGATGTGTAAGCCCGATTGCTGCAGCTTCGCGTTCTATCTTCATTGCCATTTCTATTGAAGAAACAACCGGATTTGTGTTAGGCATGGCTACTATTGTGCCGTAACCACCTGCCGCTGCTGCGTGAAGTCCGGAATTAAGGTCTTCTTTCTGTGTTTGTCCCGGATAACGCAGATGAACGTGCATATCAATAAAAGCTGGTGTGAGGGTGAGTCCATGCGCATTGAAAAGTTCTATAGGACACTTTTCTTCAAGCCCGTCTTCTGCCAGTACGGCTCGTGCCATTTTTTCGAGAGTCTCTGAGTTTGTATAATAGCCCTGAAAAACAGAGCGGATTTTTGCATCCATAACAAGTACGGCACCCGGAGTGTCCATACTTTCGTCTAAAAGTCGCGCGTTATAGATAAGTGTTATTTTACTCATAAAGACTCCTGTGTATTTGGATTGCTTCGCTGCGCTCGCAATGACAACAAGGCGACATGGCAGCCTATATTATCTGCGTTCGCTTCCAGCCAGATAAAGTGTGTCGCAATATTCACATCTGTAAACACCCTTTGATTTATCTGTAAGAATGAAAGTAGGTTTTACATAATGTTCTGTCTGTGTTATACAGCGCGGATTTTTACATTTGAAAACTCCCTGTACACGGCTTGGCAGTTCCATATTGATTTTGCGCACAATCTTTTCGTTTTCAATTACGTTTACGCAGATGCTTGGGTCTATAAAGCCAAGTACTGAATAATCAATATTTATGATGTTATCGATTTTGATAATATCTTTTTTTCCAGATTTTTCAGAAGCAACATTCTGAATCAGGCAGGATGTAAATGGTGCCTTATCGAGTCCGAGCCACTGGTAGATTTCCCAGCCAGAGCCTGCACGAATGTGGTCTATAACAAGGCCGTTTTTTATTGTGTTTACGTTTAACATTAGTCTATCGCTCCTGTCAATTTAGCAATAAGTGCCATGCGCGCGTACATTCCGTATTTTACCTGCTTAAAGTAAGCGGCGCGTGGATCATCATCAACTTCAGGTGTAATCTCATTTACACGTGGAAGCGGATGAAGAACTATCATATTTTTGCGTGCATTCTTCATTCTTTCTGAATCAAGAATATAGCTGTCCTTAAGGCGAATATAATCCTGCTCATTGAAGAATCTCTCTTTCTGAACACGGGTCATATAAAGGATATCGAGCTGATCGATAACTTCATCAAGACTTTCTACGATATCATACTTAACGCCTGCTGGCTCAAGAATGTTTGTAATAAGGTAATCTGGAACGGTAAGTTCTTTTGGACTGATGAAAATAAAACGGTTACCCTTAAAATGTCGGAGTGCCTCAGCGAGTGAGTGTACTGTACGGCCAAACTTAAGGTCGCCGCAGAAACCAACTGTATGATTTTCAAGTCCACCGAGCAACTGGCGAATTGTTACCAGGTCGGTAAGTGTCTGTGTAGGGTGAAAATGACCACCATCACCTGCATTGATAATCGGACAAGCCGAATACTTGCTTGCTAGAAGTGCAGCACCCTCTTTTGGATTGCGCATTGCAATTACATCTGCATAGCTCGAAACTACGCGGATTGTATCGGCAAGAGTTTCTCCCTTTACCGAAGATGTGTTGTCGGCATCTGAAAAACCTTCTACCGAACCACCAAGTCGCAGCATGGCCGCCTCAAAACTGAGCCTTGTTCTAGTGCTTGGCTCAAAAAAAAGTGTCGCAAGAATTTTCCCGCGACACACATCTTGAAATGATTTAGGATCAACAATAATCTGCTCAGC
>CAMNIU010000027.1 GCA_946540605.1 uncultured Treponema sp.
GCTGTCAATTTTGCCTTTGATTGTCGCAGTTACAGTACTTCTTTCAAATGAAAGATCACAGCCTTCCATTGTACAGTTTTCAAGGACAAGGTTTTTGCAATAGCAGAAGGGTTGGGTACCAATAATTTTACAGTTTATCAATTTCAGATTTTCTGAATACCATCCAAGGTATTCGCTCTTAATTATACTGTCGCGGACTGTAACATTTTTTGTATGCCAGAAGGCATCCTTTGTGTCCAGCTCAGAATCTGTAATTTCAATATTTTCATCATATTGAAAAGAATATTTTCCTTTCATTTTGAGGTTTGTGATTTTTGCATCCCTAACTTCAAAGAAAGGATATTCAGAACCTTCTATATTTACGTTATCAATTGTAAGCCCCTGACATCGCCAGATGAATTCAGGTGAATTTACACTTGAGTTTTTTAGTGTAATATTCTGACATTCGCGCAAAGCTTTGATTCCGCCAAGACGAGAATTTTCAATTGTTATGTTTTTATCATACCAGAGAGCAGCACGGCAGTTTTCTGTCATATTACAATTTGAGATTTCTCCATTTTCAACATGCCAGAATGGGTATCGCAGATTAAAATAACTGTCTTCGACTTTGATATCGTGTGCTTCCTTCATTGCAGATTCACCGTCTGCAGGTCCGTCAAAACGACAGCTTTTTACTGTTGTGTCTTTGACAGCATAGAGTGCACGTTCTTCATCAAAGTTCTTATTCTCAATAATATTCATATTTATTTCCTATGGTGTTAGTACTCTCTTACTGCTTAAAATTTAATTAACAAAGTGTTAATCGTCAAGAAAAATATTGTTATAAATATTATTTTGTACAATTAATTTAGATAATTGACCATAAAATGCCGGAGGTGTAGGATACTCTACAGGGAAAGAAAATGAACTCAAAAATATTGCCTTTTGAAATGAAAAATATTCCTCAGATTCTGGATGTTGTTGTTCCTTTGTGGAGTCCGCCTGCAGGGGATGATGAATTTAGGCGTTTTAATGTTGAATATATAGTAAGAAATAACATTTTTGAAAACGATATGCGTTATGAACTTGTTGATTTTGCAGAGAATGAATCGGCCGGGGAGTTTTGTTCCTGTGCCTTTTTTACAAAAAAAGGCGGAGTATGCAAAGCTTTAGAATGGTATGAAAGGGAATCCAAAAAGTTTTCTGAAGAACTAAGAGCTTCTTCCAAAATGAGCAGAAACTATATTGAATATATGGATGAAAAAACTCAGGCTTTAATGAATGAAGCTGACATTCAGCTTACCCTTTATGTAAGTAGAAAGCCTGGTGCTGGTTCCCGCTTGTTAAATGAACTTTGTGCGCGACTTAAAAACAGTGGGTATAAAAAATTATATCTTTGGACAGATATTGAATGTAACTGGGAATGGTACGTTAATCACGGATACGAACTTATGGAAGAGGAAATTTACGAGCAGTTTAGCAGTGATGATGAAGACTACAAGACTTTTATTTTTCGAAAAGCCTTGTAGTCTTGTTGTTACTTACTATCGTTAGTTAGTTAATTTGTAAGTGATTACATTATCTGCAGCGGTGATTTCATACTTTCCCTTAAAGCCTTTTACTGTTACATAACCTTCTGCATCTGTTGCAGCGTCATACTCTGTGTGCCATTCTTCTTTTATAAGGTGGTGAAGTGTATTGTATGAAGGTTTGAGGGATCCGTCTTTTCTGATTACTCCGCTTGGAGCATTGAGCCAGGCGCCATCTCCAAAGTCCCAGTTTGTAATTGCCGTGACAAGAGGATGGTTTTCAAACAGATTACGGTACATCTTTTCGAGATCATCAGCCTGCTTTGCTTCAAGTTCTGGAGTTGCTGCATCGTCATCATAATGTGCATCCTGAAGGTCTGTTATCTCTGGAGCAACAAGAGGGCCTGCAACAATTGTATTTTCTGTAAAGTGGATTGGAAGTCCAAAGTGTTCAAAGCGGCTCAGAATCTCTTCTGTCTTTTCAAGACTCCAGACACCCTGATGCTGGTGAGACTGCAAGCCGATTGTCTTGATTGGAGTTCCGGCATTGAGACAGCCGTCAATCAGAATTTCATAATTTGTAGAAAGATTAAAATCATTAATAAGGAAGATTCCATCCGGATTTGTTTCTTGTGCAGCATCAAAAACTTTTTTTACAAGTCCTACGCGGCCAAGTTCCTTACAGATTCTTGTAATGGCGTTATCGTATTTGTCATAAATCGGCATTATTACAACTTCGTTGATAACATCCCACATATCTACTACACCCTTGAAGTTACCTACATCGCGGTGAATGCGTTCGAGCTGCTTCTGCAAAATTGTTTTGTTGTCGTAATTCATAAGCCATGGAACACAACCTGTGTGCCAGCACAACGGATGACCTTTTACAGTTACGTCTTTACTCTTAAGAAATTTAGCGGCTTTCATAAGCTGCTCTGTATGTGGTGAGCCTTCTTCCGGTTCAAATCCGCCCCAATAAAAAGGAAGGGTACCGTAGTTAAAAAGTCCAAGCCATTTTTGCATGCGGTCTTCAAGGCGAGCATCTGGTGTGTCGTTAGTGTAGGGCAGAGTTTCAAAGGCTCCGCAGCCAAAAAGAAATTCGTGATTCACCTGATTGATGTGAACCTTTGTGTTTGCGAGTGGTTTTCCATCCGAGCCTTTAAGCTGGATTTTTGCTTCAGCCTTTCTGTGCGATAAGTCTGCCATCTTTTTTACTCCTGTGTGATTTTTTGTACTATTTCTTCAATACTCAAACCTGTCTTACGTGCAATTGCTGCCAGGTCTTCGTATTCATATTTTTCTCTTTTTACACCGTAACCTTCTGCGCGTTTTATGCGGATATCGCCGAACTCTGTTTTTACAGTTTCTATGCTTCGCTCAAGAAAGTAGCGGTTACTGATATTTTCGCGTACACCTAGGGTTGTTGTGTGCTTAAAAATTGTTTCAAGAATTTTCTGTTTGTCGCGTTCACGGCACATTACACACAAGAGATTTCCTGGGCGGGATTTTTTCATTGTTACCGGAATTGTATAGGCTTCTACCGCTCCTGCTGCAAATAACTGCTCCATTGCAAAACCGATTCTCTCTGCACTGATGTCGTCGAGATTGCAGGTGTATTCAAGAATTGTTTCCGGCTTTTCATCTGAATCCCCGAGAACTGCGCGGACACAGTTTGCGGCTTCAAAATCTTTTTTACCCATGCCGTAGCCGATTGCGCTCATCTTAATTGGTGGCATAGTTCCAAAGTGATTTACAAAATGCTTGAGAAGGGCAGCTCCTGTTGGAGTGCAAAGCTCGCCTTTTATATGATTACTGTAGATTGGAATGTCTTTTAAGATAAAGGCTGTTGCAGGGGCTGGAACCGGAAGAATACCGTGAGCACAGTGAACCTGACCTGAGCCAACATTAATTGCAGAAGCAAAAATATTTTTAGCACCAACCTTATTAAATAAAAGACAAACAGAAGTGATATCTGCAATTGCGTCCATTGTGCCAACTTCATGAAAGTGAATGTCGGTTACAGGCTTTCCGTGAGCGTTGCTTTCAGCTGCGGCAATAAGTTTATAAACTTCTATAACATCTGCCTTTACATTTTCCGGGATATTGAGAGAGTTTATGATAGCCTCAATTTCTGCCATGCTTGTGTGATGGTGATGATGTTCATGGTCGTGAGTATGTTCGTGCTCAAAAGCTTCTTCATGATGATGCTCGTGAGAATGCTCATGCTCGTGATGATGATCATGACTGTGCTCTTCATTATGGTGATGTTCATGCGAGTGTTCATGTGCATCATGACTTTCTTCTTCCTGACCATCTACAGTTACCTTGAAATGAGTGCCTGTGATTCCACACTTTTCTGATTTTTCGGTGGTAACTTTTACACCTGGAATTCCTGCTTTATTGATTTCTTCTATAAAAGATTTACGTTCTTCTTCATTTAAGAGCTCATAAAGGGCTGCACTTAGCATATCGCCTGCGGCACCCATTGGTAAGTCTAAATATAGTGTTTTCATAAGTTACCTCTTTTTTGTCATGCTGAACTTGTTTCAGCATCTTGTAAAAAACAGATTCCTGCCCCTTCGCAGCATAGCTGCTCGGAGACTCGCTCAAAATGCTCCACTGGAGCATTTTGACGGCTTACTGCCGTCGCTCCCTAAGTTCGGAATGACAGTTACTTTACATGATTAATCATGCTTGCCTGATATCC
>CAMNIU010000028.1 GCA_946540605.1 uncultured Treponema sp.
GCTGCCGGTAACGGTTCAGGCCGCATTCAGCGATAAAAAATTTATTTGTACTTTTCGGCAATCGTGGTGTATAATTAACTTTATGTTAGACGTACTAAACGATGCCGATTATGAATTATTTCGTAAAGTAATTTACGACGAAAGTGGAATCACTTTTTCGGCTACAAACAGATCTATTCTCGATAGTCGTATTAAGGAAATGCTCCGTACAAAGAATTTGTCTACACCACAGGAGTATTATGCACTTATAACGAAAAATCCTGAAGAAATGAAGATCATGCTTGATGCGGTTACTACAAACCTTACACGCTTTTTCAGAAATCAGCCGCATTTTGATTCTTTTATAAATTATGTTATTCCTCACGTAATTGAGGAAAAAAAGAAACATCCGGGAGACCGTACTATCAGAATATGGAGTGCAGGTTGTTCAACTGGCGAAGAGCCTTATACAATCGCAATGATTATGAAGGAAATTTGCCCTCCAGATTTTAATTTTCAGATTACAGCTTCAGATATATCTCTCAAATCAATTATGACTGCTCAGCAGGGATTTTATAATGAAGCGCGTGTCGATGGTGTTCCAGAAAACTATCTTGCTAAGTATTTTATGAAGGTAGAAAATGGATATCAGATTAAGGATGAGATAAAGAAAACAATTCATTTTGATTATCATAACCTTAAGAATGATTCTGGTGCACGCAACCTGGATGTTGTGTTCTGCCGCAACGTTCTTATTTATTTTGATGAACCTGCGCAGCTTGCTGTAATAAATCACTTTTATGATTCTATGGGACCATATTCTTTCCTTTATATTGGTCACTCTGAATCTCTGTTCGGTATGAAAACTAATTTCGAATTTATTAAAACCGAATGGGCTTGTTTTTATGGCAAGAATACAAATAAATAATAATTATTAACTTTTCGGAGAAAACAAACAATGGATGATATTCAGGTAATGATTTGTGATGATTCTGCATTGATGCGGAATCTTATCGGACGAATTGTTGATGAAACTACAGGTATGACTGTATGCGGTAAAGCAGAAAACGGTCAGGACCTGATAGAAAAGCTTAAGACCACAAAACCGGATGTAATTCTTCTTGATATTGAAATGCCGGTTATGACAGGACTTCAGTTCCTTAAAAAACGCAATGAGCTTCATCTGGATGTTCCGGTTATTATTCTTTCAAGTGTTGCAACAGAGGGTGCTGCAGTAACAATTGAATGTCTTGAACTTGGTGCTTCAGACTTTATTACAAAGCCTGGTGCATCTGTTACCCTTAAAATCAATGAAGTTACAAACGAAATAATTGAATATGTTGCTTCTTATGGTGGTGCATATGCCATTATGCACGGTAAGACAATTCCTGAGCCGGAATTCTTTACACATCAGATTAAGCTGAAAGAAGCAGAACGCTTTGTAATTAAAAAGAAGGGTGAAGAAACTGCAAAATCTGTTTCGATTACAAAGAACGACGTTGTTCCTTCTTCCTGGTTCCAGCCTAAGGTTAA
Source organism: uncultured Treponema sp. (assembly GCA_946540605.1). Taxonomy (GTDB): domain Bacteria; phylum Spirochaetota; class Spirochaetia; order Treponematales; family Treponemataceae; genus Treponema_D. The sequence continues at coordinate 1,513 of CAMNIU010000028.1, forward strand.
AGAGCCTGTTGTAATTAAGCCGGAAAGGGAAGGTGGAAAAATCGAAATTATTGCCATTGGTATTTCTACAGGTGGACCAAATGCTCTTCGAGAGGTATTCAGGGCTATTGATCCGGATTTGAAACAGCCGATTCTTGTTGTTCAACATATGCCAGCGGGCTTTACTGCTGAATTTGCAAATAGTCTGGATAATATTTGTCCTCTTAAAGTTACAGAAGCAAAGGATGGTGAGCCAATTCTTGGCGGGCATATTTATATTGCGCCAGGAAGCTATCATATGTTTGTTGAGCATAAACCTCTTGGAAACTTTATTAAACTTTCACAGGATGAACCGAGAAACGGACACAGACCTTCTTGTGATGTTCTTTTTGAGTCAGTTGCAAATATTTATAAAAACCATGCGCTTGGTGTAATTATGACTGGTATGGGCCGCGATGGGGCTGCTCAGATTACTGAGATGCGCAAAAAGGGTGCCTGGACACTTGGACAGAACAAAGAATCGAGCATTGTATATGGAATGCCAAAGGTGGCCTTTGAAATGGGTGGTGTTCAGAAACAGGTTGCTTTACAGCAGATGGCTGGAGAAATAAGTAAACTTGCTAAAGAACATCTGAATATTTAATTATCTGAATCTTCGTTTTTATCTTTGCCACTGAAGATTCCGATTTTCATAATTGGATTGATTTTACGGGTGAGGATAAATACGATACAGCTGGATACAGCAAAAAATAATACGGCAGCACCGAATTTTAAGAGTTCCGGTGCTGTTTTGTTTTTAACGAAGATGTTCCATACAGGCTCTGTAAGAAGGCAGCCTGCAAAAGCTGAGGCTATAGGAAAAAACAGGCAGAGAGTATCTTTTATTATCTGACGATATGTACGATGTATGTTTTTTTCTATAATTGTCATTTGTCGAGCTCCTTGATTTTTGCAGAACATGCAGCTTCACCTTTTGTGTTTTTTAGCATTGAATAAGTATCGCGAAGGTTGTAAATTGCATCAAGATAATAAGGATTTATAGAAACAGCCTGCTCAAAATAAGAAGATGCTTCTTCATAATTATCAGATTGAAACTCTGTTACGCCAAGAAGGTTCCATAAATGCGGATTCAGAGGATTTAGATCCAGTGTATCCATGCAGATTTTTTGTACCAGAGAAAATTTTTTCTGCATAAGACAGATAGTTGCATAGGTTTCGGCTACTTCTTCGTTTTCGGGGGCAATGTTGTGGGCTGTTTCCAAAGCGCATTCTGCTTCAAGAAGATTTCCAGCATCGCGGTAAGTTACGCCAAGATTAAACCAGAGAAGATAGTTTTCCTTATCAATTACGATGGCGCGCTTAAAGCATGCAATTGCTTCGTTATAAGCACCGTCGGATGCGAGAATAATAGCCTGATTGTTTAATGTATCTGACCTTTCTGTCATCTGAAATTCTCCGGAATCATTGAAGTAAACAGTTCCTGAATCTGCTGAGAGTGGAACTTAGCACAGCTTTCCTGAATAAGTGTGCGTCCGCGCTCCGCAGCCTTTTGAATGCATCCGCTTGTATTAAGCAAAGCAATGCAGTCTTCAACCGCAGGTGAGTGAATTCCTTCCGCGGCCGCCGCTTTCATAAACCCTGCAATTTTCTGTCTGTCGTTTGGACAAAGCCCCGCGTGAATAAGTACCGGAAGGCTTTTCTTGCCCTCTACTATATCATCGCCGCGCTCCTTACCAGGGTTACCTGTCGTGAGGTTTATTACGTCATCGATAATCTGAAAACCAATACCGATATCCGCTGCAATTCCGCCGAAGGTTTCTGCTTCTTCTGCACTAAGGCCACCCGCAATGCATCCGAGTTTTGCAGCAAGGCTTGCGAGGGTTCCTGTTTTATTTTTTACCATGGCAAGATATTCTTCTTCCATAGGGAAAAAATCTGGATTTCTGTGCCAGAAAATATCCATAGCCTGACCAAGATGCAGGCGGCGAAGTTCATTTGTGTAAGTTTCGTAAAGACGGAGTTTAAGGCTGTCTGGTATTGCAAGACGGTTTATGCAGACAGGTGCTTCAAAATAAAGCCATGCCCCTGCATTTAAGGCAGTGTCGAGTCCGTATGTAATATGCGCAGCCGGCTTTCCGCGTCGTAAATCCGCAGAATCTTCTATATCATCATGAATAAGGCTTGCCGTGTGTACGAACTCAACAAGTGGAGTTATAGAATAAGCCTGTTCTTGGGTAAGAGTAGGGGAGCTGGTGCTATCATTCTTTTCGGCACTCATTTTGTAGCAGAGCATTAACAAAAGAGGTCTCCATCTTTTACCGCCAAGTCCAACCAGGTGTTTGTTAGGTTCAATAAGCTTGTCTATATATTCAGACTTTGCTCCCGCTGGTAATGAACCAAAGGATGCCTGTGTCCAGCTCGCGTTATCTGCACAGCTTTGTGGCAGCGCGGCATTAAGAGAAGCTTCTATATTTTCTAATATAATTTTAAATTCCTTATTCATATATGTTAAAGTATATAGAAGATTTAGTAAAAAGACAAATGATATGTTTTAACTAAAATCGTGAAACATTTACTATAAAAGGCGTGAAACAAAAATTGTGGATAAACTGTGGATAACTTGGGGGATTTCTTGCTGATATATGAGTAAAATTTACTGAGGATTAAGGTAATCTTAAGTTAAAAAAATATTTTATATTAATTAAGATGTCTTAATTTGTTGTAATATAACGAAATAGGTTGATTATGTGGAATTTTCGTAAATTTTCGTTATTTTATTTCAAAACCCTATTGACAAGTCATTTTGACACACTGGACGGTAAAAAATGTGGATAACTTGTGGATAGACTGTGAAAAGACTGTGAGTTTTTCACAGTTAAAAAAAATAAGGTGGTTTAGCTGAGCTTAACCACCTTATTCCTTTATCTCTAGATATTATATCAAATTAGCCGAGTGAAACTTCGCCGCTTTCGTTGATTGCAAGAATTGAACGGCAGCCTGAACAGCGGAAACGTCCGGCTTTTGTAGCGCGTAATTTTTTGTTGCATACGAGGCAGGAAATTACGAGAGGGAATACAGAAGAGTCAGAAGAAGAACCACCGTTATTAAAGAAGGCAATTGCTTCATCTGCAGTGCTCTTAATATTAAAGAACTGTGAGAATCCGAGCAGCTGGAATACTTCGTAAACTTTTGGCTGAATCTCAAGCAGAATTAAATCTCCGCCCTTTGGTTTTACAACTTTAAGGAATACAGTAAACGAACCTATTCCTGTTGACGATACATAGTTCAGGGAAGAGCAGTTGAAAATCAGGTTTATAAAGCCTGCATCAATTACCTTCTGAATTTGCTTTTGGAAGAAACTAGAATTATAAGTGTCTATATAACCACTGAGGTAAATGAACATGCCATGATTAACGCCTTCTGCTTTTCGCAGTGAAATTGTAAGGCTGTCATCTCTGTCGTTGTCAAATCCAGGAACAATTGCGTTGTTATTATCCATACTAAACCCTATCTTATTTGTTTCTATAATTATATCTAACAAATGCCTTTTATGTCAAACTTATTATCGGCATAAAATCCTTTTTTCTGCAACGTTTTTAATAGTTAATAATATTTATTTTATGACGATAATTATAGTGTATAACTATGAAAAAAGCATTGAAATTAGCCTTAATTTATCTGATTATTCTCATAACTGGTACTGTTTTAGGAACAATTTTGTATTCCCTTTATCTGAATCTTTTGGGCTTTGTAGCTGGCAGGGAAATCAACCTTTTTGATGATACAGAAATTTTTCAGTCGCTTTTCTATATCATCTTTTGCATGATGATTTTGATTCTTCCACTCATTTCTTACTATAGAATAAGACATCCGGGTGGAGTTCTTCAGTTTGTTGTGTATCTTGTTTTGTGTATTCTTACCTGGGCACTTCTTATGCCTTTGTCTTTTAAACTTCGTGATTTTTGCATGAGAAAATTCTCCCGCGAACTAAAATATGAATCGCTTTCTCCGAACTACTTCAGACAGGTTGATAATGATGTTTATTTCTTTACCCGTGAATTCCAGATTAAGCAAAAGGGAAGGTCAGCAGAAGCTCCCGTTATCATAATTGATACCAGCGAAAATGGAATTGTTGAATTCAAAACTATGGGTGATTATCCAAGCCTTGATATAAATCAAAAAGCAATGCCGTTCCGCGAGATTCAGGTAAAGAAGATTTTTGGAGAAGATGAAAGTCCTGTTCCATTTAATTTTAAAACTCTTATTTCTATGATAGAAGGCGGGTATTCATGGCATCTTACCCATCTTTTGACTTTATTATCTTTTGTGCTTCTTTTATGCAGTGTTTACGGAATTACAAGTTTTTTTGACTGGCGGCTTATAAATACAATAATGCTTTTTATAGTCACTGCTTTAATAATAATCTGGAATTCATTTTATTTTGCTGCTGAGTTCGAAGCGATAAGGCAGCGTGTTAATAATATAGGAATGTTCAAGGCTCTGGGCGGAATTGTAAATGAACCGTTTTTGTTTATTACTAATATTTTCTTTGCCCTTGTTTTAATAACTATGGGAACTATAAAATTTGCAGTGCGTAAGCATGCACAGAGAATAAAATAGAGGGATTATGAAAAAAATTATCGGCATACTTTCAATCTTTTTGGGAATCGGCCTCATTTTATGTTTTGTTGCAGGCTTTATATCTTCTGTTCCAGGTTCTGTACCAAAGGCTTCTATTAGTGTTTATAAAATTATGACTAGTCTCCAGTATTTTGCAAGATTCCTTCCGGGAATTGCGATTACAGGTTTTACAGTAAGCTGTTCCGTTCATTTTGGCCGCAATGCAGAGGGAAGTACAGAACGTTTTTCTAAGGCAATGATGGATCGCTTTAAGATGGTGATGATAATTTCCATTTCAATTGCTTTTGTGCTCACAGTTTCTTATGAAGTAATTGGACTTCTTACTACAAACAAAAAGAATTCTATTATAAATCGTCCTAAAATCGTAAATGAATATATCAATGTTGGTAATAAACTTTTTGATAACGGATATTATGAGAGGGCAATGAGTTATGCCGATGCAGCCCTCAAACTCAGTCCCAACGAAAAAAAGGCAATAAATCTTAGAGACCGTGCTGATGTAGAAATTAACCGTGCGCGTACTTCGAATATCCGCTTTAAGCTTTATGAATCTGTAGAAGAAGCAGAGAAGGTAGACCGCGTAATAATTGATGCTGAGCAGATTAATGAAGTGTATAAACTGTATCAAAAGGCTCAGGAAGCTTATGATAAAAAAGAATGGTTTAATGCACATTATTATTCTGAACTTGGAATAAAGCTTGCAACTCCAAAAGACCCGAACCTGGAAGAATTGAAAAAGCTTTCTACTTCAGCCTGGAATAATCTTACGGAATATCATAATCTTGCAAAATCAAAAGGTCAGCTGTTATTTGAAAAAAAATATGAAGGTTACCTTGCCCTTGTACAGAAGGATGATTTGAAGGCTTATTATATTTTCCGCGAATTATATCTTTCTTCGCGTGAAATGCAGTCTGACCCTGATGTTGTTTTTTATCTTGAAATTGCAGAAAACCGAATCAACGAGCGCAGTTTCTTTGTAGATGAAACCTTTGAACTTAAGAGTTTTGAGAGCGCAAATGATGTGTATTTTTCTTATGAATTTGCTGATGGTTCACGCGATGTAATTTACTTTAAGGGAATGACAGCCGTTGCTTCTACTGGAAATTCAATTCAGTATCTTCGTGCTTTAACAGTTGTTTCTGTAGACCGCTCGGGAGAAGTATTTAGAACTATGATAGTTCCTTATGCAAAGGTTCTTCCGGTATCTGTAAAAACTCTTACTCCAACAACAAAGGCTCTTATGGGAATTGATGACAGCATTGATTATGTTCCATATATATTGCTGAAATCTGTAGGCCGCGACACTCCGGATTTGCATAATGAGCCGCTTTATACATATCAGAATGGAGAAACTGCTACTACACCGGAATATCTTTTGCTTTCAATTCCTTATGATGATTTTCTTATTCTCGAAAATACAGCGGGTTCTCCAGATTCAATGACACTTCCTGCTTTGTTCAAGCTTACTCATATGGCTGAAAAATACGGATTTTGTACAGAAGTTTACGGCCAGTCTTTTATGAACAGAGCGTACTATCCGCTTTGGATTCTTGTGATTTTTATTCTGCTTGCAAGCTTTGGATGGAACAATCGAATTGGACCTACACAGTATTTTAAATTTTCATGGGCCTTTGCCTTTATTCCGTTTATATTGATTTCAATGCTTTTTAATCAGTTTGTTATGTTCTTGTTCCGTCTTATGAACTATGTGCTTCTTGGAGGCTTTGGAATTACCGGCGGAATGATTGCGGGGCTGATTCTGTATATTGTTATGCTCATCTGTGCTTCGATCATGTTTGTTTCAAGACATTCCCGAATATAATAGATTTCGCTTATAAGATGTCAACTTGATAATATTGAAAAGACTCTCGGCTTTCTATATAATAATAGAATTATGAGTAGATGTTTTACAATGTTGAAGCCGGGTGTAATTAACCGTCGG
>CAMNIU010000029.1 GCA_946540605.1 uncultured Treponema sp.
TTGCCATAATCTTTATAGTTTTCTTTAATCATTAAATTCTCCCAAACCCACAAAATAATTATAGGAGATTTAGCAAAAATAGACTATAATGGATATATGAAACGTAACGTAAAAATAGGCATTTTTTGTTTTATATCAATTTTTTTAAATTTAGGTTTATCCTTATTGGCTTATGATGTTTGTCATTTTCCACTATTTCTGGATACTGTTTTTACAGTTGCAATTGTATTTTATCTGGGCCTGATTCCCGGTCTGATTGTTGGAATTCTCTATAATTTTACAGATGTACTTTTTAATCTCATTGTAAGAGGTATTAATTCTCCAACAAATATATTCTTTTCCATATGTGGAGCCGCTATTGTAATTGTAACCTGGCTCTTTGCACGAAAAAAAGAGGAGTTTCAGATTAGCCTGTCTATTACAATTCTTTATTTGCTTTTGATTTCGCTGATTTCTTCTTTTGTTACAATTTTTATTGGTGGTACCTTCGATTTTATCCGTTTTTCTTTTTATGACATTCCGGATTCAATGGCGCCAATCAAGCAGTTTACAGACAGCTTTGTTTCTCAAAAATTCAATCTTTTTGCTTCCTGCATTCTGGGGCAGATTCCTATTTCAATTACTGACCGAATAATATCAACCTTTGCCGGTTATGGTGTCTATAAGCTTTATATTAAGCTTTTTGGTGCCCCGGAGGAATTCTGATATGGAAAACTCTGTCCAGGAAATTGAAAGATTAAATACAATCATTCACCAGTATACAAGTTTTTTCATTATTTTTGATGTTGTGTTTTTTATTACCCTGGTAATTATAATTGTTTTTGCAATTCAGGTATTAAAGTCAAAAAAGCGCTTAAAAAACTCAAGCCGTTATTTAAGATATACAATTAAAGGTCAGGAAGAAGAGCGGGCCCGTATTGCCCGTGAACTTCACGATACAATTGCCCAGGACCTTCGCTATTGCCGCAGTCTTACAGAAAAAATTGAAGATAAAAATGATGCTAAGCTGGGACCCAAAATTTCCAAACTTCTTGAAGATTCTCTTTCTCAAGTTAGAAATATGAGTTATAACCTTGCACCACCTGATGTAATACGAAATGATATAACAGCAAATGTAATGAACCTTTCTCAAAATTTTAAGGAACATTCTGATGTTGATTTCCGCCTGACTATGCCGGAAAAAATAGATACAGATTTTTTATCTGAAGAAGAAAATCTTAATCTTTACAGAATTGTCCAGGAGTCACTTACAAATATCTTTAAGCATGCTCAGGCCAGCGAGGTAACTGTTCTGCTTAGAAATGCAAATGAAGGTGAAGCCGAAGGTCTTTATATTTTTATAAGTGATGATGGAAAAGGCTTTGAGCTTTCTGAAATTGCTAAAACTCGTGGTACCGACGGAAATCATCTGGGCCTGGTTGGGATGAAGGAACGGGCAGATTTTATTGGTGCAAAACTTGAAATTGACTCGCATCCGGGCGAAGGAACTCAGATAACTATAATAAAACCCAAATTGTGAAATATTCACAAAGAAATAGTGTGTGATTACTGTCTACAAATGAACTGAAGTCTGATAAAATTAAAAAAAGGATCAAAAAATGAAAGATACAAGTATTTTTGTTGTTGAAGATCATTCTCTTACAAATCTTGGAATTAGACAATTTTTTAGTGAACGTCCACATTTTTACTGCTCTGGGTTTGCTTCTGAAAGTGAAGAGGCTATAACTAAACTTGCAGATCTTGCTGCAGAGAATAAACTTCCAGATGTTTTGATTCTTGATTTGAACCTTGGCGAGTGCAGTGGTCTTGATATTCTTAAGGTTGTTAGAGATAAATATCCATCTGTAAAGGTTGTTGTTCATTCTATGTATACAAACCCGGGTATTCTAAGTCTTGCGCTTGACTATGGTGCACTTGGTTTTGTTTCAAAAGATAGTATGGAAGATGAACTTCTTCGTGCTGTAACTGATGTTGTAAACGGCGGAAGCTATGTTCAGCAGAGTCTTGTAACTTCTCTTTTTACCTACAGAAATCTTTTAGACAGTCTTACCCGACAGGAACAGAATATCTTTAAGAAAATCATTGAGCGCAAAGATAACGAAAAAATTGCCGCAGAACTCAATCTTACACTTCGCAGTGTTGAAAACTATCTTTCGCGCATTTACGGAAAAACCGGTTGCCGCGGCCACGAAGAACTGATTAAGAAATTCGGCTAATCTTTTTTGCGGTTTCCAAAAGAACATCCTTCTTATTCATCTCCGGATCCTCAAGAACACAATCCAAAAGCTCATTCAAAATACGACCAAGTTCTTTTCCTGCTGGAATTCCCGCTGCCATAAGGTCCCGCCCGTTTACTGCAAGCGATTTAAGTGAAAGTGCTGTCTTTTTTTTAAGTTCCTTTTGAATGCGGTCATCCAGCTCGTGTAAAAGTGCAACGCTTGCACTGTAGCGGACATCTACTTTTTCGTTGTACATTCCGTACATGTCGGCAAGGCGCAGGTCGTATAAGTCTTCCAGATATTCCGGTTTTACGCGTACAATAAATCGTCGTACTGCGGCATCACTCCAGTTTGTTTCGTAATGGAACATATGTTCTTTTACAAGGTGGCAGACATTGTGAACAGTTTCGTTAGGAAAACGCAGTCGTACAAGAACTTTTTCTGCAATTTTCTCACTAAAGCTTTCGTGATTATAAAAGGTTATTGTTTCAATTTCCTTTGTACTGCCATCGTTTTTGTCTCCGTCCAATACAGTTTCTTTAGTGATTTTTTTTGCGGCAGGTTTTCCAATGTCGTGAAAGAGGGCTGCAAGGCGAACGTTCAGCTTAGCAGCCGGCGCTCCGTCGCAGGCATAAAAAAGATGGTCTAATACATCAAACTTGTGAAAGGCTCTGTAATCTGACTGGACACAGTCTCTGCAAACATCAAATTCTGGAATAAATAAAGAGAGAATTCCTGTTTCTTCCATCATTTTTAAGCCGACAGAAGGGAGTGGTGATTTCATAATCTTTTCAAACTCGTCGCGGAAGCGCTCAATTGAAATTGAAGTAACTTTTTTCTGTATTTCTTCCTTGAATATTTCTGAATATGTATTATTTTCTATACTAAAATTAAGCTTAGCTGCGAATCTTAAGGCTCTTACAGGCCGCAATCCGTCTTCCATAAAACGTTCATGTGCTTCTCCAACAGTGCGTATCAGCTTTTTTTTGATATCTTCCTGTCCGCCATATGGGTCTACAATAACTCCGTCTTCCAAAGAGGCTGCAATTGCATTCATCGTAAAATCACGGCGTGCAAGGTCTTCTTCGATTGTAGCGGCATAATTTACTGAATCCGGATGGCGGCCATCAGAATAACCCGCTTCTGTACGGAAGGTTGTAACTTCAATTTCATTTCCCTTGTAATGTACTGTTACGGTTCCGTGTTCAATTCCGGTTGGAACAACAAATTTAAAAAGTTTAATTACATCCTGTGGAGTGGCATTTGTTGCAACATCCCAGTCGTGTGCCGGCATTTTCATAATCATATCCCGCACGGCACCGCCAACAAGATATGCTTTAAAACCAGCATCAGAAAATACTTTTCCAAAATCCTTCAGTAAGTCTGGGAGTTTCATTTTTTTAGTCATCATTTTATTCCTCCTGAAAGATATCCTATGATATTTGATGTTCCCGTACAGAAAATGCAAAAAATTGCAGATGCAATCAGTATAAGAAGGTTTATTAGGTTTTTGACTTTATGTTTTTCGGTAAAAATTTTGATGGCAGTTTCAACAATCAGCAGTACCGAAAAAAGACTGTTAAAAATTGCAGCAAAAGAAAGTACAGAAAGAATCCATTGCTGATTTTCATCCTGGAATTCCTGATAGTTTCCAATAATATAAAGAGTTATAAGGATAACACAGAAAACTGTAATGGCAAAATTCAACGTCATGGAAAACTTGTAGGTGAGGGTGTTTGATAGTAATTTTTTAGAGTATTTAAAATCTATTTTGTTTGCCATGTATGTAACAAATCAATATAATATTGATAATTTGGGTAAAAGTCTATGAAGAAATTTCTGGCATGTGTTTTTATTCTCGCAATCTTTTCCGGGGTAATTTTTTACTTTGGCTGGACTCAATTTCGCGTAAAAACTGATTCAATAGGAATTGTAGTTTCTAAAACTAACGGAATTGATGATAAGCCTGTTCAAAACGGAGAGTTTGCCTGGCACTGGCAGTTTCTGCTTCCAACAAATGCAACTCTTAAAATATTTCATATTAAACCGGTAGAGACTCTTAAAACCATAAGCGGTGCTTTGCCTTCTGGCGAAGCGTATGCTGCAATTTATGGGGCAGAAGGGCTTTTTAATTACAGTTTTACCTTTGACATTTCACTTACAGTTTCGCCCGAGGCAGTTGTTGAGCTTATGAAGCTTAATAAAATAACTGATGATTCTGACCTGACCGCGTATCTTGAAGGTGCTGCGGGAACCTTAGCACAGCACGCCGCTAATTTTATTCTCAGTAAGGCACAGGATAATCCTGATTTTCGTGCGGAATCTCTTCGCCGCGAAGAAATCTTAAGAGGAATTCAGATTTATAAAGATTTTCCGGAAATAGACGTTTCTGTTTTTTCAATTCAGAGTTCTAAACTCCCGGATTATAAAATGTATAAAAAAATTCAGAATATGCAGCCGGATGAACTGAACGGGTATGATATGCAGCGTACACAGCCGGAAGACTTGCAGGAGGAAATTTAAAATGGCAAAAGTTCTAACAGCCTTGCGCGGAGCAGTTTGCGTAGAAAATACAGCAGAGAGCATTACAGAAAACGTGTGCCTTATGTGCCGCGAGCTTTTTACCCGCAATAATATAAAAGCAGAAGATATAGTTTCACTTCAGTTTACAATTACAGATGACATTACTGTTTTGAATCCTGCTACTGCGCTCCGAAAAGGTGATGCCGGGCTTGACGTAACAGAGTTTCCGCTTTTTTGCAGTCAGGAAGCAAAAATTGATGGCGGAATGAAATTTGTTGTCCGAGCCCTTTTGACAACTTATGTTGATTCAGCTGATGGAAAAATCCCGGAACGTAATAATGTTTACCTGAACGGGGCAGAGAAACTACGTCCAGATTTGAGTGTGAAAATATAATTTGCAAAACGAAAAATTATAGACAACCTTCATTTTTAGGGGGATAATAGAGTTATGAAGATTTGGATTGTCAGTATGGAATGTGCCGGCATTGCAGAAGCCGGTGGCGTAAAAAACGTAACCTTTTCTTTGTGCAAGGAATTTTCTGACCTTAAGCACAAAACAACTCTTTTTATCCCGGTTTATAAATGCACCTGTTTAGATTCGCTTTTTGAATTCAACAATGTAGAAACCGCTGCAGAAATCGAGCTTTGCGGTCGCCGCGAAAAAGTGACCTATACAACGGCAAAAAGTACTTCAAACTTTGACGTAGTTCTTATCAATCATCCGCTGTTTTCAGAAAAAGAAGCAATTTACACCTACACCGAAAATGAAGAAAAAATTAATCCGGCTCATAAAAAAGGAACCGGCCATGCAGATGCCCTATATCTGGATGTGCTTTTTCAGAAAGCAGTATGCGCTTATGGGTCTCTGATTCCACGTTCGGATATCCCGGAAATCCTTCACTGCCAGGATGCCTCTACTGCAATGCTTCCTGCCTTCATTCAGAATTCCAAAGCTTTTAAAAAGACTAATTCCGTAGTAACAATTCATAATGCAGGTCCATTCTATCATCACAGTTTTACAAGTATTGGAGAAGCTGCCTGGTATACAGGACTTTCAACTCCTTTGCTCGAAAAATCTATGAATGGGCGTGCAGTTGAACCTTTCCTTGTAGCTTCAGTTGCAGGTGCATACCTTACTACAGTTTCAGAAGATTATGCAAAAGAACTTTTAAATCCAGCAAATGTAGAAGAAACGGAAGGTCTTGCTCCAATCTTTGCTGCCCGCAATATCGAAATCAAAGGAATTACAAACGGTTTTGATTTTGACCGCTATAATCCTGTATCAAAGGATGCTTCAAAACTGCCGTTTGAATTTGAACCGGAAAAAAATGATCTGGATGGAAAACTCAAATGTCGAAAATTCTTTGTTCAGAACATTGTTAATACAGATAATTTCAAAGCCGGCGGAATCAAAAAATACGGAAAACTTGAATGCTCCACAGAATATACAAAAGAAATCTATATCGCTTATCACGGACGCATTACAACACAAAAGGGAATTTCAATTCTTACGGCAGCAGTGCCTGCTATTCTTGAAAATTTCCCTGATGTTAGATTTATTTTTGCAGGGCAGGGGGAACCTCGTCTCGAAATTGATATCGTTCGCCTTACAGAAAAATATCCGGGTCGTGTTACCTTTATGAACGGCTATAATCAGACGGTAGTGCGTCTTGCAACAGCAGTCAGCGATTTTATAGTTTTACCAAGCTTTTTTGAACCTTGTGGTCTCGAAGATTTTATTGCACAGGTTTATGGTACTGTTCCAATTGCACACAGAACCGGCGGACTTAATAAAATTGAAGACGGACGTACAGGCTTCCTTTATGAAAGTAACACTGCAGGAGTTCTCACTGCAAAACTTACAGAAGCCATTATGCTCAAGATGCTGCGCCCAAGTCAGATTGCCCGCATGATTAAGAGCGGTGCATACAGTGTACATCACGAGTATTTGTGGAAGACTGTAATTCAGAAAAAATATTTGCCATTTTTTAAAGAAATTTTAAAAAATAGTAAAGATTGATATTGACACTTTTTGAATAAGTCTATAATATAAGACTCACGTTCGACACAACAACGAACGCAACAAACCAAATAAATCTGCTGCCTTAGCTCAGCTGGTAGAGCACGTGATTTGTAATCTCGGGGTCGTGGGTCCAAATCCTACAGGCAGCTTATAATGGGGAGTTCG
>CAMNIU010000030.1 GCA_946540605.1 uncultured Treponema sp.
TGTATCTTTTCCAAAAACAAATTTTGTTGGACTGTAAAATGTAAAATTATCCATGTTATTTTTATCCTCCATGCTATTGTGGCTTCGAGAGTCTCAGCCACCGATTAATCGCTTTTCACATCAATTTTACTCCGACATCAGCTCTAATCAAAATAGAAGTTCTCTCATTAAATTGTATAAATCTATATAAATTGACCATAATAATGGCTGGTAGTAAAATAAAAGAATGAAAGCTATTTTATATTTTATACTGATACCAGCATTGCTGCCGGTTTTTCTAATTTTGCGATATGTATATCTTCTGGATAAAAATGAACGAGAGCCTCTTGGTTTTGTCTTAAAAGTTGTAGTTTGGGGAGCAATCTTTTCCATTCCATGTGCTGGAGTAGAGCGATTTATGATATCTCTAATAGGCTCCTTTTACGATCCCGCAACAATCAATTTTGCCTGGATTGAAAATACAGTTGGCGTAGCCTTAGTAGAAGAGCTTTCAAAATGGCTTGTACTCATGCTTATAGTCTGGAAAAATCAGAATTTTGATTATCGTTATGATGGAATCGTTTATGCAGTATCTGCCTCTCTAGGTTTTGCCGCACTTGAAAACATTCTTTATGTAGTATCTTATGGCACCGGAGTTTCAATCGGAAGAGCGATTTTTGCAATTCCGGGACACGCAACCTTCGGTGTTTTCATGGGATATTTTCTAAGCAGGGCAAAAACCTTCTGGATAGATGATAAAAGAATCAGAATGACAATCTGCAAACTGCTTGCCTTAGCACTTCCAATGCTTATACACGGCTGTTATGATTTTCTTTTGTCAGAACAAGTCGCCGCACTTGGATATCAATATATTTTCTATTTATATGTTCTTCTGCTGGATATTTTTGCCTGGAAGGTAATCAAGCATGAGTTCCGTACAGACCGTAGATTATAAAAAAATCACTAAACCTTTTCCTCCAGATTCCGAAAATCAAGAAGATGTAAACAAAATGGACAGCTGTGTACGTCCGAGTCAAGGCACGCTTCGCTTAAAGCCTTGACAGGTCCGTTTGACAGTTGTCCCTCAGGAGGATACAACTGTCATGAATAGTTTTAGTCGTTCCATTGACCTGCTTCAGCGTGAGATGAATGTTGCAAACTTGCGCTATCAGGTTACTGCCAACAACCTTGCAAACAGTGAAGTTCCGAACTTCAAGCGTTCTACTGTTAATTTTGAAAGTGAACTTAAGCGAGCCTTCGATTCAGAAGAAGCAGCAAAGAATGCATTCCATCTTACAACTACAGATTCCCGCCATATTCAGGTAAATGTTCCTTATGATTACCGCAATGTTGAACCTCGCCGTGTTTTAGATTACACAACAACATCAAAGGCCAATGGAAACAACGTGGATGCTGAATACGAAGCAAACAACATCCTTCAGATTCAGATGCAGTATCGCCTGCTCACTCAGCTCACAGATTTTGAGTTTGATCAGGTTAACACCGCAATGAAGAAATAGGAGTAAGCCATGGGAATGTTCACAAGTATAAATATCGCAGCCACAGGAATGAGTGCTGAACGCCTCAGAAGTGATGTAATTTCAGACAATATCGCAAACGCAAGTACAACCCGCACTCAGGACGGCGGTCCTTTCAAAAAATCAACCGTTGTAATGCGTCCTGTTGCAGATGATAATCCACAGTGGAGAACTCCTTTTACTCCTGCCAGCCTGGATAATGGTCCGGGCCGTGGTGTAAAAGTTCTGGAAATCACAAAAGATACTTCGGAAGGACGTCTTGTATACGACCCAACCCATCCTGATGCATATCAGAGTGGACCTCATAAAGGTTATGTAGAATATCCAAACGTAAATATCGTAAACGAAATGGTAGACCTCATTTCTGCTTCCCGCGCTTACGAGGCCAATGCAACAGTAATCGACGGCGCAAAAGACATGTTCAGTGCAGCTCTGGAAATTGGTCGCTAACGTACGTTCGTTAGTTTTTAGGTGTACAAAATCAAGTTGATGTTGTACAATTAATAGTGAGGGGAATAAAAATGAAGATTCAAGATTTCGGTACATTGCAGATGACTCGCACAGGCAAGGCGCATTTTGGTCAGACTAAAATCCAGCCGCTTACACAGAATGCTCCGGGAATGGCTCCAATTCAGAAAATCCAGCGGGCAGAAAAAACAACAGAAGCTGCTTCAATTCAGCCTGCTAATCAGTCTAAATCCTTTCAGTCATATCTTTTAGATGCTCTTGAATCAGTTAATAACCAGCAGCTGGATGTAACTAAAGTCCAGGAAAAAATGATTACAAATCCGGACGACGTTAACGTTGCCGACGTTACAATTGCAATGGCAAAGGCCCGCATGAGCTTAAATCTTGCTCAGTCTGTAATCGATCGTCTCGTAACAGGCTGGAATGAAATTACTACTACCCGTTAGTTTTTTTTACTAACTACCATTCATTCTTTTTCGTTTGCATTATTTCTCTTCCTATGTTATACTTAATTAAATTTAGTAAGTAAATTTGGTACAAATTTCTTTAAAATTCGTTCACGGGAGGGGTCAGATGAACGAATGGCTTAAAAAGGTTACCGATGGGCTTAAAAATATGTGGTCCAAATGGAAACCGATTCAAAAAGTCATATTATTTGGAATAATAATAGTTGTAATTGTTGTAATAATTGCGTCGGTAAAGCTTTCTGCTAAGCCTTCAACCGTTCGACTTTTTAATGCTCCTGTAACAGATCAGAATTCTCTAACTCAAATACTCGACCGCCTCTCACAGGAAAATGTAAATGCCTACACAAACGATGCAGGTTATATTTCAGTAGATGACGATAAAACTGCCCGCCGCATGCGTGAGATTTTGATTTCTGAAAATCTTGTTCCTTCATCAGTTGACCCTTGGGCTGGTTTTTATGACAGAAGCTGGTCAACGACCGATGCAGATCAGAACGTAAAGCTTAAAAATACAATTCAAAAGCAGCTCAAACAGCATATTGAAGCAATCGCAGAAGTTCAGCTGGCAGATGTAAACATCGTTTTGCCGGATACTCAGCTTTTTACCGCAGATCAGAATCCTGTAACTGCAAG
>CAMNIU010000031.1 GCA_946540605.1 uncultured Treponema sp.
CAACAATTCCCCTGATAAATGAATCGCGGACATGACTTGTAAATGAATCTTCTGACGGATGACAGTAAACTATAAATGCTTTCATAAGTGTCCTCTTACTTTAATTCAAAATCTGTTCGGATATTCATCACAACATCAACTTCATTCAAGATTTTTATAAGGCGTTTATCAAGGTCTGAGTTGATGTCGTGGTAATCAATTTCTGCATATTCTTCGCGAGCTGGAAATGCCAGTTTTTCTTCTTCAAGGCTGAACTGGGCATGAACGGTTGCCTTGTTTCCTCGGGCATCCAGACGAATCCATTTTTGTAATTCTGGAATATATACAGTGTTCAGGGCATGAATGATATATCCATCGCTGGCATCATCAGCGCGTGTTAGTTTCTGATAACTGATTCCCGAAGGAATTCCATTTCCACGAAGCAAGGCCGCAAGAAGACAGGATTTTGTCCAGCAGATTCCGGTTCCGTTTTTTAAAACCTCAGCTGCATTTTTTGAAACAACATTTGCCTTTACATCCCAGGAATGTGTTATCTTATCGCGAACAAATTCATAAGCCCTTTTGATGTAGTCAATCTGTGAATCTGATTTTTCCTGAAGCTCTTTGATTTTGGCCTCAATCAGCGGATGAGAAAAATTTATGCTTGGAGTTTCTTTAAGGTATTCACTCAGGTTTTCATTCATAATAAAAAAATCCTTAACCCGCTCGCACACCTCAACCATCACTTCGTCTGACGGTAAATGCTTGCTGTCTATTTCTGATGTAGTAACTGGTCCGGTAAAAATCTTTCTGGCTTTTGCAAAGACTCTATCAGCCGGGAAGAAAATATCTTTTTGCGATGCCATAATTAAAAGCGGTGCCTTAAATGCAGCCATCTCTTTTTTGCTATATTCTTTTGGAGGCTTCATTTCCATTTTGTAGGAAGACATCATCAAATCAAAAAACTCGCGCCAGGTTTCGTCACCCTTTCCGCCCATAGTTTCGATTACAGCATCAAGAGTTTTTTCTGACGGATTGGAATAGTACTTTATAAAAGGCAGGACCATCTTTCCCAGCATTGGAAGAATCGGCCCATGAGCTATTCCTGATGGAACAAGAAGTAAGGCAGAACTAACTCTTTGAGGGTAATATTTTGCAAAGGACAGGAACATTGCAGAACTGTAAGACGACACAACAAAGGAGATTTTTTCTTCGCCATAATGATTCAGAACCTCATTAATCCATAGTCCGTATTGGTCTTTCTTGCTACTGATATTTCTGTAAGGCTCGCTCTTC
The DNA here is from genome assembly GCA_946540605.1 of uncultured Treponema sp. Taxonomy (GTDB): domain Bacteria; phylum Spirochaetota; class Spirochaetia; order Treponematales; family Treponemataceae; genus Treponema_D. Next base: position 1,276 of record CAMNIU010000031.1, read on the forward strand.
CCCGGCATCCCGATAACATCCGGCGCAAGAATGCAGAAATCTTTGAGCAGCGGTAAAAAGAGTTTGAAATTGAGAGTCGTGATTCCGTTACCGCCGTGGATTGTACAGATTCTCGGTTTATCTTTATCACCAACAAGAAGACAGTGAGTTTGCCCGAAAGAAGTTTCGAAATAATCTTCTGAATAAGGGACGCCAAGTGCAGCTAGAGTTTTATCATAAAAGGCATGCATCTTGTTCAGGCTGTCATGATTTTTGTAAACGAACTTTCCCTTCTTAATTCCGTCAGTCATATAAAATCCTGTTCCTTATTTTATTCTTGCAAATGCCTTCTGGCACCAATCAATTACAGCAGTATAAGTTTTTTCAAAATCATAATCATCAGGCAGTTCCGGAATACAAAGCATTTCGCGGTCCTATGCCGACACTGTTTCTTTCAAGTCGCTCTTCTTCAAAAGAAAATTTCCGCTTTCAAGATAATGAAGATTTTGAATTACAAAGTACAACTGCTTACTGCTCGCGCGAAGCTTATCACGGCTTTTTTCTTCGACACCATGAATGTAGCGGTGACAGATTTCGTGATAAAAATTTCCAAGGCTGATTTTTACATAATTCACTTCATCCTGTCTTGTTGCTGGAGGAAGCAGTTTTTCAAGCTTGCCGAACAAATCTTTTGTCGTATATTTAAGCTGCAAAGCTTCCATAGGATTCCAGTTTGCTAAATCTTCCTTACCACAAATAAAACCGCAAGATTTTTCAAACCAGCCGATTTCTTTGAGGATGCCACGGTAGGTTTTCATATCTTCAACCGAAAATCCATCCAGCACAATCATCACATCAATATCGCTGTTTTCAGTCGCTTCACCACGAAGCCAGCTTCCCTGCTGGCCCACATAAACAAGCCGGCCGCCAAAAGATTCTTTGCATCGCAAAATCAGTTTTTCAAGATATTTATCAATATTAAAGCCTTCCATCATACATACCTTGCAACATTTTTTTGTGTATTTATTAATTCCCCGATGACGAGCCATCCGAAGAACTGCCACCACCACCGCGGCTTTGTCTATCGCGAATCATATGCTGCAGGGCTACAAGAATTGCAACAATAATTTTTTCGTGTTCTTTCTTGTAAATATCAACACACCACTTGTCGTGGATCGAAAACATCTTTTGTGCAATTACTGCTATAACTTCATCCGAACTGTCATAAATCTCAAAGTTCAAGCCAAGAAGGTTTCCTCTGAGCTGCCAGCCGAGTCCTTCAATATTTGTAATATCTTTTATAATGTGAAAAATCTCATTTGAAAGCTGGAATTCTTTTCCGTCATCCATAACAACAAAACGTCTTTCATGCAGACTGAAAAGTTTGCGTCTGATGTTTGCCACATGTTCACCATCTGCAGTATAAATATCAGTTGTATCATGAAGCGTAAGAATTTTCGTATTAGCCTCATATATAACATTTTCTGAAGCATCCATAATATCAATATGATGATGAAGGGTAAAAACCTTAGTGCTTGTAAAAAGCGATGAAGCCGGAGCTCCAAATCTTTCAACATTATTTACATTTGCATTTTCTCCGGCATTGCGGTATCTGTGAATTTTTGAAAAGACTCCCATTTTGTTTTCTCCTTTTAGTGACTTTTTTATATTATTATGATTTTTTTGCTTTCAAAAATATTCCAAGCATCAGCATATAGCACACAGTCTTAGGCAGCATGAGCATTCCAAGCAGAGGAAGAAGAGATGCAAAAACTGCTACAGGAATATAGAAAAGA
>CAMNIU010000032.1 GCA_946540605.1 uncultured Treponema sp.
TGTAACTTCTATTATCTGATCTTCTATTTTAACGAGTGCTTTACAATTATCAATAAGCTGATGGATAATATCCTCGAGTCCTTCTTCCGCTGTAATTACGGCAAAGTCATCTCCACCAATGCGGCAGCAATTTGCAATTCCAAAAAGATCAATAATAAGTTTTGAAAAACTTTTTAAAAGCAGATTTCCCTGTTCAAAGCCATATTCATTATTAAACTTTCTCATACCATAAAGGTCAAAAAAGAGGATTGCTGCATTTTGATCAGAAGCTGACATACTGTCTTTTTTTGCAGATGCAAGATTCATGAAATAATTCATGTTAGGCAGACCTGTCAGATAATCTACTAAAGTTACATCCATATCATTTAATTATAAACTATAAAGTCTAAAAAGCAAAACTTTTTAGAAATACTAGAAAAATACCTATAATTATGGTAGATTAATGCATATGAATAATACAAATACTAATACTGCAGAAAATGCAGTTATAGATATAAACCCGATTCCATACCTTACCTGGACTTGGCTAAAAATAAACAAGGATTCTGTCGCTTATAATTTTTCGCTGGCAGAAAATAATGGTAAGGAAATTCAGGTTCCAGAAGGAGTAACTGTTAGCAGTGGAAAATCTGTAAAAACAGAACTTTCTGAACCACAGTCTGCAATTGGTGAACAGGCTTCAAAACTCATTTATGATTCAGCAAAAGAAGGAAGAATCTATACTTTCGAAAGTGGAAAAAATGCTGTCAAAAAGCCTCTTATTATTCGAATCTCTGCAGATGCAAACAGTGCAACTTATCAGATTATTCATGCAAAAGCCGGAACTGACTGTAAAGTCATCATTGTATACGAAGGTGGCTTTAATACAGAAACTTCACTTTCAGGCGTAATCACAAAAGTTTATGCAGAAGAAGATTCAAGAGTTCATATTTCTAAGGTACAACTTTGTGACAAAGCAGTAAATCAGATTGATGATACACAGGTAGTTTGTGGTGAACGTGCAAAAGTAAGCCTTACACAGATTGAACTTGGTGGTTCTCATATTGATGCAGGATTCCACGCAAGTCTTGAAGGCTATCAGTCAGAGTTTTATTCAGACACAGCATATATTTGTCAGGGCAACCAGTATCTGGATATGAATCAGGTTGTAGTACACAAGGGAAAGAAAACCATTTGTGATATGAAAACTCACGGAACAGCTAAAGATGATGCAACTAAGGCTTACCGAGGAACAATTGATCTTGTAAAAGGCTGCATCGGTTCAAAGGGTAACGAAATAGAAACTACACTGCTCCTTTCTCCAAAGGCTGTTGTAAAGGCCGCTCCAATTATTCTTTGTGGAGAAGAAGACATTTCTGCAGAGCATGGTTCTACAATCGGAAAGCTTTCTAGCGATATGTTATTCTATATGAATAGCCGTGGCATAGACCAGAAAACTGCGGAAGCTCTTTTGACCCGTGCTAAAATCACAGCAGCCTCGACTGCAATTCCTGACGAGAGTGTTCAAAACGAGATTCTGGAGTACCTGAATGGAAAATAAATACAGAAAAGACTTCCCTTTTTTCAAGGCAATTGATGAAAATGAAGCTGGAGAAAATAAGGGACTTATATATTTTGATACTGCCGCAACTGCACAACGCCCGTTTCTTGTTCTCAATGCGATGACTCATTTTTATGCAACAGAAAATGCAAATCCGTTGCGCGGACTTTATTCTCTTAGTGAAAGAGCAACACTTGCCTACGAAAATGCTCGAGAAACAGTTGCAAAGTTTATAAATGCAAAAGAATCTGCAGAAATTGTTTTCACCCGTAATGCTTCTGAAAGCTTAAATCTTGTAGCCTATAGCTGGGGATTAAACAATCTTAAAGAAGGTGACGAAATCTGTATAACAATTATGGAACATCATTCCAATATCGTTCCATGGCAGATGGTTTGCAAAAAGACCGGTGCAAAACTCGTATTTATGGAATGCGATAAAGAAACCGGAATTATCATCGATGAAGAAATTGCTTCAAAAATCAACAGCCACACCAAAATTGTTTCTGTAGTACACGTTAGTAATGTACTAGGCGTAACAAATCCTGTAAAAAAGATTGGAGAAGCTGCTCATGCCGTTGGAGCTATCTTTATAGTTGATGGAGCACAATCTGCCCCACATATGAAGGTTGATGTACAGGATATAAACGCAGACTTTTTTGCAATGAGCGGACACAAGCTTTGCGGCCCAATGGGAATTGGAGCCCTTTACGGAAAGCGCGCTCTGCTGGAAACTATGGAACCGTTCCTTCGTGGCGGAGAAATGATTGAATATGTTACACGAGATACAGCAACCTGGGCAGAAGTTCCTCATAAATTTGAAGCAGGAACTGTAAGTGCCGGAGATGCAGTTGGAATGGCTGCTGCAATCCGCTATATTACTTCTATAGGGCTTGAAAATATTGAAAAGCATGATGCTGAACTTGCCTGCCGTATAATAGAAGGTATAAAAAATATTCCACACATTAATATCATTGGTCCAAAAGATGGTAATAAACGCTGTGGAATCATAACCTTCACTGTAGACGGAGTTCATCCTCATGATGTAGCAACTTTGCTTTCAGAAGAACATATTGCAATCCGTGCAGGCCATCATTGTGCTCAGCCACTCGGCCAGTATCTTGAGCAGACAGCAACAGCTCGCGCAAGCCTCTACTTTTATAATACAGAAGAAGAAGCCGACAAGTTCCTGGAAAAACTCTCACATTTACGAGAATGGTCAGGTTATAAGGACTAGATTTGTGTCATTCCCTGGCTTGACCAGGGAATCTGCACAAGTCAGTAAAGTATAGATCCTCGGGTCAAGTCCGAGGATGACAATTTTTCAGTTTTTTACTATATTATATACCTATGGATACCAAAGATGCCTATAATCGAAGAACCGTTAAAAATGAAGCGCGAAAGCGGTTCATTTAGGTTCATCGACAAAATGGCACAGAGCGAGATTTATCGAGCGACTTTATTAAGGAGTTCTATTATTAATGGATACTAAAGAACTTTACAGAGAAATCTTAAACGAACATAACATTAACCCTACACACAAAGTAGCAATGGATTCTCCTACATTCTGTCTTGAAGGAGTAAACCCTAGTTGCGGCGACCAGATTACCCTTCAGATGAAACTTGATGAAAACAATGTAATTACAGATGCAAGTTTTACCGGCAGCGGATGCGCAATCAGCCAGGCCAGTGTAGATATGATGGCAGACCTTGTAATTGGAAAAACAAAGGAAGAAGCTCTCGCTCTTGCAGATATTTTTGACCGCATGATAAAGAGTGAAGTTACAGAAGAAGACCTTGAAAAACTGGATGAAGCAGCAGCACTTCAGGATATTTCTCACATGCCAGCCCGCGTAAAATGCGCAATGCTTGGATGGAGAACAATGAAAGAAATGTTGGGAGTGAAAGCTTAAAGGCTTGAAACAAACCTCATTTTATGATATATTATTTCTACTTCGGCGCTTTAGCTCAGCTGGATAGAGCAACTGCCTTCTAAGCAGTAGGTCGACAGTTCGATTCTGCCAAGCGTCAAAAAATTGCCCGGTAAAAGCCGGGCTTTTTTATTTAACTGTTTTATATAATTGTTTATTCAAGAGAAATTTTTACAGAACCTAAATAAACTGCAGGACTATAAATCCTCGAATAAGAAATATCATGTCCAACTGAAACAGCAAACATATATACATAATATTCTTTTATTTCTTCTGAAGTAGAAGAATATCCATAATCATCATCTTTCTCTGTTTCAGTATATTTAGGTAAATTAGACGTACCTATAAGATCCTTAAAATTAAAAGTCGGATTATTCGGAATAGAACGAACTGGCACCCCTAATTTAGTTCTTTCATCGGAATTAGTGTATATAGAAAACTCTGCAGGAAATTCTGGATAATCAGATAACTGTATTCTGATTATTCTATTTGTACCAGTCTGAGGTATCAAAATATTTGCACCCTTATCATTTGAACTGCGTAAAGGCTGATATTTGTATGTTTCTATTAAACGTCTTGCGGATTGATCTGATGTGCTATCATTACTTGCTGATGATATTATACTTGAAGCCTCGGTAGAAGTTTTATTATAAATTTTATAATATACCTCTGTTCCTAAAAAAGTGATTGAATCTGGTTGATTTTCTTCATTAGTCTTAAATTGAAAATATTGTTGATCCTGAGTGGAAATATCCCACGAAGGTTCATTATATCCTGTCTGTGGTTCTTTTATCTCATAAAAAGTATCAAGTCCACATCCAATAAAAAAGATGTTAAATAAAATAAGACACCCCGCAAACATGAAATTAATAAAATTACTTTTTTTGCAGAATGTCTTATTCATATATATCAAATTTCAGAATGGTTTATTCTATTTTTCCCTCGTTCTTGAGAGAAATAAGTCTTGATTTTGCGAGTTTAGCCCATGAATCGCTTGGGAAGTTATCGTTCAATTCTGTATAAGCAGCAGCTGCATTTGCATAATCTGCCTTAGTCTCAAGAATACGTCCGTAACTGAACATTGCATGAGTTCTCATAACGAAATCATTGTTATCTGCAGCAAGCTTGTAATTTTCCATTGCAGCATCAACATTTCCAAGATTTTCATAGCATGTTGCAAGGTTGAAATATGCAATAGGCGCAAGGTAAGATTTCTTAGTCTTTGCAGCAGCATCTTTCCAGTAATTTGCAGCATCTTCATATTTTTCCTGTCTGAAAGCAAGTTCAGCACAGAACAAATTAGCACGAGCACCTACAACTCCACCCTTCTTTGTAAGAGGAGCAGCTTTTTCCAATGCTGTAGCAATTCTAGCTTCAATTTCTGCATCTTCAAGATCAGCACTCTTGCTTGTTAATTCATAAGAAATCTCATCAAGAGCCTGTAAGTTCTTATTCTTGTTTGATTCTGCAACTGAAGCAAAAACGATATAACCAATCAAACAACATACAAGTACAATAAGAATTGCGATAAATGCTTTTTTGTTTTTTTCAATAAAAGCAGCAAGTTTTTTACTTGCAGTCATTTCTTCGTAATCTGCCATTTTATATTATCCTCAAATCTTTGAATTTCTTTTCTATAATTTACTGCCTGCGAATGTGCAGTTCATTCATCAATCTTATCACATAAGTGCGCTGTATTCCCAGCACAGCAGCCGTCTTAGTCTGATTCCAGTCGTTTTCTTCCAGAACCTTTGTAAGATATTCCTTTTTAAAGGAATCGATTGCAGTTTTAAGACTCTTGTCTTCACCCATACCGTCAACTGTTTCGTTAACCGCAGAATTAAGTCCGGCTTCTGCCAAGCCTAAATCAGTTTCAGTGATTACAGGCGGCTCACCTACTATAAATGCCCTTTGCACTGCATTTATAAGTTCATCTGCATTTCCCTGCCAGAAATGCGAAACAAGTGCCTCTTTTGCCCCTTCAGAATATGAAGTAAAATTAAATCCGCTTTTTTTACTGAAGGATTCCAGATAACTTTGTGCAATTGGAAGTATGTCTTCTTTTCTCTGCCTTAAAGGCAGAATATTTAAAACTACAGAATTAAGTCTGCAATACAATTCAGAAAGAAAAACTCCAGCCTTTACAGCCTCTTCAAGCGGTTTTTCTACGGAACTGATAATCCTGAAATTAAGATTTTTTTCCGTTACCTTTTTGATTAATTCAAGAAAGGCATTCTGTAATGTAATTGTAAGTCTGTCTGCAAAACACACAAACAGCGTAATTTTCTGATCGTATGCAATAAGGCGGCTTACAGTTTCAAAAGCATCCAGTATCTGGGCTTCTGTGAAAGACCTGCAGTTTATCTCAAAAAAATAACCAAGATTACCTGCGGCTGAATAATGGATATGCTGAGCGATAAGACGTTTACCTGTCCCTCTCTCACCAATCAACAGTACCGAAGCATTGTTGACAGAAAGGGTCTGCATCAGTGAACTGATTTCCTTTGCAAAACTACTTTGCCCCGCAAAAGGAGTTACTTTCTTTTCCATTCCCACCCGCAGTATAAAATAAATTTGCCGGTACTTAAGTCCGGCAAACTTATTCAATTAGTCGTTTTTCTGAGACTTGAGCATATCACCAAGTGTATAAGCTCCGTCATCACCGTCATTCGAACTAGACATATACTGAGAGATTTCGTCACGCTGCTGCTTTCTCTTATACTCACGTACAGAGAATGCAACCTGTTCCTTGTCTACTTTTACGTCTACAACGAATACGTTAACTTTGTCGCCAACCTTGTATTTTGTAACAGCTTCTTCAAAAGGAACATCCTTGTCGTCGCTGAGGTTTGCTTTATTTACAAGACCTTCAATTCCGTTTGGAGCCTTTACGAAGATACCGAAATCTGTGATAGAAGTAATTTCACCTTCCAGTGTAGAACCCGGTTTATATTCTTCTGCAAATGCCTTCCAAGGATTATCTGTAAGCTGTTTGATTCCAACCTTAACTCTGTGAGCTTCTGGATCGCATTCAATTACAACTGCTTCAACTTCCTGATCTACAGTAAGTTCGCTGCCCGGATGCTTAACTTTCTTTGTCCATGAAATATCATCTGCGTGAAGGAAAGCATCGATTCCATCTTCGAGAGCAATGAATGCACCGATATTTGTAATCTTAACTACCTTACCCTTGATTTTTGTTCCAACTGCATATTTTTCTGCAATTGAATCCCAAGGATTTTCTGTAGCCTGCTTGAAACCGAGAGATACGCGACCAGCCTGAATGTCATAACCGAGGATCATAGCCTCAACTTCCTGACCTACAGAAACCATATCACCTGGCTTGTTAACTTTCTTTGTCCAAGAGAACTCAGAAATGTGTACAAGACCTTCAATTCCTTCTTCGAGTTCAACGAATGCACCGAATTCAGTAAGCTTTGTAACCTTACCTTTTACGATGTCATTAACATGGTATTTTTCTTCAAAGTGAATCCATGGATCTTCTGCAAAGTGCTTAAGAGAAAGATTAATTCTCTTTTCTGCTGGATCAAGGCGGATAACCTTAAGTTCGATTTCCTGACCTTTCTTTACGAAATCCTTTGGACGAGCAACGTGGCCCCAGCTCATATCGTTGATGTGGAGAAGACCATCAAAGCCACCCAAATCAATGAATGCACCAAAGCTTGTAAAGCTCTTTACT
>CAMNIU010000033.1 GCA_946540605.1 uncultured Treponema sp.
ATTGTAATTCAGCAGGCCTTTGAGGATATTGTTAATGAAAAACCTGTCTCCTAGAGCAAAAAAAATCTTGATGGTTCTGGCCCAGGATGAAGCCAGAAAAATCGGAAGCAGTCAGCTTTTACCTGAGCATGTGCTTCTTGCAATCTTAAAATCAAAGGAAGGATTAGGATATTCTGCAATAACAGAACTTGGACTTGATGCAGATAAATTACAACAATCCATAGAAACTTATTTCCGAGATGACATTCATTCTCCAACTCTGGACTCAATTCCTAAGAGTCGACGATATCAGTTTATGATTGATATTGCCGATATTGAATCTTCGGCACTTCACAATAATTATATTGGAACAGAGCATCTTCTTCTTGCTGCAATCCGTGATGAGGGCAGTGTAGCCGCTAAATTCTTTACTTCAGAAGGCTACACAATTATGGATGCCCGTTTTACCGTAATGGAACTCCAGGCAGATGGTGGCTCTTCTATCCGCCAGCAAAATGCAGAAAGTCTGGTAGATACTGTTTTCCGAAGCCTTTTGAATGATGATGCAGGTGGCGGACTTTTTGGTGTATTCGAAGATAAAAAAGAAAAGAAGCAGCCTTCAGATAAGTCGAATGGCGCAAAACAGTCTTTCCTTGCAGAATACAGCCGTGACCTTACAAAACTTGCGCGCGAAAATAAAGATGACCCTGTGGTTGGCCGCGACAAAGAGATTCATCGTGTAATTCAGATTCTTTCACGTCGTACAAAAAATAATCCGGTGCTCACTGGAGAGCCTGGTGTTGGTAAGACTGCGATTGTTGAAGGGCTTGCACAGCATATAGCCGCGGGTAAAGTGCCGGAAGGGCTTTTGAATAAGAGGATTTTGTCTCTGGATTTGGCTGCGATTGTTGCTGGAACTAAGTACCGCGGCGAATTCGAAGAGCGCATGAAAAAGATGATGAAGGAGCTGCAGGATAATAAAGACATCATTCTCTTTATCGATGAACTTCATACAATCATCGGTGCCGGTGGTCCTGAAGGAACAATGGATGCTTCAAATATCATGAAACCTGCTTTGTCTCGTGGAGAAATCCAGATTATTGGTGCAACAACTACAAAAGAATATACACGTCACATCGAAAAGGATCTGGCCCTCGAGCGCCGCTTCCAGGTTGTAAAGGTAGAAGAACCTGGAGATGATGAAACAGTAGAAATCCTCAACGGAATTAAAACTAAATACGAAAACTATCATAGAGTTATTTATGATGACGGTGTAATTCCAGCAATTGTAAAACTCAGCCGCCGCTATATTCCGGAAAAAGTTTTGCCGGATAAGGCAATTGATATTCTTGATGAAGCCGGAGCTGCAAAAAAGATTCAGGAAGAAGCTCGTCCAACAGAACTTGCAGAACTTGAACAGAATATCAGTCAGCTGATTGAAGAAAAAACAGCACTTGTTAAAAATCAGGATTACGAAAGTGCTGCATTGGTACGTGACAAGGTTATTGACCTCAAACGCCGCCTAAATGTTTACAGTGACTTCTGGAAAAAGAGCGGAAACACCGGAACAAAGCGCGTTACCGTTTCTGATGTTGAACACATAATTTCTGAGATGACCGGAGTTCCTGTAGAACGACTTTCTTCTTCAGAAGCAGAACGAATCGTTCATATGGAAGATGAACTTCACAATACTGTAATCGGACAGAACTCTGCCGTAAGCGTAATTTCCGGTGCAATCCGCCGTGCGCGTGCTGGTATTTCTTCACCAAAACATCCGGTCGGTAGTTTTATTTTCCTCGGACCTACAGGGGTTGGAAAAACACAGCTTGCAAAGGCTCTTGCTAAATATCTCTTTGGAAGTGAAGATTCACTTATCAGAATTGATATGTCTGATTATATGGAAAAGCATACTGCAAGCCGTCTCGTTGGAGCGCCTCCGGGATACGTTGGTTACGAAGAGGGAGGCGTGCTCACAGAAAAGGTTCGCCGCCATCCATATTCGGTTGTTTTGCTTGATGAAATTGAAAAGGCACACCCTGATATTTTCAACCTCCTGCTTCAGCTGCTCGAAGAAGGAGAACTTTCAGATAATCTTGGCCATACTGTAAATTTCCGCAACACCGTAATCATTATGACAAGTAATGCCGGTGCCCGTCAGATTACAAATGAAGGCCGTGTAGGTTTTGGAACTATTGCAAATGCAGACGGCGTTATGCCTTACGAAGAAATCAAAGCCGGTGCAATGAATGAGTTAAAGAAACTCCTTAGTCCGGAACTCATCAACCGAATTGACGATGTAATTGTATTTGATGCACTTACCAAAAAAGAGGTCGCAAAGATTCTCGATATTCAGCTTGCAGAACTTGGAGAACGCCTTGCAGAAAAAGGCCTTACAATCAGTCTCAAGCCGAAGGCAAAAGAATATCTTATTGAAAACGGATACAATCCAGCAATGGGTGCGCGCCCAATGAAGCGCCTGCTCCGTAAGGAAATAGAAGACCCGCTTTCAATGGAACTTCTTTCAAATGCCGGAAAAGATTTCAACACAGTTGCAATTGAGTGCAATAGTGGTAAAATTAAAGTGAAACTGGAGAAAGTTGAAAATGAAAAGAACAATATTTGTATCCCTTGCAATAAGTCTTATATCTCTTAACTTATTTGCAGAAGCAAAACAAATCCGCGTTGGACTTCTTAATGGTCCAACCTGTGTGCCTGCTGCATACCTTATGGAAAACAACGGCAGTGTTTCGGATGCAGAACTCACTTACGAAAAGTTTGCTGATCCGCAGGCTCTGCTTCCAAAAATGGTAAAAAACGAAATTGACATTGGTTTTATGCCAGCCAATGTAGCAGCTAAAGTTTACAATGCAGGTAATAAATCAATTATCTGTTGTGCTGTAGTAGGGCTTGGTAATCTTTCACTTATCACAACAGATGAAAATATCCGCCGTTTTACAGACCTTAAAGGCAAAACAGTTTACGTTGCAGGGCAGGGCGCAACTCCTGAATACATGTTCCGCTATCTGCTGAAAGAAAATGGACTCACCTGGGATGGCGAAAAGCCTGATGTAAAAATGGATTTTTCAATTCCAACTGCACAAATTGCAGCACAGTTGATTTCCGGCAAAATAAAATATGCAGTAGTACCCGAACCCTTCACAACAATTGCCAGAACAAAATCAGATAAAGTACAAGCAGCTCTTGATTTTCAAAAAGAATATCTTGAACTTACAGGAAAAAAACAGAACGAATTATATCCGCTTTCTGTAATGGTTGTGCGAGCTTCTTTTGCAAAAGAGAATCCGGAACTTCTAAAAACTTTCCTTGTAGAGTATGACAAGGCCGTAAACTGGACTATTAAAAATCCTGCTGCTTCTGGAAAGCTTTCAGAAAAACATAGCCTTGGGCTTGCTGCTGCTGTTGTTGAAAACGCAATTCCAGTTTCGAATTATACATATGTTCCTGCTGTATCGGCTAAAAAAACTCTGGAAGATTTATTAAATCTTTTCCTCGAAGGTGATAAAACTTCAATTGGCGGAAAACTTCCGGATGAAGGTTTTTATTATAAAAAATAAAAAGGAATGAACGGAATCAAGATTTGTAAAATCCTTTCTCCATTCTTTTTTCTCTTAATATGGTATGCGGTATCTGCAATAATTGCAGCGCCGCTAATCCTCCCTTTTCCACATCAGGTAATTAAGAGATTATTTGAACTGTCCGTTACCTCTGTTTTCTGGAAGGCTTTCGCTTTTACTTTTCTGCGGGTCATTCTTTCTTTTTTAATTTCATTGATTCTGGGATTTTTTTTAGGCCTCACAGCAGCAGATTCAAAAGCCTTTTCAGCTTTTTTAGATTTTCCACTCGAGTTGATTCGTGCAACCCCAGTAATTGCCTTAATTCTTCCGGCCTTATTCTGGTTCACTTCTGATGTAGTTCCGGTTTTTGTTTCTGTTTTAATGTGCCTTCCAATAGTAATTACTTCGGCAAAAAAAGGCTTTGAAAAAAATCCGGAAAATCTTGAAAAATTATTCAAAGCAAAATCCCGAAACTTTACCGGATTAAAAGCCTTCTGGTATATACGTATTCCTGCTGCAACTCCAGCCTTGTTATCAGGTGCTGAGTCTGCTTTTGGACTTACCTGGAAGGTAGTAGCTGCAGGAGAAGTTTTAAGCATTCCGCATTACGCTCTTGGTTCCGTCATGCAATTAGCTCAGGTTCATCTTGAAACTACTGATGTATTCGCTGTCACTTTTGCACTTGTACTAATAAGTTATGCATGCCAGCATTTATTTGTCATTGCGAGGAGCCAAAGGCGACGAACCATCCCAATAAAAAGATATAGTAAAAATCATAAAAAGACGTTATAATTAAAAAGATATAGAGGTTATTTTTTATGATTAAAGAATTTTTACCATATGACACGGTGAGAAACGACGCACTCAAATTAGCGCACAAAATCTATAAAGATGGATTTATTCCAGATGTAATTTACTGCTCACTTCGTGGTGGTGCCTACATGGCAAATGTTATCAGTGAGTATTTTAAGATTATCAGCAAGCGTGAAAGCTTTCATCCGGTTTTGTATGCAGGAGTAGTTGCTCGTTCTTATTCAGATGTTGCACAGCACACAAAGGTATTTATTGATGGCTGGACATATCCTCCAGAAAACTTAAGACCTGGCGACAAGATTCTTTTAGTTGATGATATCTTTGATTCAGGACGAACAATCAATTCTCTTGTAGAAACTTTAATTAACAGCCGTGGTATGCCACGCGAAGACATTAAGGTTGTTGTACACGACTACAAGTATTTTACTTATCAGGAAGAACAACTTCCTATTCAGCCAGATTACTGGTGCCGCAAATTTGTAATTAATAATCCGGATGAAAACCGCTGGATTCACTATATGAGCCATGAGCTTGTAGGACTTTCTAAAGAAGAACTTGAGAAAAATTACTATTCTCAGGATCCTGAATTGCGAGACATTCTTGGGCCGTTCCTTGAAGCTTAAGTTCGGGAAATAAAAAATTAGGACGGGATATGAAAAAAAAGTTACTTTCAGTGTTTATCATACTTTCTGGGATTCTTGCTGCGCCGCTTACAGCCGAAATCACATTGCTTAGTCCATGTGAAGGAGTGTGGGGCAACAGGCAGATGCTTGTAATTGATAATTCTGAAGGGGGCGATTTTTTCTATTCTATCGATGGGGCAGATCCAGAAACTTTTGGATTTGCTTATGATGGTCCCGTTCTTCTTGATGTAGCCGGTGATGTTCAGTTGAATGTAACAAGAATTACCGCCGGTGGAAAAAAAGAAAATACATCCGTTGCTTTTACAGTTCAGCCAGATAATGCTTCCAAAACTGATTATAAAAATTTCGTGCAGTTATTTTTTGACAGTGGAATATTAAATTACAGTGCTGGGAGCGAACTTGTAATACCTCAGGATTTTTCTTTTTATCTTGGGCTTCCACCAGAAAACTTCATGCCGGCACGAACCTTGAGCCTTTCAGCATCAAGCGTTCTTTCACGCTTTGTGCCTTGTACGATTTTCGATAAGGCTCGCAATGTAAAATATCGTTTTATAATCAAAACTTATCCTCAGTCTGCTGGTGTATACAGTCACCGCGATGTTCCATTTGAAATAACAGACTGGGAAACAATCACCTTTGTAAATGATAATTTCATTTATAAGGTTGATTCTGAATACTGGGGGCTTCCTACAGAGCCTCGTAAAATCGACCGTACAACAAGTCATATGATAAGCTGGCAGCCTCTTGAATATGATTCTTCAAATCCTGTTGAGTTTTTTGTACTTCCTCCAAAGCCGGAGGTTATTCGCGAAGATTTAGCTGATGGAAGTGTAGAATGTTATCTTCGTGGTGATGATTCGTATGCACTTGGGGTTATGAATGCAGACGGAACTTATTCTGAATTATTCCAGCGGGTTGGAGTTGATGCTTTTTATGGTGATGATGTTTCGGGCAAACTGTCTCTGGGAGTTTTTGCAAATTCCGTTTATCAGGGAAAAATGGATGTTGCTTATAATATAAACCGCAGACCGCCAAAGATGCCGATTATAAAATCTAATGCAGAAGGTTTTGTTTCCCGCGGTACAGTTGATGTAAAAATTACAGGTTCCCGAGGTGCAGATTTATACATTGCCGTAAGTGAGCCTCTTACAATTACAGAGGAAGCACTTTCGTATCCAGCTGATAGTGAATTATTCAAAGAAGTTCAATTAGGCAGCTTCAAAAAAATAAAAGGCGAAAGCTATAACCTTAGCTGGGCACAAAATGGCTTGAATCCGGTTTATTATAAGGTTGCTGCATTTTCTAAAAACGAAGAAAATCAGAGCAGCACTATAGAGTTTGCTGTTATAATTGATCAGTCAAATTATTATTTTGATGCAAGTGGTGATTCTGCACTTGCAGATGGAACATCAACTCATCCTTTTACACAGTTTAGTCAGTTAGCTGAAGCTCTCGAAAAGCAGAGGGTAGTAAAGCTTAGTGTAAAGGGCGAAATGAAAATCGATGCCGCATATAATATTGCTGCCAATTTTGAAATCACTGATGGTGGTGATGCAAGACTCAAGTTTGGACCAGATGGTTCTCTTGTAGTAAAAGCTTCTACCTTTGAAATTTCAGACTGCCGCATTTCTAATACTGCAGATATCAGCAAAAAATCAATTGTTCCTCTTATTAAACTCGAAAACTCCGTACTTACAATGAAAAATTGTATTATCGCCGCTGATTTCGCGCGAAACGGTACGGTTATTGATGCAACCAACGGAATAATTAATCTTTCAGAAACAATGGCAAGTGCAAGTGCAGTTTCTTACGTGTCTTTCATTTCTGCAGTAAAATCACGTCTTAATTTGCGTAATTCTTCAATCAGCACAAATGCCGAAACTAGCGTTGTAATTTCTGCAGACGGCGGAAATATTACAGCTCAAAAGAATGAGTTTTTGGTTAGTGGTGGAACTGGACGTATTGCAGAGCTTTTTGGTGTAACAGCAAGTTTTAAGGAAAATAACTTTAAGGCACGCCTTTCAAATAACGCAAGTAAGATTCAGCCGATTTATTCTAATAAAGCTTCAAAACTTACGGAAGAAAAGAATTCCATACAGGGCTTTTAAATGGCTGGCACACAAATAATATTTGAGGTAGGTTTTGACGAAGCAGGAAGGGGACCACTGGCAGGTCCTGTTAGTGCCGCTGCGGTAATTCTGCCAGAAGATTTTCCCTTTGAAATTCTTAATGACTCAAAAAAGCTAAGTGAAAAAAAACGCGAGGCTGCAGAAATCATCATAAAAGAAAAAGCCTGCTGGGGAATTGCTTTAGTAGATCATAAAAAAATTGATGAAATTAATATTCTTGAAGCAAGTATGCTTGCAATGAAAAATGCCTTTGATGATATGATAAAAAAACTTCCAGACTGGTGTGAAAAAACAGGTGTGGATTTTTCACAAGTATCACTAAGAGGAATTACTGATGGAACACGTTGCCCTGATGTTCCAATAGATTGCCGGTGTGAGCTAAAAGCTGATGGAAAATACCCTTGTGTAATGGCGGCAAGTATTCTTGCTAAAACTTGTCGTGACCGGTTAATGTTAGAAATGGATAAATTATACCCTGAATATGGTTATGCAAAACACAAGGGGTATCCGACCAAAGCTCATAGGGAAGTGTGTCACAAAATTGGTCCATCACCAATACAAAGATTATCGTTTAAATATTAATTATAGATTGCCTCGTCGCTCCGCTCCTCGCAATGACGTCATTGCGAGCCGAAGGCGAAGCAATCCATTAGTCACGAGTAATATTCCTCAGCCAGCCCTTCTTGTAATAATGACGGATAACAAACGGCATTTTTTCAAACTCATCAAGGAAGAGAATAAAGTATACCCAGAGTGGTGGAAGCTTAAATACAAATGCAGCCAAAAGTCCAAGTGGAACTGAAACAGCCCACATGTTGATGCAGTCTGCAATAAAACCGAAC
Organism: uncultured Treponema sp.; assembly: GCA_946540605.1. Classification (GTDB taxonomy): domain Bacteria; phylum Spirochaetota; class Spirochaetia; order Treponematales; family Treponemataceae; genus Treponema_D. The sequence goes on from CAMNIU010000033.1 coordinate 7,983, forward strand.
TTCGAATCTCCTCCTGCACGGAAAATACCACAGATTAAAACGGTATTTATAGAGGCTCCAATCAAAGAATATGAATTAATAAACAGAAGTACATTTCTATAATGCGCTGCAGTTTCATTCAAATCAGCAATATAAGGAAGGACCGGATACATACAGAGTAAAAGCACTGCGCCAAGAACTCCAGAGAAAATTGTTACACGGGCAAGTCGGCTTGCATTGCGTTCTGCAACGTCCATATTGCCTGCGCCCATATATTTTCCTACAACAATTGCACCACCATAAGCCATGCCAAAGCACAAAACTGAACCAAGCTGTCGAACAGTATTTACAACCGAGTTAGCGGCAACAATATCTTCACCAAGATGCCCCATAATTACAGAGTACATTGCAAACGCTGCGCCCCATACAAGCTCGTTTCCAACAGCCGGCATAGAGTAGCGGATAAAGTCGCGTGTAAGCAGTGGATTTCGTCTGAAAACACAGGAAACTGAAAAATGTACATCCTTCTGGCGACCGGCATAAATAAAGCAGATTACCATTTCTATAAAACGGGCAATGGAAGTTGCAATACCAACACCGGTAATTCCCATTTTAGGAATTCCCAGAAGCCCGAAAATGAAAACAGCATTTAAGCCGATGTTTAAGAAGAGGCTGGTAGTAGAAGTAATGGTTACGATTTTTACGCGTTCAATACTCTTGAATCCAGCCTGGAACATCTGAGAAAAAGATAAACAAACATAAGAAAAACTTGCAGCCCTTAAATATTTGCAGCCTTCAATAATGAGTGCTTCATCTTTTGTAAAAATCAGCATAAGAATGCGCGGATAAAAAGCTGCAATAAGGGCAACAATGATTTCAACTGTACAGCAGATTCTAAGACCAATTCCGAGTAAAGTTTTTATTGATTCAGTATCTTTTTTTCCCCAGTACTGGGCACCAAGCATTACAAGACCAGAAGAAAGTCCTGTAGAAATCATAAAAAGAATGAAGGCTACGTTACCTGCAAGAGAAGATGCCGCAATCGCAGTCTGTCCAATGTAACCAAGCATAATTACATCGGCAGAGTTTACGGCAGAGGAAATAAGATTCTGAATGGCCATCGGCTGTACAACATTCCGAAGGTCCTTATAAAATGTCTTTGCTTCTTGTGTCATATTTAGCGTCATGGGGCTGTTCAAAAAGTATTGTCATGCTGAACTTGTTTCAGCACCTTTTAACAGCTCCCGAAACAAGTTCGGGATGACTGTTTTTAGTCTTCTTTAGTTGCGTCTTTTTTTGAAACGATGTGAATTACTTTACCAGTGCGTTTGATTCCATCGTCAGCGCGTTTCTCTGATTTTTCGCCTTTGTCTGATTTTACACGGTAAACTTTCTTTGCTCCGCTGCCATATTTAGCTTCTTTTTCAGCCTTCTTTTCACGTGCAACCTTCTGGCGCTGTTTTCTGTCTTTTTCAACAAAATCCAAAGATTTTTCAAGCCCCTGAAGGAACTTCTGCATATCTTCAGCAAAAATAGCAATCTGATGGCGGTCAGCTTCAACACCGTCGCGATTCTTGCTTTCTACGATCTGAAGAAATACATCTCCAGTGCGATTTTCTTTAACATTGAAAAAGTATGAACGATTGTCCAAAAAGATTTGAGTAGTAAAAAGTTCTCCACGTGCTCCCATAATATAACTCCTTGTTCCCGATTTTCGGGCTATAATATTGAGGGAGAGCCCTTAAAAATAAACGTAAAGAACCTTCCCTTGTAATTTTATGAATTGTTCCGCATTTGTTACGGTTTTATGTAATTTAACATAAAGAAAAATAAAAATCAATTAGATTTTAGTCATCTTAAAAATATGTGTCATCCGCAGACGTAATCGAAGAATCTTAAAAAAACAAAAAATTTAAACTTGCAAAAAAATAACAAACGACTTATAGTTAACTAATATGTATGATTTAAACCACCGTTTAAATCACACACCTGCCTCACACGCAGGCAAAAAAAATCTCCGCCTCACGCGGAAAACTTTTAGGAGATGTTACT
>CAMNIU010000034.1 GCA_946540605.1 uncultured Treponema sp.
CAAATATAAACCGAGGCGACATAATCAATTTTGTTTCAAAGGAAAAAGATATTTTGCATTTTAAAGGTGAGCGTTGGGTTTTTGGAATAAAAGATGATTCTGATGATGGAGAGTATTATAAAGGCATGCCTGCCTTACTCAGTGCCTTTGGAAATCTTCTCATAGCTAATCTATATCATCAGTAGGAATACCTGAGGTTGATATAGATTTTTTTCTTTGGAATCTCTATTCATTCCCGTGCAATGGGAATGGATGTGTGTTATATTCATCAGCATCTGGAGGTAAATCTATGGGTTTCTTTGTAGCCGGTTTAGGTATGTTTGCAGCTGCTGTTACATATGGAATCCGCGATTTAATGAGTTTTGCAGCTTGCATCCTTCGGGTTTGGCTTTGCGAAAAGTACTGCGCTTCCCAAAAGAATTAAAGAGGTTGCTGCCACCGAAAAAATAAAAGTCGCCTGTCAGTTTACCGTATTTGTGAAAAAGAGAGGTATAATGTAATTATGAGCAATAACAGTGAAAGAATACATGAAACAATCATTATTAATGGAAAGAAGTACGATTACATTATGACCAGCAGCACGGAAGTTCTGAAAACGGAACTTGAAAAACTTGGCTGCAGGCTGCCTTATTATAATGATTATCGCTACAATCCCAGCCTTTCCCACGATGTCCGCAGGAAAATGGCTGAGCATAAGACAAAGTGGTCGCTTACTACGAGTAACGGTTCAGGCGTTCTGAATTTTTATAAGGAAAGTGACAGGGAAAACGATGAAGGAAAAAGAGAGGGAATTCCATTTATTGTTTACCTTAGCGAGCTGATAGACTTTTCGCGGAGTTCAAATCTTTTTTCAAAAAACCTGATTTTTGCTTTAAATCAGTTTGATAAAAACAAACTTCCTGCCCTTGCTACAGAATGGACGCCCTTGATGATTGCCATAAGCCAGCGAAAAATTGAAATTGTCAGGATTCTCCTGGATAGCGGTCTTTCACCAAATCAGTCGGATTCAAAAGGTTATACACCTCTTATGCTTGCCAGCTTTTTAAATGAAGCAAACATTATTCAGCTTCTGATTGATCACGGGGCCGATGTAAATGCAAAAAGCAGGACAGGTTTTTCTGCCCTGATATATGCAATTTATGTAAATGCCATAGAGAGTGTTAAAGTGCTTCAGAAAAACGGAGCTGATTTGAGCCTTTCGATTACACCCCGCATTATAGAGGAAAAGCATACATTCTTGGAAACTCTGAATTTTTATATCAGTACATTTTCTCTTGGTGGGAAAGGTGACATCAGTCTGATTTATAAAAAAAGCGGAATGAGCAAACAGAATTTTTCCAAAATCAGGAGCAAAACAGATCCTAATTATCGTCCCAAAAAAGAAACAGTGCTCCAGCTTATAGTCGGTTTACGGCTCACACTTAATCAGGCTGAAAGTCTTTTGGAAAGCGCGGGATATCTGTTGGATGAGAATAACCCGGTTGATTCAATTTTCAAGGAACATATTTCACATCTTGATTTTGACATTATGAAAATAAACAATGAAATATTTGAAAAGACAGGGAAGGCATTTTTGAAGGAGTAAAGTCTGGAATCAGCAGTGAAAGGAGTTTAAAAAGTCGCCTGCAAATTGACCAATAAATTATCAGTTGATGATATAAAGATGATACGGATGCATTAAAAATTAAAAAAGAAAGTTTGGATGCTCTGTTTTCATCATCAGAAGTAAAAGACAAGTCATTGTTATATGAAGAAGAAAATCAGCTGTCAAAAGAAATTGACTGTGCGTTCAAAAACAGAAGGAGGAATAAAGTGAAAAGACTTATTTTTACAATGCTCGCGTTCATTATTGCAGTTAATTCCTTTGCAGATTCCTTTACTGATGCAATTCAAGACCTTGCGATTCAAACTGCCTGTATAGGACAATACTCGGCGACACAGGCTGGCGGCGGTTGGTATGATGACCCACACGACTATTATACACCTGCAATGATGGCAGAGCGTTTTAAGGATATGTCTGGAAATATGACGCGGACAACAACTTTTTATGGGGTCTGCTTTGATTACGCGCAGTTTGCCTATCAGGATATAGAAAAATATCAGTCTTGGTATAACAAGCAAGGAATGTATGAAAATAAGTTTTGGATAGCTGGAACTCATGAAAACAACAATCTGACAATTCTTCAATATCCAGGAACGAAAAGTAATCATACAACTGTTCAGAACGGTGTTTATGTGATAATTCCGTCTGGTGGCGAGCGTAATGTAAAAACTCATGACGGAGCTACTCATCACGCTTGGATTTGGATTGAACGTGCAGATGGAGTTCAATTCTGGATTGATCCGACCTGGACAGATAATCTTGGCTATGTTGTATATGGCTATGTAAAAAATGGTGAAGAAATTCAATGTCGTCCAGACATAAAGTTTTGTGTCAATTATCCTTCATCCTTGGATAATCTGCCGCTGCCACCTTCAATGGGACAAAGAAAAGCTCCTAGTAAATCTGCAAATTCAACTAATAGGAATGAGATTCTGCAGGACTCTGGTACAGACTGGACAGATGTTGTTGCAGAAGCAATTGTAGATACATTAATCAGAAAGCCATTTATTGATGTTGATTACAGTCATATGAAACATCATTATATTGCTTTGATAGCTTCGGCAGATATTCCTTTTTCAACTATAACGGGAAAATCTCTTAATATAAATAAAATGGCTTTTGGTCTTGAAATGCCAGTATTTTTAGATTCTATAGCAATGATTATAGGGCTTGACTATCTTCACAATCTTGAAGCAGAAAACAATCTCCATGGAGGGCTTTTTGAAGTTGATTTTGTAAGACGTCTATTTACAAATGTCGCTTGGTATGTTGGCGGTGGTGCAGGACTTCGCTTTGACTTTTCAAATAGGTATGGTAAACCAAATGAAATAGCCGGTATCCCAGATACTGGTTGTTTTGCATGGAAAGCAGAAACTGGATTTATAATAAATATTTCGCACCTTTTTACAAAAGTAGAAGTTTCATATAACAATGTGTTTGGTTTTTCTGTAGGGGCTGGTGTTGGTTTTGGATTAAAATTATAAAATGGAATAGCGGTGGTGCAGTTTTTGGTGATATTTTTTTTCTAAAAGTCGCCCGCAGGTTGACCAAAAAAAATATGAATGATGTTATATTTTCAAAAGAAGATTACAGTTTTGCTTCAACAAGTGCAGCAAATTCACTAAGCGAAAGGTTGAAAAATTGGGCGATTCTATAAATTACAGCCAGGGAAGGTGTCTTTTTACCGTTCTCAATCTCAGAAATATAAACCTGGTGTGAATCTATTGCTTCCGCAAGCTTTTCCTGAGAAATACCTTTTTTCAGGCGAAGCCCCCTTAGAGTTTCTGCCACGGCAATATTAATCGACATGGCTAATAGTATAAAGATAAAATAATTGACTTATTATAAGCTATAGTTTATAATTTTCAAAATATAAGCAGTTGCTTATGTTATATAATAATGGAGGAATTTATGAAGAAGATTTTTGGTATGTTGGTGCTGATTGC
>CAMNIU010000035.1 GCA_946540605.1 uncultured Treponema sp.
CTTCGCAGCACAGCTGCTCGGAGACTCGCTAAAAATAGTCCACCGGACTATTTTTGCCCTTATAGGGCCGCTCCCTATGTTTCAGCATCTTTTATAAGAGACCCTTCCCCTTCGCGGCATAGCCGCTCGGAGACTCGCTTAAAATGCTCCACTGGAGCATTTTATCGGCTTTCAGCCGTCGCTCCCTAAGTTCAGGGTGGCAGCTTTATTTTAACTTCCTCATATACTTATTATAAAACACAACATTTGCCGCAAATGTAAGTATCCAGCTGATTGGGTATGAGATGAAGATTGTTGCCGGTGTGTGGAATTGTGGAATCAGGAAAATTGTAAAGAGCCATATGATGCGGAAAATGCATGCTCCGATAAGAGAGGAAATTACTGGCATAAGGGAGTGGCCGATTCCGCGGATGGAGTTTGCCATGCCGTCCATCATACCGCAGAGATAATAGGTTGTAAAAATAATCCAGAGGCGGCCCATGCCCGCTTTGATAACTTCGGGATTTGGAGAGAAGATTCCCAAGAGTTCATCTCCAAAGTAAAGAAAGATTGCACCAAGAATTCCGCCAATTACGATAATGCAGCCCTGCGAAATCCATACGATTTTTTTGATTCTGTCTATGCGGCCTGCTCCCATGTTCTGTGAGCAGAATGTCAAAGAGCCCTGACTAAAGCCATTCATAGCTGTATAGATAAAAGATTCTAGGTTTACTGCGGCGGCGTTTCCGGCAATTAAAGTAGCTCCAAAGCCGTTTACAGAGCTTTGAATGATTACATTTGAAAAACTGAACATGATTCCCTGAAAGCCTGCCGGCAGTCCGATTTTTACGATTTTTGTGAAAAACATGCGGTTTATGTGAAGTTTTTTGAGATTCAGCTTAAAATCATCCTTTTCTCTAATCAAAATGATTAGAACAGCCACAGCGGAAATGACCTGAGAAATTACGGTTGCAAGCCCTACTCCGGCTACATCCATATTAAAACAGATTACAAAAATCAGATTCAAAATCAGATTGATGATTCCTGCGGCAAGCAGTATGTAAAGTGGACGGCGTGTATCACCCTTGGCACGCAATAAAGCACTACCAAAATTATAAACCATTGTGGCTGTAATTCCGCCAAAGTAAATGCGAAGATAAACGGCTGCCAGGTTCAAAACCTCTGCCGGAGATTGCATAAAAGTGAGAATCGGCTTTGCACCCAGTACGCCTAAAACTGTAAGAATAAGGCCGCTGTAAACCGAAACAAGAATTGCCGTATGAACTGTATCCTGGAGTTCCTGAGTTTTTTTTGCTCCAAAATAATTTGCGGCAACTACATTTGTTCCCACCGAAAGACCCATAAAAAGATTAATCAAAAGATTTACAAGGGAGCCTGTTGAACCTACTGCAGCAAGAGAGTTGTCTCCGGCAAAACGTCCAACTACGACAACATCTGCCGCATTAAAAAGCAGCTGCAGTACGCTCGAAAGAATAAGAGGAATTGAAAACTTGAGGAGCTTAGAAAAAATAGGCCCCTCTGTCATGTTTATCTGATTGCTTGCCTTTGCAGAAGCACGGGCAACTACGGTCTTGTGACCAATGTTATGATTTATATTCATTAAAAGATATCCAGCATGTCCTTAAAAAAATGATTTTCGATTTTAGCCTTGTTGAGAAACTCACCTACAGAATCGTATTTCTGCTTGTCTGCAATGTCTCCGAAAACAATCCATTTGCGGCCATCAGGGCTTTTGTCATAAGTAATGGTATATGTTTTACCCTTATATACAAAGTCGTGAATAGTCTCGGTTTCTACAAGAAATAGGAAATCATCTTTAGTCATTAACAACATTTTATTGAAATAAAGAGTGCGTCGCAAGTAAAATTATGTTATAATCTTTTTATGTCAAAAATTAATGAAGTATCAGATAAAATCAAATCAGAAGTATGCAAGGTTTTCAAAGGTAAAACCGAAGTTGTAGATATGGTGCTTGCCTGCCTTTTTGCAGGTGGTCACGTTCTTTTGGAAGATGTTCCGGGTACAGGTAAAACAGTTCTCGCAAAATCAGTAGCTAAGGCTTCGGGGCTTGAGTTTAACCGCATTCAGTGTACGCCAGACCTTATGCCTTCTGATGTTACAGGAAGTTCTGTATGGCTCCCGGATGCTCAGAAGTTTGAATTCCGCCCAGGCCCAGTTATGGCTTCCATAGTTCTTGTAGATGAATTAAACCGTGCAACTCCTCGTACTCAGTCTGCCCTGCTTGAATGTATGGCCGAAGGTCAGGTCAGCGTGGATGGTAGCCGCCATGAACTGGAAAAGCCTTTTTTTGTTCTTGCTACAGAAAATCCGGTTGAATCAGAAGGAACCTTCCCTCTGCCGGAAGCACAGAAAGACCGTTTTATGATGACTCTTTCTATGGGCTATCCTACTGAAGCAGAAGAAGCAGAAATAATTACAGCGCAGCGCTCGCTCATCCATCCGGTAGAAAATGTAAAGGCTGTTGTCAGCAAAACTGATATTCTTGAAGCAATGAAGGAAGCGGTAGAAGTTCACGTCGATGAAGCTGTACTTACCTATCTTATTGCTTTGTCTAAAGCTTCACGTAATGATGTGAGACTTTCTGCAGGTATTTCTCCTCGTGGTTCAATTGCCCTCTACAAGGCTTGCCAGGCTTATGCGGCAGTCCAGGGACGCAGCTTTGTCACTCCAGAAGATGTAAAGCTTCTTGCTCTTCCTGTATTCAGAAAACGAATTATTCTTACAAGTGATTCACTTTTAAAAGGATATAAGGCAGATACAATCATAAATGACTTGATTGAACAGGTTCCTCTTCCTGCCTTCAGGGCACACGTATAATTTGCGGGGCTGGAATCTCATGGTAAAAGTTTCGCCTCTGGTATATGTTTCAGCTGGTTTAAGCCTCATTTTTTTTCTGGTAAGTCCTTTTAAGCTTTTGCAATTTGTATGTCTTGGAATACTTTTTGTTTTTTTGCTTTCTTTTTTATATTCGCTGATTTTAAGCCGCAGCATAAAAATCGAAAGAAATACCGAAAAATTAAAGCTTGCCTGCAAAGAACATTCTGAAATATCCTTTACAATTAAAAATTATTCACGGCTTACGGCTTTTGTCTGCTATTTTTTTGATGAAATCCCTTATTTTCAGATTTTTGATAATGGAAATAAAGGCATTACAATGCTGCGTCCAAAAGAAATCAAAAAGCTTATTTATGAAGTAACTTCCAGAGACAGGGGGCTTTTTCATGCAGGTCCGGTACGCATCAGGACAAGTGACCCTCTGGGACTTTTTTTGATTGATATGGAAGTTTCAGCTCCTCTCGAAATTACTGTTCGTCCTGCAAGAATCAAGCTCATTACAGAAGTAATGCCGGGCCTTCCTCAGGGAAATCTTAAAATCAAAAATCCGTGCTATGAAGACATTACAATGCGCCGGTCTATCCGCGAGTATATTAATGGCGATGAATTAAAACGTATCAACTGGCGTGCAAGCGCTAAGTTCGGCGAACTTTTTACAAATCAATATGAAGACTCTTATGATGCTCCCTTTTTTGTATTTTTAAACCTTGCAGAAGAGGATTATGAGCTTCATACAAGAACTTATCATATAGAAAAAGCAATAGAAATTGCGGCTTGTATTGTAGAAAAGTCCCGGGTTTTGCGACAGAGATGCGGCTTTGCGGCTTATGGAACGGATTTTCCATATCTTGCGCCTCATCAGAATCAGCAGGATGCTATTCTGGATTTATTATCTGTCATAAAAAGTATACCAGGTAAGGTAAATTATAATCCTGTTAAGAAATTCAGACAGCAATTGCCACATGGAACCCTCTTCTTTGTAATTGGACCGCATGAAGTTGACAATTATTATTTAAAAGTTGAAGCAAATAAAGAAGATATTAATACAAAAAATGTTGGAATTATGAGGAAATATGACGGGAACATTTAACAGAATTTTCGAAAGAATTTTAGTATTTACAGTTTCCACTTCACTGCTGCTGGTTGCAATGGGAATCTTTTCTTCAGCTTTAAATAATTATGAAGTTGATAAGATTTTCATAGACTGGTTTGTTTATCTGGCAATCGGAATTTCCGGATTAATTTATGCACTCATACTTCAGATTTTTGCCCTTGAAAAAATCAAATCTGCTATGCATATAGTTTTCATTTTTTTCTATATCGTAGTGGTACTAGTTATAGCAGCCCTTTTAGGTAAAGGATATGCTCCTTATGTATTAATTCCGGCTTTGTTTGTGCAATATTTTATTGCAGTAGGAATTAACGATATGTTTATTCTGCATGATAGATTCCTTTTTGAATGTGAAACTTTTGAAGGAAAAGAACTGGAAACATATCTTTTTCATAATAATCTTTCTGCAATTGATCTGACAGAAAAAACTAAAACTCAGGAAGTTGTTCTTTTTGGCATTTCGGTTGTTATGTTTATAGTGCTTGTATTTGGAAAGCTTGCAGAAGGTTATTTTAACCCGCTGATTAATATCTTAGTAGTTATTTTTTACTTAAGCATCCTGCTCTGTTATTTTACACTCGGCCTTTTTAGAAATGATGTTTTTTATGCATTCTTAGGATTCAAAGACTATCTTGCAGATCAAAAAAGACTCTTACGCAGTGTTTTGTTGATTTTTTTGATTTCCATGGGCTTAGGCTTACTGATATCATCAAATAAGCCGCTGATAAAAATCAATTACTACTTAAAAGAATATACAGAACAGCTCGAAGAAGAAAAATTTGTCACTCCAAGCGACAACTTTAGTTTTACACCCCTTCCAGAAATTGATCTTGAAGAAGCCTTTGGAAAAGATTCAAAACCTCACTGGATTGTCGAATTTATTTTCCAGCTTATAAAATATGCTGCAATTGTTTTTATTTGTGGCTCAGTAATTTATTTTTTATTCAAACCGTTCTTTACTAAACACTGGAGAGTTTTCTGGTCAGAAGGAAAACTCATAAAATTCATGCGTTCTTTGTGGGATGATATCAAAAACTTCTTCAGATTCATCTTTTCAAAGGGAAATCAAAATCAACCCTACTCAACTGTTCAAAGCCGTAAGTTCCGTGATTCGATGATGGATTTTCTAAAAAAAGTTAAGCGCAGTAAAGAAAAAGAAGCTGAAATTGACCGTCTCACAAAACACTTTATGAAACTCATTGACTGGGGGGAGGCTCACAAAATAAAATATAAAGCTAATTTAGCTCCTGCTGAATATACAAAGCTCATAGCAAATGTACTTGAAAGTGAAGAAAACAAAGCGTCCGCAACAACTGCAGGTCAGCTTTTTGAAAAGGCCCTTTATGATAAAAATGTATTGAGCGCAGAAGAAGAAGCCTTGTTTGTGGCTAGCGTTAACAGCCTGATTCAATTAGAGTTCAAATAAGCTCTTTGAAAGCTAAGAGGTTATAGATAAAAATAAATTTTGATTTAACAAATTCTACTGTATAATTGATTTACAGTAATTAATTTACAGGAGGATTTGAAGATGAAAAATATTTTTAAGAGACTTACGGTTTTTGCAATTATTATTAGCCTTGTTTCACTTTTGTTTGCAGAACCTGCAAGTACAGGCATTACCGATTCTGATGTAAAAAACTGGGCGAAAAATCTTAATTCAATTCAAAAAGAACTGGATGCTCTTGGTGTAATGAGCAATAATTCAATAAACGCAACTGCAAAACAAAAGGCTTCTGTAGATAAGATCCTGCAAAAATATGGAATCAGCGGAGCTAACTGCATCGAAAAATTCGGCATGATTTCTGCCTGCTCTGCAATTGTGGTTTCTGAAAGTCAGCTTGATGCAGAGTCTGCTGCCCTTCTCAAAAGCTTTGGAATGGATCCTCTTGCTGAGCTGAAAAAGAATGTAAATGCAAAAGACTATGCTATAGTCATGGCAAATTCAAAGGCTGTGGTAAAAGCTGTTGAAAATGTTGATTTTAGTTCAGCCACTTACACAGCTCAAAGTAATGATGATTCTTCAGATGAAGAAAGCATGGATGATTACTATGCAAGACTCGCTTCTGCCTTTGAAAGTGTCGCAGTTCAGCAGGATTCCTCTGATATCAGTGAAATTAATGAAGAAGGAGAAAAAATCAAAAAGCTATATGAGCAGTTAAGCAATGCTAAGGGTGATTCTGGAATCATCTATAAATCAAAACGCAATGCCTCAAAATATAAGAAAACTGCATATAAAAAAGGCACAAAAATCACTGTGGAAAGTGGTGATGAAGATGTAAGTGCAGATAATGAGAAAGCCGGAAGTGGTACTAAATGGGTATTCGATCTTGATAAGAAAAAGGCCGAGCTAAGCTTTATCTGGAGTCAGGCCTCTATGGATTTAAGAAGCCCTTCGGGAATGAAGAATGTTAAAAGCTCTAAAAAAATCAACTACAATATTACTTCCGTTGATTATTATTATCTTGAAGAAGACCCAGGACGCAGTTATGGCTATGCCAAGGAATATGTAATTACAACAAAAGAAGGTCCTGTTTTCCACTTCTTTATTGAATGGGATGACGGATATTATAATGCCTTTATAAAAGAAATTGGCATAAAAGGCATTTCAGATTTGGATTATTTCTGGAATGATTAAATATCTTTTCCTTTTACTCCGTCAATAATATATAAGGATTTAATTGATTTATGCGCATAGTTTTTTACAGCACTAATTCTAATATTTTTGACGAAGTAAATTTTAAAATCAATGTATTGCCG
>CAMNIU010000036.1 GCA_946540605.1 uncultured Treponema sp.
CGATGAGGTAGAAGAGCTCTCTGAAGAGGTTGAAGAACTCGATGATGTAGAAGAGCTTGTCGAAGATACTGAAGATGTCGACGAAGTTGATGAACTCGAAGAAGTAGAAGATCTCGAACCACTCGAAGAATTGGAAGAAGTCAAGGAAGTTCCTCCTGCTCCACATGTAATGGATGAGGATGAACGAAAAATCCGTGCTATCATTCCGCCTAAAAAAGAATATTCTCCTTCAAATGATACCTACTTTGCAACAGAAAATTTTGCAGATGTAGATAATCTGTTTGCAGAACTTCTTCACCTTGGCAGTGAATTTAGTACTCATAATACAACAAAGCTAAAGTCATTGGAATTTATAATTTATCCGGTTGAGTCGCTTCCAGAGGTTGAATCAACAAAATCTGTCGATACCCCTGAACCAGCAGTCACCGCTGAACCAATCGAATCATTAGACTCAAAAGAAACTGCCGAACCAGTTGAAGAACTCACAGAAGAAGTTCCGTCTTATCTTTCTAAACCGAATTTTGCAATGACCAGTTTTGGTGATAATCTTTCAGAAGATATTCCAGAACTTGATTCTGTACTTGCAATTCCAAAGGGTCCAGATGATGCAATAGTTGAAAATGACGGTGTTTTCAGCATTTCGGAAACTCTCGAATATACAAATGTGATACAAGACCCTGATTTTAAAAACCTGGTAGATTCAATTCTATAAATCTTGTAATTGAGAATATTTCTGCTATTCAATATAATAACCGTATGCAGATAGAGTTAAACAATCTAGTTAGGGTTTATAATTCAGCAGACGGACTTTCTAAAGTTGCTGCTGTAAACGACATTTCCCTTACAATTCCTTCGAATCAGATTTTTGGAATCATCGGTAAAAGTGGGGCCGGAAAATCTTCCCTTGTGCGCCTTATCAGTATGATGGAAAAGCCGGATAGTGGTGAAGTTTTATATGACGGCCAGCGGGTTGATAATCTTGATGAAAAAGAACTTGTTATGCGTCGCCGCCGCATTGGTATGATTTTCCAGAATTTTAATTTGTTCAGTTCACGTTCAGCAGGTCAGAATATTGCATATCCAATGGAAATTTGTGGAGTGCCAAAAGATGAAATTAACCGCCGTGTTGATGAACTCTTGGAAATTGTTGAACTTTCCGACCGTAAAAATGCACGAATCAGTACTTTGAGTGGCGGTCAGAAACAGCGCATTGCAATTGCGCGTGCGCTCGCGAACAAACCAGATGTGCTTTTCTGCGATGAAGCTACGAGCGCGCTCGACCCGCAGACAACTACATCAATCTTAAACTTGATTCGTAAAATCCAGAGCCAGATGAATCTTACAGTTGTTATGATTACTCATCAGATGGAAGTAGTGCGCGATGCCTGCAGCCAGGTTGCTGTAATCAATGATGGAAAACTGGTTGAGATTGGCTCTGTAAATGATATTTTCTTAAACCCAAAGAGTCCGGTTACAAAAGACTTTATCTCACATATTGGAAGTGACCGTAAGCCTGATGCAAATGGTTCAGATATAATCCGCTGGTCAAAAGAAGGCGGTGAGTATGAGCTTAGCTTCCCAAGTAATAAGCAGGGGGCTCCGGTACTCAGTAATGTCGCAAAAAAATTCGACGTAGAATTCAATATCCGTGCGGCTGGTGTTCAGCATCTTACCGACGGAGATATTGGAAAGATGATTGTAGATTTTACTGGTTTTCAGGTAACAGAAGCTCTCGATTATCTTCGTAAGCAGGACATAATTGTAAAAAAGGCAGGTGAGTAGTATGAATCCAGAATTAGCAAAATATCTTAGCGTAATTGGAACTGCCACCTGGCAGACTCTTGTAATGGTTTTGTTTTCTACTATTTTTAGTATGATTATTGGTATTCCGCTCGGCATTTTGCTTTGTACAAGCGATCCGTCCAGTGGGCTTAGACCTCACAGAATTTTGAATCAGGTTCTTTCTGTAATTATCAATATTCTGCGCGCAATTCCATTTGTTATTCTTGTAATTCTTTTGTTTCCTTTTACTCGTGTAATCGTACATACTGCAATTGGAACAAAGGCTTCAATTGTACCTCTTACAATTGCAGCAGCTCCTTTTGTTGCCCGTGTAATTGAGTCTAGCCTTAAGGAAGTAGATCCTGGTGTAATTGCCGCTGGCCGTTCAATGGGTTCTACAGACCGTCAGTTGATTTTTAAGATTCTTTTACCGGAAGCCCTTCCTTCTATTGTAAATGGAGTAACCCTTACTATCATAAATCTTATTGGCTATTCAGCAATGGCTGGAACCGTAGGTGGTGGCGGACTTGGTGACGTAGCAATTCGTTACGGCTACCAGCGCTACCGTGTAGAATACATGGTAGGCTCAGTAGTTATCATTCTGCTTATGGTAGAAATTATCCAGGTAATTGGTACCCGCATCAGTAATAAAATGCAGTCAATGAGATAAGCCTATAATCGAAGAACCGTTAAAACCAAAGCGCTTTAGCGGTTTGGTTAGGTTCATCGAAAAAATGGCTCAGAGCGAGATTTATCGAGCGACTCTAGCAGACTAATTTATATAAGTCTGCATCAATTGAACAAACAGGTAAATCTTTTTGTAGATGTCTACGCTGAAGTCCTTCATTGGTGCATCAATATATTTTTCGAGTTCTTTCCAGTTTTGTACAAGCAGTGGTTTTGGAAGAACGTAATCTTCAAGCAATTGCTTTACAGTCTTTCCAATTACAATTAATGCCTGGGTTCCCTGAATGATATAACCGCGTGCTGTTTCGTTTGCATCTGAAACTACTCGGTTAATAATATTTTCAGCACCGGCATCATGAGCTGTCTTAGGAAGCAGGGTTTTTACTTTTATACCCATTGTTCCTTCTTCGGCCATCATTTCATCAAATTCTGTAATCTCATCAGAAAGCTTAAGCAATTCCTGATAAGCGTTTGACATTGGAGCCGAAAGGGTTGCATCCCACTGACCACGAATTACAACTACATCATAATATTCGCGGATTACCTTTTTTACAAATTCTACAAGGAAGGTTTTGAGGTAATTAAGAGGTTCTGTATATTCAAGAACAGAAAGATCTTTCTTTATTAACGGAGAATTAAAGTCTGGAACGTAATATTTCAGACTTTGTGGATTTGCTGTTCCAAAAATCTGCATACAAATAGAAGAAGCTTTTGATTCTTTTTGTTCAGCTTCAATTTTTGCCATCAGATTTCTTGTATCGTTTTCCATCTTTTCGATATATGGTTCGATAATAGAATTATGCTGATATGAAAGAGCAGTTTCGTATGCAAAATCACCAGATATATGCTGAATTGTTAAATCGAGTGTTCTTGAAGTCTGAATACTTTTGATTTTTGCAATGATTTTTTTCCAGTTTCCAAGAGAAACAAGCTCTCGGCTTTGTGTTTCTTTGAGCATTTCAAACAGCATGTTCCATTCTACAGATTCGTCTGTTATGCTGTAGGCAACTGTAAGAAAATCTTTTAAATCATCAAGAATATATTCTGCATTAACCTTGTCTAAACGAGGCTGTGCATTAAAATTATATTCCTGATAAGAAGAATCGAATTTCTTAAGAATCATATAATAATCAAATTCACAGAAATCCTGAAACAGTGAAAAAGCCTTTTCGAGATTATTTGCTTTTGCAGCGCGGGTTTCGTTAAATTCATTTGTAAAAATTTGAAGCTTGTGTTCAACATCCTGCTGAAGCTTTTGGAAAGGAACGGTTCTTGCAAGTTCAAGAATTTTCTGTTCATCTAACTCATCGAGAAGGGCAAGCTGATTATCAGATAAAATATAGTTTATAATCTGACGCTTAAAAATAGCCGGATTCTGAGTGTTTCTAAAATATGTCTGTGCAGAAGAAACTGCCTTGTACAAATCAAAAATAAGTTTACCGAATGGAGCAAGCATTTCGCCTGTAGCAGGACGGTAATAGGCATGATATTTTGTCTTTGAAATGGTTTTAGCAAGGTTCTTGAGACGTCGTTTTTTTTCTGCTTCTGGATTTGATGATTTAAATAAAGAGGAAATTAAAGACTGGAAAAAGCTTTCTTTTTCCTGTTTTTTCGAGCCGGATGCTTTTTCCATAGATTTTTTATTACTATCCATAACCTATATAATATGGTAAAAACTGCAATAATTCAAGGATAACTTGAAGTCGTGTAGAATTAAGTTTATAATTAACAAAACGTTAATATGAAACGTTCTACAATTTGAGTTGTTTTATCAGAAAAGGAGTTTTCATATGAAAAAAATCTTACTGACGTTACTTGCTGCAGGCTTGTGTTTGTCTGCTGCATATTCTTACAACCCACCGGCAGGTGGAGAGGATTTGGCTCTTATTTCAAGCCCATCTAATCTTTCTGGAGCAAATTCAGTTTCTGGAGGAGCTCTATTTGATGCAGGTTCTACTTCAATTATTGTGAACCCGGCTCTTACAGCAGATGAGCAGCGTGTAAACCTGAATGCAGGGTACACCTTCCTCTATTCAACAGAGAAATTAAACGATAGCCAGCTGGGCGGTTCTTTCCAGGCTGGTATTTTGATTCCTTTCAAGCTTTATGTTTTCAGCGGGCTTGTAAATGGCACTTTTGCTCCATACGGCGAAATGCACCTTGGTGATTCCATCAACCTTAAAGCTGGCCTTTCAAAAGAAATTACAGAAAAGCTCAGCGTTGGTCTTGGAGCAGGCGGTGGTTTTGCCTGGACAACAAGACATTCTTCTTTGGGAAAAGACTGGTCTCTTTATGCAGATGTAGGTGCTCTTTACAAATGGGGTAATCTTGGTCCTTTTACAGATTTCCGAATTGGTGGTTCTGTATTGAATCTTGGAAAAATGTATACCAGTGTTACTCGTGTTGGAATTGATGAGACTGCAGAAAATACACAGTATCCAACTCTTGCAACTCTTAAGGCTGGTGCTGCAGGTACAATCCTTAGTACAGATGTTGCAAAAATTGGTTTAGGGCTCGACCTTACAATTCCTTGTTTCCAGAATCTTATTATGGATTTGAATGCACAGGTTCAGTTTAAGGATGCATTTATCATCAGCGTTGGTGAAAAGTTCAACCTTGCAGAAATGATTAATAAAAAATACAGCCTTATTCCTTCTGTAGCATTCCTGTTTAAGTTCTCTTTCGATGTAAAGAATAATGAATATCTCGAAAGCCACAGCTGGAGCCAGAGTGAAATGACAGTTTCTGCCGGCTACAAAAATCTTTATAAAACAGTTCATGCAATTTCTGCAGGAGTAGACATTGACCTTGGTATGGCCGATACAGAAGCTCCAAAGATTGTTGTATGGGACGACAAAGAATAGAAGGTTAGGGGGAAAAAGATGAATAAGAAGATTTTAATTTCTGGCCTTCTTATGGCCGCAGTTACGGTTTATGCAGCAGCAGAACCAAAATATATTTCTCCTAACAACGATGGTGTTCAGGATGAACTTGTTATTCCAATGAAGATTTCAGATAAGCGTTATGTACAGGGCTGGAGCCTTGTAATTATGGATTCAAATCATAACGTTATCCGAACAATCGAAAACAAAGTTGCACGTCCTGCAAAGATGACATTTAAGGCTTTCTTCAAACAGCTTTTTACACCAAAGCAGGGAGTTACAATTCCAGAAACAGTAACCTGGAATGGTGCAATGAATAATGGTGAAACTGCACCAGATGGAACCTATACTTATTACATCACTGCAACAGATGATAATGGTAATACTGGTAAAACAAAAGAATACGATGTAGTTGTTGATACAGTTGCTCCAGATATTGAACTTGCTCAGCCTTCAGACAAGATTTTCGGTGAAGGTGCAAAATCTGCCCTCAAAATTAAACAGACTGGTTCTGTTGAAGATGAATGGGTCGGACTTTTCAAGAGAGCTGATGGTGAAGTCGTAAAGACTATGAAATGGGTAAATGCAGAGCCTGCTGAATTCAGCTGGAAGGGAACCAATGATTCAGACGGTCAGGTTTTTGATGGTGTTTATTCTTACGAAATTTCTTCTACAGACCGTGCAGGTAACGTATCTGCTCCGGCAAGCATTACAAACATCATTTATTCTGCTGATAAGCCTGCAACAAACCTTTATGTACAGGGCTCACGTTACTTCTCTCCAAAGACAGACAGCAAAACTTCAAATGTAAAGCTTGATGTTACAATTCCTGTTCCAGAAGAGAAAACTGGTAACAAGCTTGTTGAATGGGCAGTTACTGTAAAAGATAAGGCTGGAAAGACAGTTCGTACTTTCAATCAGAATAACAGCGGTGCTGTTCCACCTTCTTCTGTTGTTTTTGATGGTACAGATGATAATGGGGCTCAGCTTAAAGATGGTGAATACCAGGCTGTAGTTACTGCAAAGTATCTTAACGGTTATGAACCGGAGCCAATTTCTTCTCCAGTGCTCGTACTTGATACAGAAAAGCCTTCTGCTCAGATTGTTGCTTCAGAAAAGGTATTTGGTGCCGGTTCAAAAGATTCTGTTAAATTCTCAATCATGCCGGTTCCTTCTTCTGGTGCTACAGTTCCTTCATGGAAGGGTGAAATTGTTTCTTCAGAAGGAAAGGTTGTTAATACTTACGACTTTGGTGAATATCCACCAAGTGAAGTTGTTTGGAATGGTATTTCTTCTAGCGGAACAATTGCAGAAAAAGGTCAGTACCGTTTTGTTCTTTCCGGAACAGACCTTGCCGGAAACACTGGTGTAAGCCAGACAACAGAACTTGTTACTTTCGATACAACAGAAGCTCAGCTTTTGCTTGCTGTATCTGATTCTGCCTTCTCTCCAAATGGCAATAAGGTAAAAGATACAATTACCTTTACTCCGGTAACTGCAACAAAAGATGTTGTTTCTTATGAGTTTGCAATTAAAGATAAGGCTGGAAAATCTGTTTATACTGTTAAAGAAAATAAAAAACTTCCTGTAAGCTTTGTATGGGATGGAAAAGATGATTCTAAGATTTTGTGTGCAGACGGTATGTACTTTGCTCAGCTTTCTGTAGCTGCTGCAAACGGTTCAACAGCTGCTGCTTCTACACAGAATTTTGAACTCGATACAGTTGCTCCAAATCTTTCTGCAGAGATTCCTTGGAACTTCTTTGCTCCAACAGGAAACGGTGCTCAGAAAAATATTCCGGTTACTGTAAAAGAATGCTCAGCTGAAAAACTTTGGGTTGCAGAAGTTCGTGATTCAAAAGACAAGGCAATCAAAAAGTTCTCTTGGAACGGAAGTAAAGAAAGCTTTGCATGGGATGGTACAGATGAATCTGGAAATCTTGCTGCAAACGGAAAATACAATATTGTAATTCATTCTACTGATGATGCTGGAAATAACTTCAGCACAGAACTCAAGGGAATTACTCTTGATAACCGCGAAACAAAGGCTTATATCACAGCTGAATACGAAGGAATCTCTCCTAATAATGACGGTTATCTCGATACTCAGAAGTTTGAAATTCGTACTTCTGTAGCAGATAATATCAAGACCTGGAACTTTGATGTTCGTAAGGAAGATGGAACAAGTGTTTACTCTCTCTCAGAAAAGGATAGTGCAAATCTTCCTGCAACAATCAACTGGAATGGTGCTGGAAAAGACGGTATAGCTTGTGAAGGAACCTTTACCGGTACACTCGAAGTTGTTTATAACAATGGTAATAAGGTAAGCGCAGTTTCTTCAGCATTTATCTGTACTGCAACAGCTCCTGCTTTGAGTGTTAAGACAGCACCTGAATACTTCAGTCCGGATAACGATGGTGAAGATGATGATCTTTACATCAAACTTTCTGGTTCAACAAAGGCTAAGATTAAGAACTGGTCATTTGTAATCACAGATCCAAGAGGCAAGGATTTCTGGAAGACTTCTGGAAAGACTCAGATTACAGAACGTATTATCTGGGATGGTTTGAGTAATGTTCAGAAGGATGCAAATGGCAACGCTGAACGCGTTCAGTCTGCAATGGATTATCCATACGAGTTTACCGTAACAGATAATCTTGGAATGACTTCTACTGTAAGTGGT
>CAMNIU010000037.1 GCA_946540605.1 uncultured Treponema sp.
TTCTTTATTTTTTGGGAGGGGGAAAGAGGGGGTTCTTAGGGGGGGAAAGGGGGAACACTTTTGCGTGCCCGCTATTTTAAGTTGCGACCTCGCGGACGACACTTTTTTTTTCACGACCAATTTTCAGCGCGATGCAGACCTTTGGCGGCTTTCGCAATAAGAGTTCTTACTGCAACCGCTACGAGCAACTGTATTTCAAAATGCGATGTTTGCGGATGACGAAAAATGCACCCTTATGGAAATGGACCCGCCTGCGGAAACAGACAGACCACAAAGCGGAGTGCTACTGCGAAGCAGATGCACGAAGCGACTGGGCTGACTGTGCTTGCATTGCTACTTGCGTCGCTTGCACAAAGGCCACCTTGCGAGCTTTCTAGTATATGCAAAAAGTCTGCGAACGAATGAACGAATGAAGCGAAACGAAGTGCAGCGGAATGAGTGAATGAGAGAGCTGTCTTTTTGCTACCTTTTTGGAAGGAGCGTTTCCTAGAACACGAGGAATGTAGTGAGTGGAAGCGGTACGAAGTACGGCTGGAGCGAACGGCAAGAAAGAACCCCTTTTTTCTGGAACTATGATATAATAAAATTATTATGAAAATTGAACACGTTGCTCTGTATGTAAAAGACCTGGAAAAAGCAAAAGATTTTTTTGTGACCTACCTGAACGGAAAAGCCAATAACGGTTACCACAACCAGAACACTAATTTTAGATCTTACTTCATAACCTTTGAGGACGTAGCTCGTCTTGAAATAATGATCCGTCCAGAACTTGTAGAACAGGTGAAGAACCCATATAGAACGTAAGCGTCAATTGACGGTTACAAATGATCGAACAGGTAACAAAAAATCTGAAAAGAAGTTTATTTTGTGATGCCGGTTATCTCAAGAAGTCAAAGGAACTTATAAAACTTGCAGATTCTGGAAGATTCATTTATGCGGCTACCAGACAAAATATGAACCGGCTTATGACCTGTGAGCAATGGGTACATTTAAGAAAACGCAACATAATTGAATCTGACTGGGGTGTATTAAAACAGAATTACTTTTTTGAATATCAACAGGCAAGATGTATGGATGGACTTTTTCGTCATTATGTCAGCTGTATTTCAGCTTACATTTTGCAATGCAGACTGAAATCTTATCCAAAAATAAAAACTCGAATTTAGGGCTAAATTAAATTTGTGTTCCTGTAATTTGTTTGTTATAATCCTTTTAAACGAGGGGAAGCTTGTTTGAAAGGGAGTTTGCAGGAATTTATGGTAAGCGAAAGAGATGAGCAGTTTCATGACCTGTTAGAAAGATTCGTTGATGTTATAGTTGACACCGAAGGCTTTACAAGAGAAAGACTGGTCGGGATTCTTGTTGAAGTTGCAAAATTTTTTAATCTCTCTAAGGGCGTAACTGAATTCTATGAAAATCTCTGGCATGAGCAGCTTGGAAAAGGTGAGATTTTTATTGATTATGATGACGGCCGTGAGAGTAAGGTGATTATTTCCCTTCGTGTAGTGACTCCTGTGCTTTCCGTTGTAAAATGTACTCTTTATCATCCTGTGGATGCTGAAGAGCTTTCAGAAGATGAATATAAGAAACTGAATCTGGTTGCCCGGGGGCTTATCAGGTTTATCAGCCGGAATCGTCTTCAGAATTCCATCGAAAGGATTGCATTTCATGATTTTTATGGTTTCCCGAATGCAAATTTCTTTTTCAGAAAGTATGATCAGCTGAATAGGGACGGAAAACTTTCCGGTAAGATCCTTCTTGTTTATAACTTGAGGAATTTTTCTGTTTTCAATGCAGAGTTTGGAAGAAAAAATGGCGACAGGATTCTGAAGAGCTTCTATGAGGCTATCAAGTATTCCGTAGGTGAGGATGGAATTGTCTGCAGAATAAGCTCCGATAATTTTCTCTGCATGTTTGACACTGGTTTTATGCCCCGCATCGAGCAGATTCTGAAAGGTTATCCCATAATCTATGATGAGCAGGGAATGAAGCGGATTTTGGTCAGCGGATATGCAGGTGTTATTGTTCTCACTGAAAAAATCACGCTTAATTCTCTTGAGGATATCCTTAGCGGCTTATACAACGCTCTTAGTGAGGCAAGAATAGGCACTTACGGCTCCATTGTTTATGTATCGGACAAAGATTCTCTTGAGCAGGAAAGAATTAAGAAACTCAAAGTTATGTTTCAAGAGGCTTTTGCTTCAGGTGAATTCAGTGCCTTCTATCAGCCCAAGGTTTCAATTGATACAGGAAAGGTTGTCGGTACCGAGGCTTTGTGCCGTTGGATTCATGATGGAAAAGTTATGCTTCCTTCTGAGTTTATTCCTGTTCTGGAACTTTCTAACGAAATATGCCGTCTGGATTTTCATGTTCTGGACATAGTATGCGGTGATATAAAGCGCTGGCTCGATTCTGGGTTTGAACCAGTCCGGGTGAGCGTGAATCTTTCGCGGAAGCATCTTTCGAATATGGAGCTTATTTCACATCTTTCAAAGATTGTGGATGGGTACAATATTCCCCATAAGTACATAGAATTTGAATTTACCGAAACCACAACCCACGGCGGCGTGTATAATCTAAAACGCGTTGTCTCTGAGCTTCAGGAAGCTGGATTTTCTACGGCGGTTGACGATTTTGGAATAGGTTATTCTTCATTAAGTCTTATCCGCGAAATTCCGTGGAACGTCATCAAGCTTGATAAGGATTTTCTCCCTCTTGACGGAGAGGCTTCTGACAGCAAGACTTCTGTCATGTATCGCCACATTGCTTCCTTGATCCACGATATTGGTTTTGAAACCGTTACTGAAGGCGTTGAGACTGCCCGTCAGGTTCAGATTTTGAGAGAAAATAAGTGCCATATTGCCCAGGGCTTCTATTTCGATAAGCCTCTTCCAGTAGAGCAGTTTGAAATAAGGCTTAAGCAGGGATATAAAATTTAGTTTTCTGAAACAAGTAAAATACAAGGTATCCGCAAATTGAATTTACGTTTACTATAGAACTGGCTACGCACATTTAGCTTTCAGCGTTGGAAGTAAAGAAGCTGTGGACGAATTAACCGCAAAGCTTGATGAAGCCGGTTATTCTGTTTCCAGTGGTCCACGTACAACTGGTGACGGCTATTACGAAAGCTGCATTGTTGCTTTTGAAGAAAACCTTATTGAAATTACAGAATAAGCACCATTAAAGAACGCCGGATTTTTCACGGATTACTAGTCCGTATGTCCAAAAAAGCCGGATTTTGTGCATAATATTAAACTTAACACGAAACTTAACAAAAAACAAAACAACATAATACCATTGAAAACAAAATAATTGACAAACACCCAATGTATGTGTAGTATTATTTTATAGTATTTGCGTAAAGAAAATATATTCCAAGGTTTGAATCGTTCTGAAAATCCGTATGTCGTTGGTTCGATTCCAACCTGTGGCAAAGGCTTCTTACGAAAGTGAGAAGCCTTTTTTTTATTCCCAGGTATACTCTTTTTTTCTTGTCTTCTCACAATTCCTACCTTATAATAGAAGAGTTATGAAATGGCTTATTCTATCTGATAATGATGATATTAAAAATAAATGTTGCGAATATATCAGCAAGGGAAATAGAAAAGATAAAGTTTTAGTTGCTGAGCTTTCTGTGGCTAGTCTTAAGGTTAATAAAAAGTTTTTTCACGAGCTGGCTGCCTGTATTATTTATGCTAATGATGACTCTAATATTGAACCGGCGCTTGGTGTTGCTCTTTCTGCTGTTTTTGGATATTTTGCTTCGGAAAAAGTTCCGGTTCTTACTAACATGAGGCTTCTTTGTGAAGATGTTCTTTTTGGAAAAGAAACTTCTATTCCCTGTAAATCTGCTGATATTCTTTATGATACGCTTGTTAAACAATACAACTTTCTTTCTGATGAAGGCAGCATGAGAATTTCTAAGCAGAAGCTTCTTAAGCGCGGAATCCCCTACACTCCTGACTGTTTTGGAACTTACATTGCAAAAAACAAGGCTGAGATTGTTCACGAATTTCTTGAAGCCGGCATGAGCATTAATGCCCGCGACGACCTTGGTACTCCTATGCTGAACATTGCCTGCCGTAACGATAATTTTGATTTTGTTCAGATGATTTATGACCTTGGTGCCGAAATCAATGCTGTTTCTGAAGATCGTGGCTACACTGCGGTTATGGATGCTGTCTGGCGTGGTAATGAAAAAATCACTAAATTCCTGATTGAAAAAGGTGCTGATCTTAACACTATCAACAAGGAAGGCCAGAACAATCTGATTCTTGCCGTTGGTGCAAATCGCGAGTCGCTGGTAAAACTGCTTGTTGAAAATGGTGCTGACCCTGATGTAAAAGACATGATGGGAATGAGTGCATATAATTATGCGGTGTTATTTAAGAAGCAGAAATTAATAGATATCTTAGCACCTTATCACAAATCTGTATAAATAAAATTCCTCACAGAGTACACAGAGGGCACGGAGAAGATATTTTTTATACTCCTCTGTGCCCTCTTTTGCTCTGTGAGAAATTCTATAAAAAAAGCCCCGGGTGGTTGATGGATTACCGCCCGGGGCTATAATTTTCTTAACTTAGTATTTTATTCAGCTTAGCGCTTCAAGCTCAATACTGTTTCAAGCAGGGTGTCTGCTGTCTGAATTGTCTTTGCGTTAGACTGGAAGCCGCGCTGGGTTACAATCATATCTGTCATCTGTTCTGACAAATCAACGTTTGACATTTCCAATGCTCCGGCCATCAAAGTACCTTTTCCAGCAACTCCTGATTCACCGATGCGGGCCATACCAGAGTTGTTTGATTCAACATATGTGTTGTCTCCGGCTTTTTCAAGACCGCGGTCGTTGGCAAAGCTTGCAAGGGCAATCTGGCCGATTGTGCGGTTTGTACCATTTGAATATACACCAGTGATGATTCCGCTTGAGTCAATCTTGAAGTTATCAAGATAGCCCATTGTGTATCCGTCCTGATAGAAAGCCTTTGTTGTAGACTTTGAAGCAGACTGTGTAATTGTATCTTTAAAGCTTCCGATTGTTCCCAGGTTGATGTTGAGTGTCTGGCGGTAAGGGTTACCTTCTGCATCAGGATTTGAATCTGAAACTGCAAAAGATGTCTGAATTACTACCTGTCCTTCCGGATTAGTGATATTGCCTGCAGTGTCGCTTACTGACTGAAGGGCACCGTAGTTATCAAAGTTTACGAGGAAGGTGTTTCCCATTCCGTCTGTTGTTCCAAGACCAACACGAGTCTGTGTGTAATCAGCATTATCAGCATCAATCAAAACCGTTGCTTCCCACTGATTTGGATTTCCAACTACGCGGCGGAAAGAAACTGAAAGCATGTGCTCGTTTCCAAAGCTGTCGTAAATCTTCTGTTCTGTTCCCCAGGTTCCCTTGTAGATATC
>CAMNIU010000038.1 GCA_946540605.1 uncultured Treponema sp.
CCTCGCAATGACGTCATTGCGAGCCGTAGGCGTAGCAATCTATAATTCTTGCACGACATACCTGCCATTTTCATCAAAACCGATTGAATAATATCGGTCGGGGCGACAACCGGAAAGATCTATAGAAAAACGTGTTACAAGACCAAAAGACGGTACCTTGTATTTTCCGGTTGCAAAAGCTGCTATCTGATAAAGTTTTTTTCGTGCCTGTAAACTTGAACCATAACCTAAGAGCATACACTGTCCGTAATCATCATAGTATTTTTCCAAAAGAGTTCCGTGAGAACGTTCCCGGCGTTCTTCAATTATACGATTCTTACCATAAATTCTTGAAGGAAAAACAAAATATTTTCCGTCCATTCCAATTCTGGCAAACTCTACAGCAAGATACGAACCACTCCAGGAACGTTCAATTACAGCTATTTCATTTGCATTTGAATCGATAATTGAAAAAGTTCCGCTCACAGTGCTGGTGCCCACAGAGCCGTCTGTTTCTGTAGATGAACCATATATTTTAATTCGCAAAAATTCCTGCGGAATATTTCCACTCATCGTGGCTGCAGCGTTCAGACAGGAAATTGCACTCCAGCATACAAATATAACATAGAAGATAATGAATAAAGTGAAAAACGGAGAAACAAGCTTTATAAAACTGTTTTGTTTTTTCAAATCAACTCCAGAAATTGTTTTTCATCAATTACAGGAATTCCAAGTTTTGCTGCCTTTACGTTTTTTGAAGAACCACTGGTTGTATCATTTGTAACAAGGTAAGACAAATCCTTTGTAACCGATGATTTTATGGTACCACCATTTTTCTTTACAAGCTGTTCAGCATCTGCACGTTTCATTGTAACAAGTTCACCTGTAAAGCAGAAAGATTTTCCGGCTAAGAGTCCGCCGCCAACCTGTTCAAGTTCTATAGTTCCAGACTCTACCAGTTGTCGCATTTCTTCAGCATTTTCTGCAAGACCTTCAACAATAGTATGAGCCATAATTTCTGCAAATCCATAAACGGCGGCTATCTGATCTTCATTTGCCGTAAGAAGTTTTTCCAGAGAATCAAAACCAGCCGCTATTAATTTTTCTGCAGAAGTCTCGCCAATTCCTTCTATATCAAAAGCACCAATAAAAGTTGCAAGTCTCATACGGCGGTGACTTTGAATTGAATTATAAACTTTTTGAGCACCAAGAGATTTTTTATCTGCCTCCATACTCTCTTCATTTAAAAAGTATGGAACAAGATCTTCAATCTGTAAAGAATAAATATCAGAAATGCACTTAAGACGGCCATCCTTAAAAAGTGAAGTTATTAATGTTTCACCAAGGTCGCGGATATCTACTACCTGCTGGTATTTTAAAAGCTGATGAAGGACTCGTTTACTGCAGGATTTGTTTGGACAGAATAACCGGCTTCCTTCATCTACAAGAGGAGTTCCGCAAACTTCGCAAACCTTTGGAAATTCTACCGGCACAGTTTCCAAGCCTTTTTCTTCTACTACACTTTCGATTTTTGGAATGATTTCGCCGCGCTTTACAACAACCACGTGGCTTCCAATCTGCACGCCGAGCTTACGCAGCGTGTCGGGGTTCGCAAGACTCGCCCTCTGTACCCGCGTGCCATTCAGTTCCACTTCATCAAAAATTGCGACCGGCGTATAAGTACCGCCGCTCACACTCCACTCAACCTCGCGCAAAGTAGTTACCGCTTCTTCAAGACTGAACTTAAAGGCAATCTGTCTGTCCGGCCTGTCGCGGCTCGCGTCTACCAGGTTAATTACCCGCTCCTTTATTACAAGTCCGTCAATGTCATATTCCAGTGCCGCGCGTTCTTCCATTACCTTGGCACGGTAAGCAATAACCCTGTCCGGATTCATACAAATCAC
Source organism: uncultured Treponema sp. (assembly GCA_946540605.1). Classification (GTDB taxonomy): domain Bacteria; phylum Spirochaetota; class Spirochaetia; order Treponematales; family Treponemataceae; genus Treponema_D. The sequence continues at coordinate 1,884 of CAMNIU010000038.1, forward strand.
AAGCTTAACAACATTAAAGCCGCAATCCATAAGCCAGCGGATTTTTTCTTCTTCGTTATTAAAATATGTAACGCCATTTGTAGAAAGCGCATCATAAACAATCAGTTTAAGATACTCGCTGCCCTCGCCGTCCTTTCGCTTCATTAGACCATTTGCAGCATTGCGGCAGTTTGCCTTATCAGGGAAGTGTTTTTTATGCACCTCGTGAGTCATAATAACTTCACCACGGATTCCGCCTGTAAAAGGAACTAACTGACCGTCTTTATAAATGGCAGCATTAACTCCACCCATCTTTCTGGCGTTGGCAGTAATGTCATCACCAATGCTTCCATCGCCTCGTGTAACAGCACGTTTTAAATAACCATTTTCATACTGTAATTCAAGAGAAGCACCGTCAAGTTTATATTCAACAAGATATGCGTCGTATTTATGTTTTTCTGCCCAGGCTAAAAACTGTTCCGGATTTGCAGCTTTTTCCTGACTTCCCATCGGCATTATATGATGTATTTTGGCAAAATTTCCGGAGTCTGCACCAACCCGATGAAGAATTGCGTTAGCCGGGTCTAACTCTTTTAGTTCATCCCAGAGCTTATCAAATTCTGCATCGCTTATTTCACCTTCGCCGTCGTAATAAGATTTCTGATAGCGGGTTATGAGATTTTCGAGTTCTTTAATTCGTTCCTGAGACATTTTTACCTCATTGTCTGGGCTATCCAAAAAGTATTGTCATGCTGAACCTTCGCAGCATAGCTGCTCGGAGACTCGCTAAAAACAGTCCACTGGACTGTTTTTACACTGCATAGCAGTGTCGCTCCCTATGTTTCAGCATCTA
>CAMNIU010000039.1 GCA_946540605.1 uncultured Treponema sp.
CTCGCGCTGTTTTACCCATGCGTCGCTATCGGCATTCGCATCAAACGTCTCAAAAAGTGAAATTGGATTTAATTTTTTTATTTCGTTCATTAAAAAACTCCTTTAGAATGGCAAGTTTTCAAGCATCTCATCGGTCACTTCATCAGCTCTGCTTTCTTTTACTGAACTAACTCGACCTTTATACTTATTCTGTGCTTTACTAAGCCATTTTCGTAATGAATCAAAGTCTGATTTTGTATGAGCATGTTTTAATAATTTCCACTTTGAATAGGCATTTAACCCGCTTTCAAAATTTACCGTTCCAAACTCATCAATAAGATTCTGATATTCCGACTTTGTTAAAAAGATATTAGTTATATCTTTTAAACTTATTAATTCTTTATTATTACATTGTCTATTATTATCTCCGCCAATTTTGACAGGAGGGTTATTGCCAATATTGGCTATACCTTGCCGCCGTTTTTGACCAAACCAGTTCATATATTCAGCTAGTATAGGTTTTGTCGTATCAATTCTTATTTTTCGTTCATCTATTTCGCTTGAACCTTTTCGTCGTATAATTTCAACAGTGATATAACCTTTCTTTCGAAGGTCATAAATCCATCTTGAAGTAGTTCGGTCTGAAATATTGAAGCGATTCATAAGATACTGGTTAGAGAACCAGCAGAAGCCTTTTTCTAGAGAATTTGATGCTATCTCACCGAATAACAGTTTCTCGCCATCTGGAATACTTGTATCTTGAATAATGAAATCAGGTATAATAATAAACCGAAATTTTATTTGTTCCTTATCTTCCTCTGCATCCATCAACATCTTCCTCTAAGTGGTGGACAGATGATTTCGAGATCGAATCAATATTCCTGCGCCGATGAGTTGAGATTTCATAGCTTGTCGGCCGTCCATCGTGGAAGATGAAAGACACTTCGACTGAACCGAAGCGCACGTTCTCGCGATTAATATCCTGCAACATCTGAATAAGAATTTCTTCGTTCATTTTGTACCTCCGAGCCCTGTTGTTCTGCATGATGCAATATAATTCTCCAGATCCTTACGATGAATAAGAACGCGTTTGTGAATAATGGTTCTCGGAAGTTCTGAATATGGAATCAAAGAATCTAAAGTAGAGACTCCTACTTCAAGTATTCGGGCTGTTTCCTGGCGCGAAAAAAGTGTCTTTTCGGGCCATTCTGTAATTGAAAAGTTTGATGGTTTCATTTTCTGAAACTCCTTGGCGAGTTCCAGTATCGCGAATTAGGAACTCAAATAGTGCGAACTAATTCTTAGAAGGAGTAACACTCCTTAATTGCAACTACCTGAGAGTTTAAGGGACAATTGAGAAAAAAGAATCTGCCTAACTGCCTAACTTAGGCACTATTTATTAATATTTTGTATGAGCTTTTATGTATTCAATAAAGTCTGTAAGTCTATCTACATAACCACTTTTTGAAGCAGCTGGATTTTTTGATTTAATGTGAAATAGAATCTTAATTAAGTCCATGTCTTTTCTGTTATTTACGAAACGATCAAGATAGGTAATAATCAAGGTTTGATAATTATATGCAATTTTGAAATCTTTACTTAAAATGATTTTTCCTTCAAAAGGATATGTTTGAATAATATCAAGAAAATCACGAGGTACCTTATAATAATCGTAAAAACAATTGACTAATTCTTCATGAGATAATTTTTGATAAATTGTAATTTTCTTATTTTCATTTTTTTTGTTTATAGATTCATTCATGAATTGAGTAAGCAATTGTAATGTATTTGATATTTCTAAATCGTTTCTTTTTAATTCTTCAACAGCAGTTTCCAATTTATCTAATCTGGTTTCTATTTCAGAATCATATACTTTTTTTGCAAGTGTGAGAAAATATATGAAACAATCACGGGCTGCATCAGAATAGAATTTACGATTATCAAAAACTGGTTCTAAAACAAACTTTTCATTAAATGTCATTATTGGATTTTTGATATAATCATAATTAATATATTTTTTGCCTTGAAATTGAATTGAATCAAAAGCACAAAGTGTTGTAGGTACAATTCTTAAAGCAGTCCATGCGCCTTGATTTATATAAAAAGATAGGAAGCTAGAAATTGCATCAATTTTATTTAGATCATTTGTGTTTGTATTATTTTTTAAAGCGTCTACGCATTCTTGGAAGGCTTTCTTAAAATCAGAAATATAATCTGTAAATAAAGTGGTAATAGCGTTCTTCAATGCATCAGAAAAAGAATTGTATTCGAACGGTGAGCAATATGAATCTGTAAAATCACAAAGTTTTTGTAAATAATTTATATCAGTAAAATGGAGAAAAAAATCTAATCGCTCATCATCGGTTTGTAAACTAAGCCATTTAGAAATAATCTTGCAATCAATATATAATTCCATTAATTGGTATAAGTGATAGTTTGCATCGTTTTTGATATCAGATTTTATATTCCCGGCTTTTATTTTTTTTATATATCTATCTGCAGGTATCATGCAGTCTTTTAGATATGATTTTGTATTCTTATTTCCATCAGTGATAGCTTTTTCTCGAGTTTTTACAAGCCAAATCATATATAAGTCTCCATATAATAATCATAACTATAATTATTTAAATTTATCAAGGATATTTCGAAATTATCTGAACGCAACTTTGCGTTTAAAAAAATCCATCAAAATACAAAATTACGATAACTTTGAAAGAAAATAAAAAAGGCTTTCAAAACTGTTGAAGCAGAATTGAAAGCCCCTTGTAAAAGAATTAAACAATTGCAAACTGCTGAACTTCTTCTTTTGTTAGTTCAACAAGTTTCTTTCCAATCTTTCTTGCATATCTTGAAAGTTCAAGAAGATTTACATTGCAAGAAGGTGCAGTTTTATATGGATCTGGAGTTTCATAGTACGAGTTAGGAAGTTCTACACCTTCTAAGAATTTTGGTCTTTCTAATGTTTTAGTTCCATTCATAGTTATACACCTCCAAAAGTTTTTTAGCATTAATCTCATTAATGAAGAATTGATAATCGTGTAACATCCCTAAGAACTCTGCATTAAATGTTTCAATGTAATGTTCAAGCAATTCTTTATTCAATGCAAAGCCGTGCATAGCTCCTTCATATCCCCATTGCACAGATTTATCTGCTGCAATGGCAAACAGATGGCCGCCTACACCAGAATACTTTTGTTTACCAAAGTCATGTTTATTATTCTGTGGTGCAGTGCAAGCCCAATGTAAAAACGCTGCTCGCGAATTTACATCATTCTTTACGGCAACCAAACCCTGGATTTCCTTTGTATCTTTCAGAGCCAGTTCATAAACTTCAACATCAGCAGGAAGTTCAATCCAATTAATTTGCCAGCCGTTTTGTTCTGTATATTGCTTCAAATAAGAACGGCTTTCGATTTTAAAGACAACTGTTTCTTTCATTTCTCCAGTTACAGTGTCTTTTAAGCAAGGTACAATTTCATCAATCCATATATTAATGCAGCCTTGCTTTAATAATCTCTGTCGCTCTTCCATACCTATATTATACCATGAATAATCCATTTTTTCCATGTTCATTTACCTCCCTTTAAGCTATTCCGAATCTCTGTGAGATTTTTGAAAGTTCTTCATCATCAAGTTTCAATTCTCCAAGTTTCAGTCGTGCGATTCGCTTATCCTTCAGAATCTGTGATTTCTTCTTTCCTTTTTCCAGTTCTGACAGGACGAAAAGAACTTCCAGCTTGAAAGAATCAGAATTAATGCCTTTGCCTGTATTAGAAGTCTTTTCTTCGGAATCATCTTCTACAACTCTGGCCTTCTTCCTGGCTTCTGAAGCCTTAATCATTTCATGCGCCTTATTGATGGATATACTGCCGTTCTGAATTTTTTCAAGAAGGGTAGAGTCTGCCTTCTTTGCAATTTCACGCATTTTGCAAACTTGCCGTGCTGACTTATTAAGCTGACGGCCAATTGCTTCATCAGAAGAGCCTTGTGCGTTTGGATTTGAACGGCGGATTTCATCGAGCTTTAAGAAGGCGGCGAAATATTCTCCATCTGTTAAACGTCTGGAGTTCAACTGCATCTTATACTCATATTCAATTGTTTCATCACGACTATCAAACTTCTTGATGATTACAGGCACTTTTTCAAGTCCTGCTTTTTTTGCGGCCATAAAGCGTGAATGTCCATCAACAATGATATATGCCTCAGTTACAATAATCGGCCGTGATTTATCAAATCCATTTGCCCTCATATCATTTGCAATTTCAGCAACCTTGTCATTCTCCTGCTGAAACACGTTCTTGAAGTCTCTATCAAAACGAAGCTGTGAAACTTCAACCATCTTAATCTTTGCATTATCTTTATCATTTGTTTTTACAGTCTTCTTACCAAAAATACCCATTTTCACTTCTCCTTATGCAATTTCTTTATCCAGTTCTTCAAGTTTGCTGTTCAGCATATTGATGGTTTCTTCATCTTCATTCTGGTCAATAAAGATTTTCTTCATAACGTTTCTTGCCAAATCAACAACCTTATCATCTTCAAGATGTGCAGCATAATGATTGAGCATGGCCTCGGTTTTGTGGCCAGAGAGAGCCATTACATAACGTTTGTCTTTTACATAATCCAGCATTCGTGAACAGAAGAAGTGGCGCCAGGAGTGGAAACAGATTTCTTTTGAGTTTTCATAACCAATGTCTTTAAGTGCACGTTTGAGGTATTTATTAAACTGTTTACTGTCCATTGGTTTCTCAGGTACTGTGCTGTAGAAAATGAATCCATTATCAAAGGGATTAAAGTCTGCAAGCATCTTGAGTTTCAAATAAAGCTGATGGGAAATAGGAATAGGCACAGAACGTTCTTCGCCATTCTTACAGCATTTCAACCCATCGTATTTGGACCAGCTTTTGCGTACATAGATTTCATCATCACCAAGATCATCAATTGTGAGTGCCTGGATTTCTCCGGCTCGCATTCCTGTGTGCATTGCAAGTTCATTTGCAATCTTTGCTTCGTCATTATCCCAATCAAGTTCCATGAGGCGGTTTGCAGTTTCCATATCAATGACTTTTCGTTCTTTACTCTGATTGGAACATTTGATAATTCCATCAAAGCAATTGTTCTGTGTAAGGTCGTGATAGTAGGCCCACTTCATAGGAATTGTGATTGTTTCAATAATTGAGTTTACAGTTTTAGGTGCAAGCTTCTGGGCTTCATCGCTAGAGAAGAAGGCTTCAACATCGTTTCTTGTAATTTCACCAACACATTTTCCGGCAAGACGAGGAATCCAGTAAAGGCGGGTTCTGCTCATAAGTGTTGCACAATACTGACGATGGATAGACTGTTTCTTTCCAAGCTTCTCTCTTACATAAGGAGACTTTTCAAAATCCCAGAAGTTTTCGAGGAAGTCTTCAATCGGAATACTTCCTTTTGATGATTTAGGAACAGCAGAGTAGAGGTAGTTTCTTTCCTTCAGAATCTTGATGATTGTTTCAATGTCTTCTGTATCAAAATCTGCGGTGCGTAAATCATTGAAGAGTCTGATCTTATCAATGCTCTGAACTTTGGAGTCCTTGCTGTTTACTCGGACAGGAATGTTTCCGGTTACAATCCATTCCATAACCTTGCGTTCAGCTTCTGCACGGTTTTTGCAGCCAGTAGATTTGTTGTTGGAAAGACTTCCATCTGCAAGACGGATTTGAGCGTAATAAAAGCCAGTATGGGCTTTAAAAATTAAATAGGGCTTAGCCATATTCACCTCACTAAGACCGTAAACAAGTTACTTTAATTGTTTACTTAAATTAGTAATTTGAATCACGCTAAGCCCTACTTTATTGGGTTTAGTAGTGTTGTAACTCCTTATAACATAAGGAATTAGCAGTATAGCGGGGGCAGGACTCGAACCTGCGGCCTCCGGGTTATGAG